>NZ_JAMYUS010000006.1:0-324790 GCF_040323255.1 Mesorhizobium sp. M0052 | reverse complement strand
AATCACCACCCCCCCCCCACGCCTCCCACTCACCCACTCATGCCGCCCCTTGTTCTTTTTCGATAACCCCAACCCCCATTACTCAACCCCCCCTCCGCCCCCCCCCCCCCCCCCCCCCCCCCCCCCCCGGACTGGTCGGTCATCGCACCGGTCCGAAAGTCGTGGTCGATTTTCGGCAAGCCCGGTGCGAAGATTTGGCGCCGGAGCGTGGCAATGCGTCCGCATGGACGTATGTCGCTCTGGCCGAAGCGGGGCGCCGATGCTGCGATACATCTTACGGCGGCTTCTGACCGCCATTCCGACGCTGTTCGTCATCGTGACCATGGCGTTCTTCCTGATACGCGTCGCACCGGGCGGCCCCTTCAATCAGGAGCGGGGCCTCAGTCCCGAGATCAGGGCCAATCTGGAAGCACAGTTCGGCCTCGACGATCCGCTCTGGCTGCAATATGCCCACTATCTCGGCAATCTCCTGCGCGGCAATTTCGGGCCGAGCTACAATTTGCCTGACTTCACCGTCACCGAACTGTTTGCCAAGGGGCTGCCGATATCGGTCCAGCTCGGCACCTCGGCGCTGATCCTGGCGCTGCTGCTTGGTTCGGTGCTCGGCACCATCGCCGCGCTCAACCAGAACAAGCTTGGCGACTATACGGTGATTGCGCTGGCGACCGCCGGCAGCACTATCCCCACCTTCGTCATCGCTCCTGTGATTCAGCTGGTGTTCGGATTGACCTGGAAGCTGTTGCCGATCGGCGGCTGGGGTGATGGCGCATTGATCAACAAGATCGGCCCGGTGCTGACGCTGGCCTTGCCGCAGATCGCCATCGTTGCCCGCCTGATGCGCGGGTCGATGATCGAGAGCTTGCGTTCGCATCATATCCGAACGGCGCGTGCGCTCGGCCTCTCCGACTGGTCGGTGGTGGTCAAGCACGCGCTGCGCGGCGCCATCCTGCCGATCGTTTCCTTCACCGGTCCGGCAGCCGCGGCGCTGCTCACCGGTTCGGTCATCGTCGAGACCATCTTCTCCATTCCCGGTGTCGGCCGCTATTTCGTCGATGCCGCGCTCAACCGCGACTACACGCTGGTGATGGGGACCGTGGTGGTGATCGCGCTCTTCACCATCGTCTTCAACCTGATCGTCGACGTCATGTACGCGGTCGTCGACCCGAGGGTACGCTATGACTGAGGGTACGCTATGACTGACATCACAGCCGCCGCCGCTCCGCCGGCCGTCGTCGGCCGCTCGCTCTGGGGCGACGCATGGGCGCGCCTCAAAGCCAACCGCGCCGCCATGTTCAGCCTCTATTACCTGGCCTTTATTGGCGTCATCAGCATCTTCGGCCCCTGGTTCGTGCCGCATCAGTACACCACCATCTATGCCGACTATGTGCGCACGCCGCCAAGCTTTTCAGCCTATCCGAAGCCCGACATGATCGAGACGGCGCTCAAGGATGCCATCAAGCGCATGCGCGTCGACATCAAGGAGTGGAAACTGGACGGCAGTCGCGTCACCGTCACCGTCACCTCGACCAAACCGATCGACGACCGCAACATCCGCTATCTCGACCGCTCCGATGCCTTCGACGATACCAAGATAGAGAGCAAATCGGCCGACGGGCTCGAATTGACTATGACTGCGTCGGTCAAACAGCAGTACTTCCTGTTCGGCACCGACAACACCGGTCGCGATCTTCTCTCGCGAACGCTGATGGCAGGGCGCATCTCGCTGGCCATCGGCCTGCTTGCCGGCATTGTCGCCGTGGTCATCGGCGTCCTCTACGGGGCGGCGGCAGGCTTTTCCGGCGGCAAGATCGACGAGGTGATGATGCGCATCGTCGACGTGCTCTATTCCTTGCCCTTCATTTTCTTCGTCATCATGCTGGTGGTGTTCTTCGGCCGCAACTTCGTGCTGATGTTCCTGGCGGTGGGAGCGGTGCTGTGGCTCGACATGGCGCGCATCGTGCGCGGCCAGGCGCTGTCGATCCGGCGGCAGGAGTATGTCCAGGCGGCCGAAGCCATGGGCGTCGGCCAGCGCGGCATACTGCTGCGCCATGTCATCCCCAATCTGCTCGGACCAGTGGTGATCTACATGACGCTGCTGGTGCCGCAGGTCATCATCCTGGAAAGCTTCCTGTCCTTCCTCGGCCTTGGCGTGCAGGAGCCGATGACCAGCTGGGGCGTGCTCATCTCGGTCGGCGCCAAGAACATCGGCACCGCCAACTGGCTGCTTTTGTTCCCCGCCTTCTTCCTCGTGTCGACGCTGTTTGCGCTGAACTTCGTCGGCGACGGCCTGCGCGACGCGCTCGATCCAAGAGACCGATGAAGATGGGACGGATAAAGATGGGGACCGATAAGATGGGGACCGTTGCGATGGAAGCGCCCGAAACGATCCTCAGCGTCAAGGACCTTCGCGTCCGCTTCCGCACGCTCGACGGCGCGGTCGAAGCGGTCAAGGGCATCAACATCCACGTCAAGGCAGGTGAAACCGTTGCCGTGGTCGGCGAATCCGGATCCGGCAAGAGCCAGACCATGATGGCGGCGATGAGCCTGCTGGCGTCCAATGGCGAGGCGACGGGTCACGTCGACTATCGCGGCCGCAATCTTCTGACCATGACCAAGAGCGACCTCAACAAGGTGCGCGGCGCCAAGATCAGCATGATCTTCCAGGAGCCGATGACCTCGCTCGATCCGCTCTATTCGATCGGCAACCAGCTGATCGAACCGATCCGCAAGCACCGCGGGCTGAACGCAGCCGAGGCACGGAACGAGGCGCTCAAGCTGCTCAGGCTGGTGCATATCCCCGATCCCGAGCGGCGGATGAAATCCTATCCGCACGAAATGTCGGGCGGCCAGCGCCAGCGCGTCATGATCGCCATGGCATTGGCCAACGACCCCGACATCCTGATCGCCGACGAGCCGACGACGGCGCTCGACGTCACCATCCAGGCGCAGATCCTGGTGCTGCTCGCCGAATTGCAGCGCAAGCTCGGCATGGCCATCGTCTTTATCACCCACGATCTCGGCATCGTCCGGCGCTTTGCCGACCGCGTCTATGTCATGCGCTATGGCGAGGTGGTCGAGGAAGGCGAGGCGGAAGCACTTTTCGCCAACCCGCAGCATGCCTATACCAAAATGCTGCTGGCGGCCGAACCGACCGGCACCAAGGCGGCGCCGCCGCCCAGCGCTCCGGTGCTGCTGGAGGGCCGCAATGTCGAAGTGACCTTCAAGATCGGCGGCGGCTTCCTTGCCGGCGAACCGCTGCTGCTACGCGCCGTCGATCACATTTCGATCCGGCTGAAGCGCAACCAGACCATCGGTATCGTCGGCGAGTCCGGTTCGGGAAAATCGACGCTCGGCCGCGCACTTCTGCGCCTGTTGCCCAGCGACGGTGTCATCCGCTTCGGCGACCGCGACATCTCCACCGCCGACCGCCAGGCGATGCGGCCGCTGCGACGTGAGATGCAACTCGTCTTCCAGGATCCGTTCGGCTCGCTGTCGCCGCGCATGACCGTCGGCCAGATCATCACCGAAGGGCTTCTGGTGCATGAGCCGAACCTGTCAGGCAAGCAACGCGATCAGCGCGCCGTCGAGGCCTTGCTCGAGGTCGGACTCGATCCCAACGCACGCAACCGCTACCCGCACGAATTCTCCGGCGGCCAGCGCCAGCGCATCGCCATCGCGCGTGCCGTGATCCTGAAGCCCAAACTGGTGGTGCTGGACGAGCCGACTTCGGCGCTCGACCGCTCGGTGCAGAGGCAGATCGTCGAATTGCTGCGCAAGCTGCAGGCCGACCACGAACTGTCCTACCTCTTCATCAGCCACGATCTCTCCGTGGTGCGCGCCATGGCCGACTACATCATCGTCATGAGGCAGGGCAAGATCGTCGAGGAAGGGCCGACGGAAGAGATCTTCAGCAACCCGAAGGCGGCCTACACGCAGACGCTGATGGCTGCGGCGATCGATGTGACCCGGTTCCGGTTGAGTGCTTGAGATAGTAGCGTGAGGTTAATCAACAGGGCAGGGCCGAATCGCTCAGCCCGCTGACCTGGGGCATCGGCTGGTCCTCGTGGCGACAATGGCTGCCTCGCGCTCTTTCAGCCGTTCGATCCTGGCCGTCTCGCGGTTGGCGACGGCGCTCTTGACGCGTGCCCCGCCGAGCAGCCAGTTCGGCACGCTGGTGTTGGTGACCTTGCCGCGGGTGATGGCGGTCTGCGAGATTTCGCGCGCGGTATCGCCCACCGCATTATTGAGCTCGGCGCATGTCATGCGGTCGTATTTCGCCGGGTTGACCGCGCTGCCCAGCGATGAGCAGCCTGCCATCAGGAAAAGAACAAGCATCGCTGACAGCCGGCCTGCGCTTGAAATCAACAAATTCATCTTCCGCAAACCTCGTTCCGGCCGCTGTCTCGGCGGCATTCCTATTATCGAGGTAGCGCGGAAGGTTGTCGCGTCAAAACACCATGCTGACAGCGACGCCGACGCGGCCGGTTTGCATCAAGCTATCTTGTGGGTCGGGAGAAACAAATACCTAAGTATCTGTTTTTTCTGGTCGGAGTGGCAGGATTTGAACCTGCGACCCCCTCGTCCCGAACGAGGTGCGCTACCAGGCTGCGCTACACTCCGTGACCAGACCGCGGGCTTATAGCCGCCGCATACCGTTCCTGCAAGCGGCAATGGCAGCGCTTCTGTCGCATTTCGTTGGCTTTCGTTGGGCATTGCCGCAAAGCTTGGCTTTCCCTCCCGGGATAAACCCGGCTTAAAGCCTTGTGTGCTAAGTCGCAGCCTCGATAGATCGTGTTTTCGCCATCTGGAGCTTTGCTGCCTTGCCCCTGAAAATCGTAGGCGACGCCCGGCCCAACAGCTTCGAACTCGAAACCGAAGCGCTGATCAAGGCGTCCGGCTTTCGCGAATACGACGCGCGCTGGTGGTTCGGCCACGCCGGCTCCGCGCAGCCGCCGGAGCTGAACCTGATCGGCGTGCAGGCGCTCGGCATGGGGCTTGGCACCTTGATTCGCCGCCTTGGCGCTGGGCCCGACATCGTCACCGGCCATGATTTCCGTTCCTATTCGCTTGGCATCAAGCTGGCGCTGGTGTCCGGCCTGATGGCCGCCGGCGCCAGGGTTAGGGATATCGGCCTGGCGCTCTCGCCAATGGCCTATTTCGCCCAGTTCGCACTCGACGCGGCGTCCGTCGCCATGGTCACGGCGTCACACAACGAGAATGGCTGGACCGGGGTCAAGATGGGCGCGGCGCGGCCGCTGACCTTCGGGCCGGAGGAAATGAGCGCGCTGAAACGGATCGTGCTTTCAGGCGATTTCGACCTTGCCGGCGGCGGCTCCTACGATTTCGTCTCCGGGTTCCGCGAGACCTATCTCGACGACCTGACCAGGGACAAGCGCATCGCGCGCAAGTTGAGGGTTGTGGCCGCCTGCGGCAACGGCACCGCCGGCGCCTTTGCGCCGCAGGCGCTGGAGCGCATCGGCTGCGAGGTGATCCCCCTCGATGTCGAGCTCGACCACACTTTTCCGCGCTATAACCCCAACCCTGAGGACATGCAGATGCTGCATGCCATCAGGGACAAGGTGCTGGAAACCGGCGCCGATGTCGGGCTGGGCTTCGACGGCGACGGCGACCGTTGCGGCGTGGTCGACAATGAGGGCAACGAGATCTTCGCCGACAAGGTCGGCGTCATGCTCGCGCGGGACATATCAACCCAATATCCCGGCTCGACCTTCGTCGTCGACGTCAAGTCGACCGGCCTGTTCAACACCGACAGAGTCCTGCGCGCCAATGGCGCGGTCACCGATTACTGGAAGACCGGCCATTCCTACATCAAGCGCCGCGTCGCCGAGCTTGGCGCCGTCGCCGGCTTCGAGAAGTCGGGCCATTTCTTCTTCAATCCGCCGATCGGCCGCGGCTATGATGACGGTCTCATCACGGCAATAGCCATTTGTGAGATGCTCGTCCGCAACCCCACAAGTTCGATGGCCGATCTCTATCGCGCGCTGCCGCTGACCTTCGGCACGCCGACCATGTCGCCGCATTGCGCCGATGACGTGAAATACGGCGTGGTCGATCGGGTGGTGGCGGACTTCCAGGCGATGCAGCGCGCCGGCAAGGCTTTTGCCGGCCAGAAGATCGCCGAGCTGATCACCGTCAACGGCGTGCGCATCGTGGCCGAAGATGGCACCTGGGGCCTGGTACGGGCGTCGTCGAACAAGCCGGAGCTTGTCGTGGTTGTCGAAAGCCCGGTATCGTCCGACCGCCGCCGGCAGATGTTCGAGGCGGTCGACGCCGTGCTGCGCCGCAGCCCCGAAGTCGGCGCTTACAACCAGACGTTCTGATTGGACCTTTCATGACCGAGCGCATCGTCAGTTTTGTCATGAGCGGCGGTGTCGGTTCGCGGCTGTGGCCGCTGTCGCGCGAGGACAACCCGAAACAGTTCCACGATCTTTCCGGCGACGGCTCGATGCTGGCCAAGACACTGCGCCGGCTGACGGCGCGGCCGGAGGGCGAAACGCCGATCTTCCTGATCGCCGCCGAGCGCCATGCCGAGCGCGTGCATGCCGACCTTGCCGGCCTCGACCTCGCCGGCGGTGGCCCGCTGTTCGAGCCGACCGGGCGCAACACGGCTGCCGCCGTGGCGCTGGCCGCGTTGCGCACATTGTCGGAGTTCGGCGACAGCCTGGTTCTGGTGGTTCCGTCCGACCACGAAATCGCCACCCCCAGGCAGTTCTGGCAGAGCGTCCAGGCTGGCAGCCAGGCAGCCCTTTCCGGCCGTCTGGTGGTGTTCGGCATCAAGCCGACGCAGCCCGAGACCGGCTATGGGTATATCGAAGTCGCAGCCGAAAGCGGCGGCGTCTTCGACGTGTCGCGCTTCGTCGAAAAGCCCGACCTCGCTACTGCGCAGAGCTATCTCAGTGCGGGCACCTTCTACTGGAACACCGGCATTTTCCTGTTTCGCGCCGGCGCCATGCGCGACGCATTTGCGGCCTTCCAGCCCGACATCTGGCAGGCCACCGAAGCGGCCTACAAGGCAGCGACTTCGGATCTGTCCGGCCTCTATATGCCGCTCGACCTCTACGCCGCCATCCCTTCGAACTCGATCGACTACGCGATCATGGAACGGGCCAAGGACATCGCCATGGTGCCGGCCGGCTTCCGCTGGAACGACCTCGGCTCCTGGCAGTCGCTGCTCGATGTCGGCCCTGCTGATGCCAATGGCAATGTCGTCGTCGGCGATGTCGTCGCCATCGATTGCGAGAACTCCTACATCAGAAGCGACGGCCGGCTTTTGTCGGCGATCGGCATGAAGGACGTCGCGATCGTCTCGACGGCGGATGCCACCTTCGTCGCGCCGGTCAGCCACAGCCAGCACGTCAAGAAGATCGTCGAGCAGCTGGAGAAATCGGGACGGCTGGAAACCAGGTTTACGCCGGCACACGACCGCGTCATCGAGAGCGGCGCCTGGCGTCGGCGCGTGCATCACTGGCTGTTCGAGGAGACCTTGCCGCTGTGGTCGACTTCAGGCGTCGATGAGCGTCATGGCGGCTTCCACGAGGCGCTCGGCTTCGACGGCGAGGCGCTGCTGAAGCCCAAGCGCATGCGCACGACGGCGAGGCAAGTCTACGCCTTCGCCGTTGCCAAGGCCCGCGGCTGGGACGGTCCAGCCGATCGCCTGATCTCCCATGGCATCGCCTTCATGGCCGGGAAGGGCCGCACGGACCGGGGCGGCTGGGTGCGCACGCTCAATGTCGACGGCTCCGTCGCCGACCCAACCGAGGATGCCTACGACCATTCCTGCGTGCTGCTGGCGCTGGCGCATGCGCATATGTGCGGCGATCCGGATGCGCTGCGGCTGGGCCAGGAGACCTTCGTGTTCCTCGACGCGCATCTCGAGGACAGCCGCATGACCGGCTTTCTCGAGACATCCGATGGCGAGGGCGAGCGGCGCTCCAACCCGCATATGCATCTGCTCGAGGCCTTCCTCGCCTGGTATGAGGCGACCGGCGACCGCACCTATCTGCGCCGCGCCGCGCGCATCATCGACCTTTTCCGCAGTCATTTCTTCGATGCCGAGAGCTGGACGCTGGGCGAATATTTCGACGCCGGGTGGAAGCCGGCCGCCGGCGAGAAGGGCACATGGACCGAGCCCGGCCATCATTTCGAATGGGCCTCGCTGCTCACCGATTTTGTCGCCCGCAGCGGCCAGGGCGAGTTGAGCAATTTTGCCCGCAAGCTCTACGCCTCGGCCATCGCCAACGGCCTCAACCGCGCCACCGGCCTTGCCTACGGCGCGGTCTCCAGACAGGGCCTGCCGCTCGACCTTGTGTCGCGGAGCTGGCCACAGGCCGAAGCGATCAAGGCGGCGATTGCGCTGGATGGCTCGGGTGGTCCCGACCTCAAGCCGGAAATCGAGGCGCGCGTCGGCCGCCTGTTCCGCTGGCACATCGATCCGGCCCCGCTCGGCCTGTGGATTGACCGCATCGACGAACGCGGCCGCTCCTTGGCATCGGACGTGCCGGCCAGCATCTTCTATCATCTGGTCTGCGCGCTGACGCAGTATCTGGACGGCACGGCGCAGAAGGGGTGAGGTTGTTGAGAGGCCGGTGCGAGGCACCCCCCTCTGCCCTACCGGGCCAGGGGGGTGCCTCGCGCCAACCCCTCAATACGGGCTCGCTACATCCCCGGTCTCGACATACACCGCCTTCAGCTGCGAATAGAGCGCTAAAGCCGCCAGCGAGTTCTCGCGCCCGATGCCGGATTGCTTCACCCCGCCAAACGGAATTTCCACCGGCGTCAGATTGTAGGCGTTTATCCAGCAGGTGCCGGCCTGCAGTTCGGCGATCACCCTATGAGCGCGCTGCAGGTCGCGGGTGAAGACGCCGGCGGCGAGGCCGAATTCGGTGTCGTTGGCGCGGTCGATCACCTCGTCCTCGCCGTCGAACTTCAGCACGCTCATCACCGGCCCGAAAATCTCCTCGCGCGCAATGCGCATCTTATCGGTGACACCGGTGAACACGGTTGGTTCTACAAAGAAGCCGCCATCGAACCCTTGCAGCGACGGCACGTTGCCACCGCAGGCGAGCGTTGCTCCATCCTGCCTGCCGGCCGCGATGTAGGAAACGACCTTCTCCTGCTGCGCCTTGTTGACCAGCGGCCCCATCTGCGTCTCAGGATCGAGCGGATCGCCGATGCGGATCTTTTTCGTCCGCTCGACCAGCCGGTCGACGAAGCGGTCATGGATGCCGCTTTGTACGAAAACACGCGTGCCGTTGGAGCAGATCTGCCCGCTCGAATAGAAATTGCCGAGCATGGCGCCGCCGATGGCGTTTTCGAGATCGGCATCGTCGAACACGATCAGCGGCGACTTGCCGCCGAGTTCCATCGTCGCATGCTTCATCTTCGAACCGGCGAGCGACAGCACCTTGCGGCCGGTCGGCACCGAGCCGGTCACCGAAACCTTGGCAACGACATCATGGCCGACGAGGCCGGCGCCGACTTCGCCATAGCCTTGCACGACGTTGAACAGCCCGTCGGGCAGGCCCGCCTCTGAGTAGATCTCGGCCAGCGCCAGCGCCGACAGCGGCGTGTTCTCCGAAGGCTTGAATACCATGGCGTTGCCCATGGCGAGCGCCGGGGCGGATTTCCAGCCGGCGATCTGGATCGGATAGTTCCAGGCGCCGATGCCGACGCACACACCGAGCGCCTCGCGGCGCGTATAGGCAAAAGGTCCACCAAGATCGATCGCCTCGCCGTTGAAGGCGGCAACCGCGCCGCCGAAATATTCGAGGCAGTCGGCGGCCGATAGTGCATCCGCCACCAGCGTCTCCTGGATCGCTTTGCCCGTGTCGAGCGTCTCGATCCGCGCCAGATCGGCGTTGCGCGCGCGCAAAATGTCGGCGGCGCGGCGCAGGATGCGGCCACGCTCGACCGGCTTCATCCGCGCCCAGGCCGGTTGTGCGGCCCGCGCGGCTTCGATGGCGAGCTCCAGCACGTTCGGAGTCGCCGAATGCAAAGTGGCGATGACCTCACCGGTCGCCGGATAGATCACCGGCAGCGGCGCGCCGCCTTCGTCCTCGATGTAGCGGCCGTTGACATAGTGCGATGCCGTTGGCTGGGCGCGCATGCTGTTCTCCAGATGTATTCGCTATTGCGGAGCAGTCCGCCGGACAATGCCCTATCGATCCGCCACCTGCCAGCGCGGATTGATCCAGGGTTCCTGGTTGGATGGCGCCAGCGGCGTGCGGCCGAGAATGTGGTCGGAGGCCTTTTCGCCGGTCATGATCGAGGGCGCGTTGAGATTGCCATTGGTGACGCGCGGAAAGATCGAGGAGTCGGCGACCCGCAACCCGTCGATGCCGATGACGCGGCACTCCGGATCGACGACGCTCGTGATGTCATCGGCCCGACCCATCTTGCAGGTGCCGCACGGGTGATAGGCGCTCTCGGCATGATCCCGGATGAAGGCGTCGAGATCCTCGTCCGACTGGACATGCGAACCCGGCGAGATTTCCTTGCCGCGGAAGCCGTCAAAAGCCTTCTGGCCGAAGATCTCGCGGGTCAGCCGGATGCAGTGGCGGAACTCGGTCCAGTCGTCTGGATGCGACATGTAGTTGAAGCGGATGACCGGCGTCGCTTTCGGGTCGGGCGAGCGCAGCGTCACCGAACCGCGCGACTTCGACCGCATCGGCCCGACATGCGCCTGGAAGCCATGCGCCTTCGCCGCCGCCTTGCCGTCATAGCGCACCGCCGCCGGGATGAAGTGGTACTGGATATCGGGGTAGTCGACACCGGCCTGCGAGCGCACGAAGGCCGCGGCCTCGAAATGGTTGGTGGCGCCGAGGCCGGTCTTGAAGAACAGCCACTGCGCCCCGATCAGCGTCTTGGAGAATGGGTTGAGAACCGAATTCAGCGTGATCGGCTGGGTCGATTCCTGCTGGATGTAGAGCTCCATATGATCCTGCAGATTGCGGCCGACACCGGGCCGGTCGGCCACGACCTGGATGCCGTTCCCCGTGAGATGCGCGGCCGGGCCGATACCGGATAGCATCAGGATCTTGGGCGAATTGATCGACGATGCGGCGACGATCACCTCACGTCGTGCCTTAACGACCTGAATCTGTTTGTGAGCTTCGATCTCGACTCCGACGGCACGCTGATTCTCGATGATCACCCGGCGGGCGAAGCCTCTGATCACGCTGACATTTTGCCGCTTGAGCGCCGGCTTCAGATAGGCCGACGCAGCCGACCAGCGGCGGCCGCCGCGAATGGTTTGCTCCATCGGTCCGAAGCCTTCCTGCTTCCAGCCATTGTAGTCGTCGGTCAGTTCGAACCCGGCTTGGCGGCCGGCCTCGACAAAGGCGCCGTAGAGCGGATTCTTGCGCGGGCCACGCTGGACGTGCAGCGGGCCGCCGTGGCCGCGCCAGCCGTCCTCGCCGCCGTCACTGTCCTCCATGCGCTTGAAATAGGGCAGCACGTCGGCGAAGCCCCAGCCGGCCGCCCCCTGTTCGGCCCAGTGGTCGAAGTCGCGTGCGTGGCCCCTGACATAGACCATGCCGTTGATCGAGGACGAGCCGCCGATCACCTTGCCGCGTGGCGTCGCCAGCACGCGGCCGCCGAGATGCGGCTCCGGTTCGCTGGCAAAGCCCCAGTCGTAAAGGCTCATGTTGAGCGGGATCGACAGCGCCGACGGCATCTGGATCAGCGGCCCGATATCGGTACCGCCGAACTCGATGACGATCACCGAATGCTTGCCGTCTTCCGACAGTCGGTAGGCCATGGCCGAGCCGGCCGAGCCGGAGCCGATGATGACGAAGTCTGCTTCAAGCATGGTTCACATGCGCCCATCGTTCATATGCGAAATAAAATCGGCGAGCGAGACATTGCCGCCGGTAGCCATGACCAGGACCGTTTTACCCGTCACATCCACCTTGCCGCCGAGAAGCGCCGCCAGAGAGGCGGCGCCCGATGGCTCGAGCACCAGCTTCATCCGTTCGAAGGCGATCTTCATTGCCCGCCGCACGGAGCCATCATCGACGGTGATGCCGCGCACGCCGGCGGTCTTGACCGCCGCAAACGGCGCGTCGCCCGGCCGCCGCGACATCAGCCCGTCGCAGATCGACTTCGGCGCGATCGGCATGGTCTCGATGGCGCCATGCGCTAGCGATGCACCCATGCCGTTGAAGCCTTCCGGCTCGACGCCAATGATCTCGGTTGCCGGCGACAGATAGTGGAAGGCGAGCGACATGCCGCCGATCAGTCCGCCGCCGCCGACCGAGCAGAACAGAAGGTCGGCACTGGCGTCCTTTGCCTCGAGTTGTTCGAGCGCTTCGAGCCCGGCGCCGGCCTGGCCGGCAACGATCTCCGGATCGTCGAATGGATGCAGCAACGCCAGCCCTTCGGTCTCGGCAATCTCGCGGGCCTTGGCGGCTGCGACCTCTTCACGGGCGCGCTCGCCATGATCGGTCAGCACGACGCGCGCGCCATAGCCTGCGGTCGCATCGCGCTTGGCGGCCGGCGCGTCGATCGGCATGACGATGGTGACGGGAATGCCGAGCGCCTGGCCGGCAGCCGCCAACCCTTGCGCGAAATTGCCGGAGGAGTAGGCGACGACGCCTTTTCTGGCCTCATCCGGCGACAGCCGCTTCAACCGCCAATAGGCCCCGCGCACCTTGAACGATCCCGCCCATTGCAGCGATTCCGGCTTGATAAAGACGCGGGCCGCACCCGTCTCGTTGGCCAAGGCTGTCGATTCCAGCAAAGGCGTGATCTGCGTCGCCTTCGACGTCACGGCATAGGCCTGTCTGAGGTGCTCGAGGGAGGGGACAATTGTCATCATTCGCCTCGCGGAAAGCGTTTCTGTTCCTCGAGATTGTCGAGGTTCATGTGGTTGCGCATGTAGCGTTCCGACGCCTTCTGCAGTGGCTGGAATTCCCAGGGGTAATGCGTGCCGTTGCGCAGCGCGGGATAAACCACCCAGCGCCGCGCCTGGCTGACGCGCACCGCGGCATCGAATGCCGTCATGTCCCAGCGCGCTCGCACGGCTCCCGTGAAGGCCGCCACCAGATCGGCATGCGCCGGATCGGTGGCAAGATTGGTGCGTTCTTGCGGATCGGCTTCGAGATCGAACAGAAGCGGCGGGTCGATCTCGCAATGGATGAATTTGTAGCGGCCGTCGCGGATCGCCACCAACGGCGCGTTGGAGCCCTCGGCGGCATATTCCATCAGCACCGGCGCGGTGCGCTGTCCGCCATCAAGCAACGGCAGCAGCGACTGGCCATCGGTCCACGGCGCGATGGCAGAGATGTCGATGCCGGCGAGATCGCACAGTGTCGGCGTCACGTCGAGGTTGGAGACCGGCGCCTCGACCAGCCCGGCAGGAATACCCTTGCCGGCGATCATCAGCGGCACCCGCGCCGAACCTTCGAAGAAGTTCATTTTGAACCACAGGCCGCGCTCGCCAAGCATGTCGCCATGGTCGGAGCAGAACAGGACGACCGTGTCGTCCAGCATGCGCGTGCGTTCCAGCACCGACACCATCTCGCCGACCTTGTCGTCGAGATAGGAGATGTTGGCGTAGTAGCCGCGCCGCGAGCGGCGGATCTGCTCGGGTGTGATGTTGAAACTGTCGTAGTCGCTGGCCCGGTAGAGCCGCTGCGAATGCGGGTCCTGATTGGCATAGGGGATGAATCCCACCTCCGGCTCAAGCGCCGGACAGTCTTCATAGAGATCCCAATATTGCCGCCGTGCGACATAGGGGTCGTGCGGGTGGGTGAAGGAAACCGTCAGGCACCAGGGCCGGCTGGCCTCGTCCTCGGAGGTGCGGGCAAGATCGTAAAGTTTTTGCACCGCGTGGAAGGCGACCTCGTCGTCATACTCCATCTGGTTGGTGATCTCGGCAACGCCGGCGCCGGTGACAGAGCCCAAATTGTGATACCACCAGTCGATACGCTCGCCGGGCTTGCGGTAATCCGGCGTCCAGCCGAAATCGGCGGGATAGATGTCGGTGGTCAGCCGCTCCTCGAAACCGTGCAACTGGTCAGGGCCGACGAAATGCATCTTGCCCGATAGGCAAGTGTAGTAGCCGGCGCCGCGCAGATGATGCGCATAGGTCGGGATCGAGGAAGCGAATTCGGCGGCGTTGTCATAGACCTGGATGCGCGACGGCAATTGCCCGCTCATGAAGGCGGCGCGGCCCGGCGCGCAAAGCGGCGAGGCCGTGTAGTTGTTGCCGAAGCGCGCCGAGCGTGCGGCCAGCGCCTTGAGGTGCGGCGCATACAGGAAGTCCGCCGGCCCGTCCGCAAACAGCGTGCCGTTGAGCTGATCGACCATGACGATCAGGATGTTGGGTCGCCTTGATATCACTGAGGGTGTCACTGTGTCTGTCGCCCGCCGAGTTTGATTTCGAGATAATCTTCGACCAGCGCGATCGCGGTTTGAGCATCCGGCACGCCGTCCTTCAGCGCGCGCCTGATGTACAGCCCGTCGATCATCGCCGCGACCGCTTCCGCCGCGCGGTCGGCCTCGTTGCGCGGCAGTATGCCGGTCAGTCCGCTCATCAGGTTGGAATGCAGCCGCCGCGCATAGACCCTGAGCAGCCGGCGCAGGGCCGATGATTTCTGTGCATCGACATAAAAGGCGAGCCAGGCCGCGATGGTTTCCGGCCGGAACTGGATGTCGGAGAAGTTGACGGCGACCACCGCCGAAACGCGTTCGCGCGGCGAGCCGGCGGATTGCAGCGCGCGCCGCATGTCGATCGTCAGCTCGGCCAGAATATGCCTCATCGTCGCCAGCAGCAGCTCATCCTTGGCGCCGAAATAGTGGTGAGCCAATGCTGACGACACACCGGCGCGCCCCGCTATCTCCGACATGGTCACGTCAAGCGAGCCGCGCTCGCCGATCGCCGTGATCGTCGCGTCGATGAGCGCCTTGCGGCGCAACGGTTCCATTCCGACTTTAGGCATGATGTTCCCGGCTTTTGCGGCGGAGATTATTTTTTATTGACGCGTCAATCAACAAAAAACGATCCGATTGGAACCTGCACCAAGCGATTGTCGGCTTGCGGCCCTTTTCGATGCGGGCGGGATTGTTTATATTTGAACAATAAAGGCGAAGTGCGCCATTTGCCCACATGTTAGGCTGGCGCCAAGGATGGAGACCGCCATGACCGCATGCATCGTTGGCTGGGCGCATTCGCGCTTCGGCAAGCTGGAAGGCGAGACGCTGGAAGGCCTGATCACCAAGGTCGCGGTCGACGCGCTCGACCATGCCGGCATCGGCCCGGATGAGGTCGACGAGATCGTGCTCGGCCACTTCAATGCCGGCTTTTCCCCACAGGATTTTACCGCCAGCCTCGTGTTGCAGGCCGACGACCGACTGCGCTTCAAGCCGGCGACGCGGGTCGAGAATGCTTGCGCCACCGGTTCGGCAGCGGTCCGCCAAGGCATCCGCGCCATCGACGCAAACGCTGCCCGCATCGTGCTGGTGGTCGGCGCCGAGCAGATGACGACGACGCCCGGGCCTGAGATCGGGAAGAACCTGCTGAAAGCTTCCTATCTGCCGGAGGAGGGCGACACGCCGGCCGGCTTTGCCGGCGTCTTCGGCAAGATCGCACAGGCCTATTTCCAGCGTTATGGCGACCAGTCGGATGCGCTGGCGATGATCGCCGCCAAGAACCACAAGAACGGCGTCGACAATCCGTACGCGCAGATGCGCAAGGATTTCGGCTACGAATTCTGCCGCCAGGAAAGCGAGAAGAACCCCTTCGTCGCCGGTCCGCTGAAGCGCACCGACTGCTCCCTGGTTTCCGATGGCGCCGCCGCCCTTGTGCTGACCGACACCTCGACGGCGTTGAAGATGCGCCGCGCCGTCGCCTTCCGCGCCAACGAGCATGTCCAGGATTTCCTGCCGATGTCGAAGCGTGACATCCTGTCCTTCGAAGGCTGCGAGCAGGCCTGGAACCAGGCTTTGAAGAAGGCCGGCGTGACGCTCGACGACCTCTCCTTCGTCGAGACGCATGACTGCTTCACCATTGCCGAACTCATCGAATATGAGGCGATGGGCCTGGCCAAGCCGGGCGAGGGCGCCAGGCTGGCGCTGGACGGCACGACGGCAAAAGACGGCAGGCTCCCGGTCAATCCTTCGGGCGGGCTGAAGGCCAAGGGCCATCCGATCGGCGCCACCGGTGTGTCGATGCATGTGCTGACCGCCATGCAGTTGACCGGCGAAGCAGGCGGCATCCAGGTGCCGGACGCAAAGCTTGGCGGCATCTTCAACATGGGTGGCGCTGCCGTCGCCAACTACGTTTCCATCCTCGACCGGATCAGGTAGAAGCGGCCCGTATATTTCGGGGTGGTGATGACAAATCCGGTTCTGGTCGAAGTCTTGCGCGGCGCGATCGTCGAGAGCGCCCATCGCGGCGCTGTCGCAATCTTCGACGGTGACGGCAAGCCTGTCCTGGAGATCGGCGATACGGCGCGGCCGGTGTTTCCGCGCTCGGCGGTCAAGGCGATCCAGGCGCTGCCGCTGGTTGAAACGGGTGCTGCCGATGCGTACGGCTTGGGCGACCGCGAACTGGCGCTGGCCTGCGCTTCGCATTCGGGCGAACCCGCGCATGTCGAACTGGCGCAGGCGATGCTGGCCAAGGCCGGGCTCGACAAGTCGGCGCTGGAATGCGGCGCGCATTGGCCGTCGAGCCACGACGCGACGATCGCACTGGCCCGCACAGGCGTCTCGCCGAACGCACTGCACAACAATTGCTCGGGCAAGCATTCCGGATTTCTCTGCACCTGCGTGCACTCAGGGATTGCCCACCAAGGCTACGTCAAGGCAGGCCATGGTTTGCAGGAGATGGTGCGCGACGCCATGCAGGCGGTGACCGGCGCTGCCCACGATGCGGATCACCGGGCAACCGATGGCTGCTCGATCCCCACCTATGCCGTGCCGCTGAAAAGTTTTGCCCTTGGCTTTGCCCGCATGGCGACGGGCAGGAGCTTTGGCCCTGAGCGCGCCAAGGCGGCCAAACGCCTGCTGTCTGCCTGTATGGCCGAGCCTTTCCTGGTCGCCGGCACCGGCAAAGTGGATGTGGCGCTGATGCAGGCCGCGCCCGGCCGCATATTCGTCAAGACGGGCGCCGAGGGTGTCTATTGCGCTGCCGTTCCGGAGCTTGGCCTCGGCATCGCGCTAAAATGTGATGACGGCGCCGGCCGCGCCGCCGAGGTGATGATTGCCACTGTGCTGGCAAAACTTCTCAGCGCCGACGGCGCACTGGCGGCGAACCTTCTGGAGCGGGCCAATCCGCCGATCGAAAGCCGCATCGGCGCCAAGGTCGGCTCGCTGCGGCCGACGACGGCGCTCAGCTGACCCTGTTTCGCTCGACCGTCAGATGCGCATAGCCACTTATGCTTGACCGCGCGAGGTCGCCGGTCGCCGGTTCGGCCCAGCGCTGGCCGATGATGGCGCCGTTCTTGGCGCCGTCGATGACGTTGTCGGAAATGATGGCGTTTCCAGCGCCTTCTACCACAGTGACGGCGATGCCGGTTCCGGCCTGACGGATGATGTTTCCCGTCGCCACAACATTGCGCATATAAGCGCCCCAGCCGATCTGCATGCCGTAGAGCGGCGCGTTCTCGATGACATTGCCCGAGACGGTGGTGTCGGCCTCGACGCTGATACCGACGCCGAAGCCCGGCGCGTCGGCGGGGTAGGGGCCGGTGGTCGAGAGGTTGCGCACGATGTTGTTTGAGCAGACACCCATACGGCCGCCGTCGTTGAAATTGACGATCGAGATGCCGTTAGCGGCACCATCGACGATGTTGTTGCCGATGATGGCGCCTTCGAAGGAGAATTCGGAATAGAGCGCGGTTTCGCCCGACCGCGAGCAGGTGTTGCCGGTCATCTGCAGATTGCTGGAACTGTTGGCGCGGATCGCCGAGAAGGCGCAGTCCGAGACGATGTTGCCGGTGACCGAGACATTGCCGGCACGGAAGGCGTTGATGCCATTGCCGTTCTGCCCGGTGCCGCCGCCGCGCGCGCCGATCCGCTGCACGCGGTTGCCGCTGACGATCGTGCCGTCCTCGGCCTGCTGCCAGCGATGCACAAGAATGCCGCCATTGCCACAGTCGGATACGGTGTTGTCGGATATCGCCAGGCCAGCGGCCTCGACGGAGTAGATGCCGGCGTCCGCAGCCCCCGAAATCTCGGACCGCTCGATGCGGCCCGACGCATGCTCCAGCGCCAGCCCATGCTTGCCGCTGCCGGTGATCGTGCAATTGTCGATGACGAGATGGGCGACGCGGCGCAGGTCGAGCAGGCCTTGCGCATCGTCGGCCAACCCGCCGTTGGCGCCGTCGAAGACCAATGCGGTGAACTCTATATGCTCGGCCTGTTCGGCCGTCAGCAAATGGCCATTGCCGCCATAGAGGATGCGCGAGGCGCCCGGCACGCCCGAAAGCCTGACGCGGGCGGGCAGGGTCAGGTTGGACACGACATAGGTGCCCGGCGGCAGGAACACCGGCGCATTGCGCTGGCTTGCCTCGGCTAGCATCGTGGCGAAGGCCTTGCTCTGGTCGTCCGGTGCGTCCGGCTCCACGCCAAGCTCGGCGGCGTTGATCGAGCCGCGCACCGCCGTTTTCGCCAAGGCGTTGCCCACCGAAAGGCCGAGCACGGCAAAGCCGGCCGTCCCCTTCAGAAGCGTTCGTCTGTTCAACATCGGCACAGATCCCTGCGATGAAACGTCTTCGCAGGAATTGGGCCAGCCGCATAGGCTCCGCTCCGCCGTAGCCCGGTCAATGATTGGTCAGGCAACTGGCTTGTACAGTCGCCGAAGCGGGCCTAAGTTTATCCGATGAGCAGGGCTTTTACCCGCGAGGAAGACAGCGAAAACGCCATTGCCGGCATCGGCGAGCGGCCGATCAGCCAACACCGCAATCTGGTGACGGAGCGCGGCCTGGCGATGATCGAGGACAATCTGGCCGATCTGCGCGACATTTTGGCGAAAGCCGAGCGAAAAGCCGATCGCGAGCGCATTGCCGTCGTCTCGCGCGACCTGCGCTACTGGACAGCGCGCCGCGAAAGCGCCGAGCTTTCCGTGCCGGAACCGGGCAGCGACCAGGTGCGCTTCGGCATGGGTGTCACGCTGGAAAGCGATGACGGCAAGAAAGTGCACTGGAAGATCGTCGGCGAGGACGAGGCCGACCCCTCAAAGGGCAGCATCTCACACGTCTCGCCAATGGCCGTGGCGCTGTTCGGCAAGAAAGTCGGCGACGTCGCAAGCGTCAACGGCAAGGAATGGGAAATCGTCAAGCTGTCGGACGCCTGACGCCAGCTCACCCTATTTGCACAGCCAGCTTTCGCAACGCGGGCTCATACTTGTCCATGACATCGCGAGCAGCACGTATTTGCCGTTCGACGTCGTCACACGGCACCGGCCTTAGGATGATGCCGTCGTCGGTTTCGATGATCTGGAGTTCATCGCCCACCTGCAGGCCCAAGCTGTCGAGCGTTTCCCGCGGCAGGATTACAACGCCCGATCCGTCCTCAAGTCCGTGAATGATGGTGTTCATAGCTATACCATAGGTTGCGCCCGATATTGTAACGCAACTTTGATAAGCAGTGCAACTGTTTCAATCAGCCCGCCAGCAGCCGGTCCAGCAACCGATCCGCAGCCTCCGGGATAACCGTCCCTGGCGGGAAGATTTCCGCGGCACCCGCTTCCAGCACTGCGCCGTAATCCTGCGGCGGGATGACGCCGCCGGCGACGATCAGCATGTCGCTGCGGCCGAGCTTCTTCAGCGCGTCGCGTAGTTCGGGGATCAGCGTCAGGTGCCCCGCCGCCAGCGATGAGGCGCCGATGACATGGACGTCCTGCGCCACCGCCAGTCTCGCGATCTCGTCGGGTGTCTGGAACATCGCGCCGACCGTGACGTCGAAGCCGAGATCGGCGAAGGCCGTGGCGATCACCTTCTGGCCACGGTCGTGGCCGTCCTGTCCCATCTTTGCGACCAGGATGCGCGGCTTGCCGCCGGACTTCTTCTCGAAAGCTTCGAGCTTCTCCAGCAATCGGTCGACCGTCAGATTGTCGCCAAGCGCATTGCGATAAACGCCGGAGATCGTTTGCACCGAGGCGACGTGACGGCCAAAGACCTTTTCGAGCGCCAGCGAGATCTCGCCGACCGTGGCATAGGCGCGCGCGGCGCGGATGGCAAATTCCAGCAGGTTTCCGTTACCCTGCGCAGCGCGGGTCAGCGCATCGAGCGCGCTCTCGACCGCGCCGACATTGCGCGTGCCTTTCAGGTTCTGCAGCTTCGACAACTGTCGGGCCTTGACCTCGGCATTGTCGATCTTCAGCACGTCGACCTCGATGTTGTTCTCGGGGCGATGCGCGTTTACGCCAACCAGTATCTGCTCGCCGGAATCGATACGCGCCTGCGTGCGCGCCGCCGCTTCCTCGATGCGCAGTTTTGGAATGCCCTGTTCGGTTGCCGCCGCCATGCCGCCAAGCGCCTCGACCTCTTCGATGTGGGCGAGCGCACGCGCCGCCAGATCGTGCGTCAGCCGTTCGATATAGGCCGAGCCGCCCCACGGATCGATGATGCGGGTGGTGCCGGATTCCTTTTGCAGGATCAGCTGCGTGTTGCGGGCGATGCGGGCCGAGTGGTCGGTCGGCAGCGCCATCGCCTCGTCGAACGAGTTGGTGTGCAGCGACTGGGTATGTCCCTGCGTCGCCGCCATCGCCTCGATCATGGTGCGGGTGATGTTGTTGTAGGGGTCCTGCGCCGTCAGCGACCAGCCGGAGGTCTGGCAATGGGTGCGCAGCGACAGCGAGCGTTCATCCTTCGGTGCAAAATTCTTCTGCATCAGGGTCGCCCACAGCAGGCGCGCCGCGCGGAGCTTGGCGATCTCCATGAAGAAGTTCATGCCGACCGCCCAGAAGAAGGAAAGCCGCGGGGCGAAACGGTCGATATCGAGCCCGGCGGCGACGCCGGCGCGGGCATATTCGATGCCGTCGGCGATGGTGTAGGCGAGCTCCAGGTCCGCGGTCGCGCCGGCCTCCTGCATGTGATAGCCGGAGATCGAGATCGAATTGAACTTCGGCATGTGCTGGGAGGTATAGGAGAAGATGTCAGACACGATCCGCATCGAGGGCTTCGGCGGATAGATGTAGGTGTTGCGGACCATGAACTCCTTCAGAATGTCGTTCTGAATGGTGCCGGCGAGATCCTTCTGCGCAACTCCTTGTTCTTCGGCCGCAACGATATAGAGCGCCATGATCGGCAGCACCGCGCCGTTCATGGTCATCGACACCGTCATCTCGCCCAGCGGGATGCCGTCGAACAATTGCCGCATGTCGAGGATGGAATCGATGGCCACGCCCGCCATGCCGACATCGCCTGATACACGCGGATGGTCGCTGTCATAGCCGCGATGGGTGGGCAGATCGAAAGCGACCGAAAGGCCCTTTTGGCCGGCGGCGAGATTGCGCCGGTAGAAGGCGTTGGATTCCTCGGCCGTCGAGAAGCCGGCATATTGCCGGATCGTCCACGGCTGCTGGACATACATGGTCGGGTAGGGACCGCGCACGAAGGGCGGCATTCCCGGATAGGTGTCGAGATGCGGCAGCCCCTTGAGATCGCCCTGGCTGTAGAGATGCTTGACGGCGATGCCTTCCGGCGTCAGCCGCTGGCCCTTGACCTCGACCGGCGCTCGCCGTGGCGCCGACCAGCCAACATGGCTGAAATCCGGGATCACTGTGCGGCTCCGATTGCCTGGTCGATGCGGACGGGAAACAGCGCCTCGCACACCGCCACGCCCTCTGTGAAAGGCGGCCGCCGCTCAGCCGCCAGCGTCTCGACCGGGGCATCGTTTTTCAGCGGGTAAAGCGTGGTGCCGATGATTACCCGTTCACCCGACCGGTAGGCCTCGGCGCGGCGCTCGGATGCTGCCGTGACGCGCTTCTGGATATGCCCTTGCTGCAGGCTTGCCAGAACGCCGCCTTCCGCTTCGATCCGCTGGAACTCTTCCCACGCCGCTTCGCACAGGCCCAGGGTCAGCGCCTCGACTGCGCCCGACCCCAAGGCTGGGTCGGCGACATGGTCGATATGGCTTTCATTGGCCATGATCAACTGTGCATTGCGTGCGACGCGGCGGGCAAAGCCGGCCGGCAGCCCGTGGGCGATGGTGTGTGGCAGGATTGAGATCGAATCCGCGCCGCCTGCTGCCGCCGCAAAGCTGGCAATGGTGGTGCGCAGGATGTTGGTTTCGGGATCCGCCGCCGTCATCATGCGGAACGACGTCTCGGCATGGATGTTGGCTGCCGATGCCGGGATGGAACAGGTTTCCTGGATGCGCGCCCACAGCCTGCGCAAGGCCCGGACCTTGGCCATGGACAGGAACTGGTCCTGGTCGACGCTCAGCGCAAAGCCGATATGGGGAGCGGCATAGACAAGCGGCTGGCGCGCATCCTCGAACATCCTGAGGTAGGAGACGGCGGAAGCGAGCATGGTGCCGAGTTCCTGCGCCTCCGTGGCGCCGGCATTGTGGAACACTCGCCCATCCGCCTCCAGCAGCACACCCGGCACGCCCAGCGAGAAGAAATGCGCCAGTGATTGCGGCATCGATGCCTGCAACGCCTCGATCGACATGCGCAGCCGGCCGGTTCCGGCAAAGATTGCCGCCGGGTCGATGCCGAAGGAGAGGTTCAGCTTTGCCGGGTCGGAGCGGCGCTTGCTCAGGAACGCCACCAGCCAGTCAGCGACGGCACGGCTCCAGGGATGGGCGTCGATGCGGATCTGCGTGCGGTTTAGCGGTACGCCGTCCAGCACCGTCTCCAGCGCCTGCGCCGTCCTCGGCAGGCCATAGCCGAACGCATTCGGAGCACCTTCGAAGACAAGCGACAATCCCGTCGCGCCTTGTGCCACATCGTCCAGGGCCTGCGCCTTGGCGCGGCCGATATCGGGATCGTCAATGCGCTGGCTGACGATCCAGGGCAATTTGGGGTTGGCGCGCACAAGCGGCTCGGCGCCGGCGGCGCGATCGTAGAGCGGTTCGATGCGAATCTGATCGTCGGTATGCGAGACCAGTTTTTCCTCGAAGGAGGCGCCGGCGAGCGCCTTTTCGGCCAAGGCCAGCCAACGCTGGCGCTCGACGTCAGCGGGTTCGACACTCCTGGTCAAGGCTCCGGCGCCCATCCATGCTCCTCGTTTTTATGCGGCCGCACCAGCGTCAGCCGTCCAGTCTACGGTTCCCTGCCAGATATCGCAATGCAATGCGCTTGCGCGGTTGGGATTCGCTTCCCTGACATAGGGCAGCCTGCGTGGACGAACCATGAACGATTGCCAAACAGCGGCAAAATCCGCAAGTTCCAAAAAGCCGATTTGGAGGATTGGTTCAATTTAGACGATTGGCCCAATCTGGATGAATAGCCAACTGGATGGATAGCCCAATTGGAGAATAGCATTGTCGCTGCGCAATGGCCTGACTATACCCTGCGGCACGGCCACAGGCTTTTAACACATCAGTTTGCGGAGACATGGTCATATGGCTGACGACACCAGCATTTTCCTCGGCGCCAGCCGCAAGCCCGACGACAGCTATCAGCGCGCCGAACAGCTCTTGCTGCAATATGGGAACCGCCATGGCCTGATCACCGGCGCCACCGGCACCGGCAAGACGGTTAGCCTGCAGATCCTGGCCGAGGGGTTTTCCAATGCCGGCGTGCCTGTGTTCTGCGCCGATATCAAGGGCGACCTGTCTGGCATCGCCATGATGGGCAAGGCGCAGGATTTCCTGGTCAAGCGGGCCGAGCAGGTCAAGCTCGATCCCTATGACTTCCAGGAATTCCCGGTCATCTTCTGGGACCTGTTCGGCGAGCAGGGCCATCCGATCCGCGCCACCGTCTCGGAAATGGGGCCGCTGCTTCTGTCGCGGCTGATGAACCTCTCCGAAGCGCAGGAAGGCATCATGAACATCGCCTTCCGCATCGCCGATGAGGATGGCCTGCTGCTGCTCGACATGAAGGATCTGCAGGCGCTGCTGGCCAACATCGCCGAGCGCGCCGACGAGATCAGCTCGCGCTACGGCAATGTCACCAAGCCGTCGGTCGGCGCAATCCAGCGCACGCTTCTGGTGCTGGAACAGCAGGGTGCGGCGCATTTCTTCGGCGAACCGGCCTTGCGCATCGCCGACATCATGCGCACCACCCGCGACGGCCGTGGCGCCATCAGCGTGCTTGCCGCCGACAGACTGATGATGAACCCCAGGCTCTACGCCACCTTCCTGCTCTGGCTGATGTCGGAGCTGTTTGAGGAATTGCCCGAGGTTGGCGATCCCGACAGGCCGAAGCTGGTGTTCTTCTTCGACGAGGCGCATCTGCTTTTCGACGAAGCGCCGAAGGTGCTGATCGACCGCGTCGAGCAGGTGGTTCGCTTGATCCGCTCGAAAGGCGTCGGCGTCTATTTCGTCACGCAGAACCCCTTGGATATCCCTGAAAAGGTTCTCGCCCAGCTCGGTAATCGTGTCCAGCACGCGCTGCGCGCCTATACGCCGCGTGAGCAGCAGGCGGTCAAGACCGCCGCCGACACCTTCCGGCCCAATCCCGATTTCGACTGCGCCACCGCCATCACCCAGCTCGGCACCGGCGAGGCGCTGGTCTCGACGCTGGAGGTCAAGGGCGTGCCGTCCATGGTGCAGCGGACATTGATCCGGCCGCCGTCGTCCAGGCTTGGCCCGATCACGGCGGACGAGCGCCGCAAGCTGATCGACCAGAGCCCGGTCGCGGGCCAGTACGACCAGACCATCGACCGCGAATCGGCCTTCGAGATGCTGCAGAAGAAAGCCATGGGCGCGCAGGAGGCGGAAGAACAGGCACAGCCGGCCGACAGCGGCCGCTCACGCTGGACCATCCCCGGCTTCGGCAATGACGGTTCGCCGCCACCGCAATCCGGTGGCCGGCGCGTGCCGGCGCCGCGCCCGTCCAACCGCCAGACGGTGGCCGAAGCCGCGATCAAAGCTGTCGTGCGCTCGGTCGGCTCGTCGGTCGGCCGCGCGATCGTGCGCGGGATTCTGGGCAGCCTGTCCAGGGGGCGGTGAAAAGTGTCAGCCAGCCCGCCTCGGACATGATCAGCGGCCAGAACATCGCCATCGACGGCGGTTGGTAAGGGATGGCCGGCCTCCTGGAACTGCGCGACGACCGCGCCCGTCTGGTCCTGGCGCCGCAAAAGGGCGCGGCGATCGCCCGCTTCGACGCACTGGTCGGCGGCGCAACGGTGCCGCTGCTCCGCCCCGACGATGGCACCGGCGCCTCCGGCTGCCAGCTTCTGGTTCCCTGGTCGAACCGCATCTCAGGCGGCGGTTTCGCCTTCGACGGCCGCTTCCATGCGATCGAGCCGAACGTGCCGGGGGAGGCCTTTCCAATCCATGGCGACGGCTTCCAGAGGGAGTGGCGGATTGCCAGCCACAGCGCCACCGAGGCAGAACTGGTCCTCGACGCCGGTGAAATCGGCCCCTACCGATATACGGCGCGGGTCGCCTATGCGCTGCATGACGGGGCCTTGGATGCCACGCTCACGGTGGAGAATCGCACCGGCATTCGCCTGCCTTACGGGCTCGGCTTTCATCCGTGGTTCCCGCGCAGCGCCGGAACGACGCTCGAGGCGAAGGCGGCGCGGGTCTGGCTGGAGGACAAGCATCATCTGCCGGTCGGCGTGGCGCCGGTGGCCGATTACCCCGCGTGGAATTTCTCGAACGCCTCCCTGTTGCCGCGAAGCTGGGTCAACAACGCCTTCGACGGCTGGGACCGCCGCGCCAGGATCACCCGGCCCGAGGACAGGATCGCCATCTCGCTCACCGCCTCGCCATTGCTCGACGTCTTCATCCTCTATTCGCCGTCGCAGGATGCCGATTTCTTCTGCTTCGAGCCGGTGTCGCATACCGTCGATGCGCATCACGGCAAAGGGCTGACCCCGCTTGAGCACGGCGCTACGCTGAGTGCAAACATGCGCCTCGATTGGCGTTCCGCTGCTTCGCTCTGATGCGTCATGTGCACACCCACTCGCGGATCTTGCATTTTTGTCCGTTCCGCTCGCACGCCTGCAGTGTCAGGTCTTCGGCATCCCGGCGTGTTTGCGCCGTCTCGGCGCCCCAACTGGTCAGCCGCCCTTCCGGCTTCTCGCCTACGGCGAGGGCGCCGCAATGCTTGTAGGGAAAGCCGGTATTGTCGTCATCGTCCCAATGGCGATGATTGCGGAATACGCTGACCACGGCGCAGCTGCCGCCGCCGGCGTTCTGGCAATGCTTCAGCGCGATGTCCATCGCCTCCTGCCGCTTGTCGGCGCCCCAAAAGAAGCCGTGCTTCTCGTCGGGGCTCGAATAGGCGATCGCCGCCCAGATGCCTCTCTCCTCCTGGGCCGGCGGCTCGGGCACGTCCGCCGCCGGGGCTAGGTCCGCCGCGCCCAGCCGCCCGGCGCAAAGCAACAGCATGCCGATCGCCGCAATGGCGGAATTCACCCTCATTGTACGCCTCCTTGTTTACCTGCTGCCGAGGCCACGGAAATGACGACGCAGCTGTTGCCGGTTGGCAGCAGCATCGCGTTGCCCCCTCCATTGGCCAGTTCATAGACGCTGATTTGTCCAAGATTGTTGGCGAGCTTGCTGTCTTTCGGAAGCAGGGCCGGAACATCGGCGCAATTGGCCGCGAATGGCGCCACCCTGACCATCGTACCTTCGCAAACGGATGCGGTGGGTGCCGCGAACACCAGACCTGCCGCCGGGCCGCTGTAGCCCTGTGTAGCGTAGTTCATGCCGACCAAGGCTTCCACGAGGTGTTTGTCGGGGGCCTCGTTGTTCCAGATCGACTGGACGCTGTACGTCGTGCCGGTCGTCAGCATCTGCCCAAGGGCTGGGAAAATGTTGGAACAAGACTGCAAGCCTGCCTCTTTGGCGTGTTGCAGAAATGGCGTCTCGGCCAGGGCCGGATTGGGCTGGTTGGTCTCCGCGACCGCCGGCTGCGGCAGTAAATTGTGGAGCAGGTCGTAGCGCATGGCCGCGAAGCCGGCCGTGGCGACGACGGCAATGGCGAGCAACGAGAAGACAGCGGTCCTCGCGCGGTTTCGTTGCGGTCTGCTCCGGTCTTCGATGCCGACCCGGACAGCATCCTTTCCCTGGTTGCGGGACATTATCCGGTCATGGATCGATTGCTGGTTCATCGCGATTGCCTCGTCAATTGATCGCCGCAACGGCCGCGGCCAAGCCCTTGAGGGTCGCGGTTACGTTGATCGTCCTGCCATCCGTGGTCGGGAAGGAGATGACGGATGCCGCGGCCTTCGAAATCTGTTCGCGCATGATCGGACCAACCGGCAGCATGCCGACGCAGACGGCCTGATTGCATCCGTCGAGTTGAATTTTTATCGGCTCCTTGCGCCCCTCGAATGTCAGCGAGACAGGAGCGTCGCTCTTGGCGATCGGCGGGGCGCGCAAGATCATGTAGGGGTTGCCTTCCTTGGTGGCGGCAAGCGACCAGCTGAACGCAACCTGTCCTGCCTGGTCCTCGATGATCTGGGTGACATTGCAGACCTTTTGGCGCGCCTTCAGGTTCTCGTCGCAGATCAGCGTCCAGTTCTCGAACGGACGGGTGGTCCGTTGATATTCGCCAAGCTTCGCATCCGCAGGGATCGCTACGTCGGAAGGTTTTACCCTGTAGCCGGAAGGGATTGCTTCCTGCCCGGCCGCTAACGGGCCGGACAGGAGCATTGACGTCATGGATATCGCGACAGCAAGGACTGCCTGCCTGATCATGGCCGGGCTCTAGTTCAGCGTAAGGCTGACGCCCGCGCCGACACCCCAGTGTCCGCCTGCCGTCGTACCGGACAGGTTCGCTCGAACACGTCCTTCCTCGCTGGTGTAGCCGGCGCCGAAGGCCAGGGCGCCTTCACCGCGCCAATAGCCTCCGCCGGCGGCCACGCTCAGCTTGCCGGGACGATCGTCGTAGCGCAGCGAGCCGGCCGCCAAGCCGATTGCCGCAGCCTGGCGCGCCTCGCCCCTGACCTCTCCCATGTCCATGTTGAGCTGGCTGAGTTTGGAGTCCGCATACGCATTGGCTTGCTGCAGCGTGGTGGCCGCCACCTGGTTGGTGTAGTTCTTCGAATTGTCTAGGTTGAGTGCTAACCCGCTGTTGAACTGCTGAACATTGACCGCATCGGTGTTGGCAACGCCCGGCCCGACATTGTGGATGACCACCGGCGTGTTCGGGTCGCCGCCGGCAAGGGTAATCGAGTTGGACTTGTTGCCGTTCCCGTCCTTGTCGTACTGGACGGCGAACTGATTCAGGTCGCCGACGCTACCCTGCATGGCTTCGACCGCCTGGTTGGTGGCGAAGAGCTGGCTGCCGTTGATGGCGTCGGTGGAGGTGCCGCTGATCCGGCCCGCCGCGACATTGGTGACGGTGCGCTCGTTGCCGACGGTGCCGACGCTGACCGTGCTGGTCGGAGCTGTTCCGGCGAAGGTATAGGCAACGCCGTTGATCGTGGTGCCGGTGGTGGCGACCGCCGCCGCCGTCGTCGAGCCCGCGCCGAGCGCGACGCTGCCCGGCTCGTTGGCCTTTGCGCCGGCGCCGAGCGCCACCGCCTGCGCTCCGTTGGTGGTCGCGTTGGTGCCGAGGGCGATGCTGTCGGCCTGGTTGACCGTCGAATTCTGGCCGATCGCGATGCCTCCCGGCGCCGTCTGCTGCACGATGGCGCCGTTGCCGATGCCGATGCCATTGTCGCCATTGACGGTGGTGCGCGGACCGACCGCAACCGAATCGACGCCGACCGCGAGCGAATCCGCTGCCGTCGAATTGGCATGGAAGTACAGGCTCCCCGTCACCGCGAACGAGCTCAGCGCGCCCTTCAACTGGCGAAGCGTGACCGCGTCCTGGTCCTGCGTGCCGTCGGCCACGTTGATGATCTGGCGATAGGAGGTGGAGGTGCCGACCGAGACGGCGCCGAGCAGGCTCATGTCCGCGGTGTTGTAGGGAATGAGGCCGGTGCCGGAGAGGATCGACCCCGATACGGGCGCGACCGCCCGATCCGAAACCGAGCCGGCGCCAAGCGCCACGCCGCCGATGACGCTGGCCTGGGTGTCGCGGCCGAGCGCCAGCGCATTGTCGGCGCTCGCGGTCGCCTGGTAGCCCAGGGCGGAAGAGCCGATCCCTTGCGCGAAGGAGTCCGCGACGGCAAGCGTCCTGTCGTTGGTGCGCACATAGCGGATGCCGTCGCCATTGGCGTCGGTGTAGGCCAGCGAGGTGTCGCCGGCAATATTGCTGATCGAATTGCCGAGATTGGTGATGTCAGCAGTATTGGCGGCGATATCGGTGGTGTTCTGCGTCACCTGCTGGTTGGTCGCAAACAGCTGCGAACCATTGACCGCATCGGTCGAGGAGCCGCTCAACTGCCCGGCCGCGACGTTCTGGATTTGGCGTTCGGCGCCCACCGAGCCGACCGAGAATGCACCCGCGGGCGTTGCGCCGGCGAAGGTGTAGGCAACGCCGCCGATCGTGGTGCCGCCGACAGCCGTCGTCACGGTCGACACCGCATTCGCGCCGATCGCCACGTCGCCGGCATTGTTGGCAACAGCATTCGGGCCGATGGCAACGGAATCCGTCCCCAGCGCCTGCGAATCCGCCAGCGTCGAATTGGCGTGGAAATACTTGATGCCGCCGCCCGTGCTGATGCTGTTGATCGTGTTGCCGAGATTGGTGATGTCGGCGGTGTTGGCGGCGATGTCGGTCGTATTCTGCGTCACCTGCTGGTTGGTGGCGAAGAGCTGCGAGCCGTTGATCGCGTCGGTCGACGAATTGCTGAGCCGGCCCGCCGCGACATTGGTGATGGTGCGTTCCGCGCCGACCGCGCCGACGCTGACGGTGCTTGCCGGCGTCGTGCCGGCGAAGTTGTAGGCGACGCCGCCGATCGTCGTGCCGGCGGTGCCGACCGCCGCGGCGGTTACCGAGCCCGAGCCGAGCGCCACGTCGCCGGCGTTGCTGGCGTTGGCGAGGGCGCCCAGCGCGATTGCATTCTGGGCGCCGGCATTCGCTCCTACCCCGAGAGCGGTCGCTTGAAAGGCGGTTGCAAACGCGTTCTGGCCGATCGCGGTGCTGGACGTGGCTGTGGCATTGGCGTTGGCGCCGACGGCGGTGCTGTATTGGCCCGTGGCCTTGGAGATGTATCCCATCGCCGTTGCGTCAAGCGCCGATGCGACGGCGCCGCTGCCGAAGGCCGAGGCGTTGGCGTCGGAGGCGCTCGAATTGGTGCCGGCCGCGATGGCGTTTGTCCCCGTCGCGGTCGCGACTGGTCCGATAGCAACGGAGTCCGTGCCCGTTGCGGACGAGTCCGCCGCCGTCGAATTGGCATGGAAATACTTGATGCCGCCGCCGGTGCTGATGCTGTTGATCGTGTTGCCGAGATTGGTGATGTCGGCGGTGTTGGCGGCGATCGCCGCCGTGTTCTGCGTCACCTGCTGGTTGGTCGCAAACAGCTGCGAGCCGTTGATCGCGTCGGTCGACGAGTTGCTGAGCCGGCCCGCCGCGACATTGGTGATGGTCCGCTCCGCGCCGAGCGCGCCGACGCTGACAGTGCTCGTCGGCGTCGTGCCGGCGAAGCTGTAGGCCGTGCCGCCGATCGTCGCGCCGCTGGTGCCGACCGCCGTCGCGGTCACCGAGCCCGAACCGAGCGCTACGTCGCCGGAGCTTGCCGTCGCCGTCGCGCCGTTGCCCAGCGCGACATTGCCGGCAAGGCCGGCTGCACCCGCCGTCGAGCCATTGCCCAGCGCCACGGAGCCTTGCCCGACGGCCTTGTTGTTGTTGCCGATGGCAACCGCGCCTGCGGCCTGGTTTGCGGCTGTGGCGGTTGCCGTGCCGTCGCTGTTGGCGATGTTGTTGGCGCCGCCGGTGAAGGCGCCGGTGCCGCTGGCATAGCTCGGATCGCCGATGGAGACCGCGCCGTTGCCGTAAGCCGTGTTGCCGGCGCCAATGGCGACAGCCTTGCCGCCCGTGGCCGTCGCGGCCGTGCCGATGGCAACCGCGTCGGCGGAATTGGCGACCGCAGCATTACCGATCGCCACGGCGTTGGTGGCACTGGCCTTGGAGCCGATGCCGAGCGCGGTGCTGGCAATCCCGCTAGCGGCGGCGCTGACACCGGCGGCAAGAGAATTGTCTCCCGTCGCATTCGCGCCGGACCCGAATGAGGAGGCGTTCGCGCCGCTGGCGACAGCCGTGTTGCCGATCGCTGTGCTGGCGGAGCCACTCGCAACCGAGGTAGCACCCATCGCCGTGGCGAAAGCGCCCGAAGAGAGCGAATTGGTACCGATCGCGATGCTGTTGGGCACAGCCGTGTTGGCCTGAACGCCCGCCTGCGCGCCCGTGCCGAATGCGATGGACTGGTTGCCCCATGCACTGGCTCCTCTACCCACCGCTGCGGCGTTCGTTCCCGTTGCTTTGGTCAGGACGCCAATGGCAAGGGCGTTTTGCTGATTTGCTGTGACATCCGTGCCAAGGGCGATGGCGCCTTGGGCCAAGGCCCCTGACCCCGCAACGGTGCGCGCGCCGATATTGATAGAGTTGATATCGGACGCGACCGACTGGAAGCCTATCGCGATGGCGTTTTGACTGCCTGCATTGGCGTTGGTACCTTGGGCAAGGGAATCGATTCCGCTCTGGGTTGCTTGATATCCAAGCGCCATACCGCGCAGGCCACTAGCACTGGACTGATAGCCCATGGCGTATGCGTATTGGGCGCTGGCTACCGACCCGTAGCCAGTGGCGAACGCATAATTGTTGCTGGCCGTGGCGCCGACACCGACCGCGGTGGAGTTCGATCCCGAAGCGTGGGAGTTTGTGCCCAGTGCGCTGGCCCCGGCCGCAGTGGCGTCGGACTGAACGCCAATGGCTACCGTATTGATGTTGTTTGAAATCGCGCCGCCGCCGATCGCCACCGCGCCGCCGGTGCCTGTGGCCTGCGCATCCTGGCCGATTGCCACTGCGTATTGCGTTGACCCGACAGACCGGGTCCCGATCGCAACAGCATTGAGCTGAGAGGCCGTCGCGGCCGGGCCGATAGCGACTGAGCCACTGGCCGTCGCGGTGCCGCCGCCGGCGGCATACTGCGCGGACGCCGGGGTGGCGATGCTCCCGAATGCGATTGCACCCAGCGCCGCTGCCGCAATTCTGCCGCTGCCCAGCGTGCCAAGCCCCAGACATTTGCGTCGCATGCCGAGCACGCGGCACGCGTTGCGCAGCACCGCCATCAGGCGGCGCCGCACCGAGCGGCTGTCGGCCGCGCCCGCGATCCAGTTTCCGACAAAGCTTGAAGAAAGTTCGATCCTTCTCCGCCCCTCGACGCGTTTGGTCATGCTAGTTTTTCCTCGCAATTGCCGAGGCGCTCTGATGTGCCGCACCATTCGCCTCGGTGGCCAAAAAATCTTCGAAATTGCGCGTCTTCTCCCGCAACGAGAGAGCGACCTTCGCGCCTTGTTTTTCAATCAGCTGATAGGCGCTCGCGACCCATGGCTGCGTCGGTTCTGGAACCGCATGCAGTGCAGCCTCCGTCCGTTCCGGCGGCAGGTTTACCGCCACCAGCGCGCGGCAGAGATCGAAATGAAATCCCGGATCGCCTTCACCACAAGCCGGAGAGGTCAGTCCAAGCACGAAACAGGCCAGGAGATGGTCGAGTTCCGCAGCGCTGATCCGGCTGGCGTATTGGCGTTGCAGTGCAGCCCAGGCCGCTTCGGCCTTAGGCGCGAAGACCTCGATTTCCGCGAATTGAATGTCCATGGGACAATCCGACATGCTGTATCATCTGGTTGCTCCCCCGCCCCAAATGACTTCAATCGCGACCATGAGCACATTCGCGGTGCAGGTATTTTGGAATAATCCGGAATCTTTGTAGGAAAATCCGGTATTTGGTCCCTGCGCGACAACTGTGACTGCTCTGCCACACAACCTTCGACTATACTGAAGATCAATCGAGGTATCGCCACGGACAATCATGCGCGCCGCAACAAGCGTTAACGTTGCAGCTTCACCTGCCTGGGGGTTCTGTTCCGGTATCTGGACATGGTGACTGTCAAGTGGCTCTGGTCCGAGAATCCACTGAGATGAGCGACTTCCGCAATCGACAGGTCGCTCTCGATGAGAAGTTTTTCGGCGAAATCGAGACGCAGCCGCAGCAGGTATTTGTGCGGCGGCTCGCCAAAAGTCTTGGTGAATGCCAGGATGAAATGGCTCGGCGACAGGCCACAGAGTGCGGCCAGCTCGGCCACCGCGATCTTGCTGGAAAAATTTACCTCCAGGAATTCCCGCACCCGCCGGGCGCTGCGGTTCGACAGACCGCCCTTTGGGGCTTGTGGCAACTTTCGCGCTCCTGCGTAGTTCCGAAGCAAATGGACGCCGAACATGGTGACCAACGAATCGACATAGAAGTCGTTTGGAGTTTCCCGATCCGTCAGTTCCGCCTTTAGCAACTGCGCGAGTTGCAGCGCCTGGAAGTCGACGGTCCCGTACGGCGGCGGTTGAAGCTCGGCATGGCCGGTGTCGAATTCACGCGTTGCCAGCTCGAAGAGACTCTCGGGGGTGAGCGCCACGATTGCGCTTTCCGTGGTGGATGACCGGGTCACCTTGCCGCCGAGATCGGCTGGGACGACCATGATCATACCGACGTCGCCGTCGTATTCGTGGACTTTGTCGCTGCCCAGCGATGCCGCTATCCCTGGTGAGGGGGCAAGCAGAACCGAAGCGAAATGTTCCGCCGCTTTGAATGTGTGTGATCCCGGCCGATGAACGACATGAGCCGCGCCGCCTCGAAACGTGACCAGGTAGCGCCCCGCGCTTTCCGGAATTCCGTCGAAGATGCGACGATCCGCGCGCCGCCGCTCTGTCCCGGCGCTTTCCTGGACGTTGCCTCTATGTTGCATCTTCGTCTCTGCCACTGCTGCGCCGATCAATCCAATCCTGTGCTATATCGAGGCGCCCAGAATTCACGTTTGCTCCTGGGCGTTCCTTCGAATCCTACAGATGCTGCTTTATATTGCAAAGAAGAATTTGAGCTCAAATGAAAATTTTACCAGGATTTTGACTATAAATTTACAGGTTTGAATTTTTAGCCAAGGCTACCTGACTATTTTCCGATCTTATCTTACCATTTTGCCTAGTTATTGTGCATAGTGTGCCGTCACAATCCAGCATTGTATTCCGAATATAGATCGCGCGGCCATTGCCAGAGCTGGTCGACTATCTGTCATTGTCACGGGATCCAGCAGCAGTTATCGCCCGAATCATGGCTTCTTTCCCTTGTGCTTCTTCATGGCGGTGGCCAAATGGCCTTGATCCGAAAATCCCGCGAGGTAGGCGACTTCGGCGATGGCGACCCTCCGGGAGCGATCCAGGGCTGCGGACAGAGCATGTCCCGCTCCCCCGCATGGTTGCTCTTCTGGGATTGGCATTTTCGGGGATTGTGTCGAGGGCGTGCCGATCGACCCGATCGGCGCCTGCGCTGCGTTCCTGAACCTCGCCCGCATTTTTCATTCAGCCTTGCCTCAGCCGCTTTGCCAGCCCATCGAAATTCCGTGCCGTTCAAACAGCCAACCCGGAAATCCGGACGGTAATTTGTATCCCCCATAGTCCTGCCCAAAGGCAGCGTAGCGCATCCCGCGGATAGAAAAAACATTGTAGGTGAAGAAAAAAGTTTGCGCGAGAAAAACATGGCCTGGCTTGGCCGGCGCTACGGAATTATCCGGCTCACGCAGGCCTGCTAAAGATTGCCTCGGCGTTTCTCGTACAGATCCCAGCACAGCTCGACCATGGCCAGAAGAACGTCTTCCTGGCTCCACCCGGCGGCAACCGCCGCCTCGACAATTCCGCGGACGAGCGGCAGCAATTGGCGCTCGCATTCGGCCGACAGGTTGGCCTCGGCGCCGTCGGCAGGCGGACTATCGAAATCAAATCCCACCATCGGCGTTCCCCCGCCATCAATGATCTAATGAAATGTATGTCTCTGCAATCATACTCCCGTCTAATATACATCAATCGGTAACGAAACACAGCAGCGTCGAGATTGACAGGGCATGGCCGCCCCGATTGCAGCGGCTCCATGGTTCGTCTGGACGTCTTTTTTGGCCTCCTGTTGCCGGCATTGCATATCTTGGATGCGAACCCCAGGCATTCGCGTAAAGCTATCGGGATCCTGGCGGGGGTTTGCCGCATGGAGCGGAACCTGCCGCTTCATGGCATCGATGAAGTCGATCAGGTCACCGGGCCGAGCAGGACCGAGCCATCCGGCACCCCGCCATCGATCGGGATGGCTCTGCGGTTTGCGCTCGCCGCCATCGGCTGGCCGATGTCGGACGTCACGATAACCGGGCTCTTCGACGGCACGCGGTCGTAGAGGTCGATGATGTCCTGATTTATCAGGCGCACGCAGCCTGACGAGACGGATTTGCCGATCGAGTTCCATTCCGGCGAGCCATGCAGGCGGTAGAGCGTGTCGACGTTGTCGTGGAACAGGTAGAGCGCGCGGGCGCCGAGCGGGTTCTTGAGGCCGCCGGGCATGCCGCCGTTCTTGGCGCTGTATTCTTCCAGTTCAGGCTGGCGGGCAACCATCTCATCGGGCGGCGTCCATTTCGGCCATTTCTGCTTCCACTGGACGACGGCGTCTCCCGACCATTCGAAGCCGGCGCGGCCGAGGCCGACGCCGTAACGGATCGCCTGGCCGCCTTCGCGCACCAGATAGAGGAAATGGTTGGTCGTATCGACGATGATGGTACCTGGCCGCTGGCCGGTCGGATCGGGAACGATCTGGCGCAGGAACTGCGGGTCCATCTTCTTGATCGGGATCGCTGGGAGCTCGAACCCGCTGTCGGAAATCGGGCCGTACATCGTCGCATAGTCGCCGAGCGGCGGCTCATCATAGGTCGGCGGTGGCGGTTCGACCGGCGCCGGTGCCGGTCCGGTGGTGGTGCAGGCGGAGACCGCAATCGAGGCGGCGCCAAGGGCTGCGGCATTCAGAAAGCCGCGACGGCTCAGGCGATAGTGGTCAATTTCGGTCTTCAACATGGTTGCCTTTTTTAAGTCTCAAATCGCAAGAAAGCGTGAATGCCTTCAGGCGGCGCAGTGGTCGGCCTCCCCCAATGCCTGACGCGATAGGCGGTTCCGATTCTGGCCTGAGGGTGGACAAACAAAGGCGAAGCTGTGACCGCCCTGCCACTGTTGCTCGAAGGCAACAGAGTGATCAGCCGCCGGTCAGCAGGCCTTCAAGCGACGGCAGGATCAGCGCCGGCGGGAAATCCCGGTATTCCTCGGGCTGGTTGGCGCGGTTGATCCAGACGGTGCGAAAGCCGAATTTGGTGGCGCCGGCGATGTCCCAGCGGTTGGACGACTGGAACGAGACGGCGCCCGGATAGAGTCGCCAGCCCGTCGCCACCATGTCGTAGGTCGACGGGTCGGTCTTGAAGCGCCTGACGGCGTCGACCGAAAAGATATCGTCCAGCACCTGGTCGAGGGCGGCCGACTTGACCGCCGCTTCCAGCATCTCGGGCGAGCCGTTGGACAGGATTGCGAGCTTGGCGCCGGATGCTTTCAGTGCCTTCAGCACGGCCGGCACTTCCGGATAGCAGTCGAGCCGCCAATAGGCTTCGAGCAGCTTGGCCTTCAGTCCCTTGTCGGCGGAGGGAACCTTGCGCAGGGCGAAATCGAGCGCCTGTTCGGTGAGCTGCCAGAAATCGGCATAGCCGCCCATCAGCGTGCGCACCCAGGAATATTCCAGCTGCTTGGCGCGCCAGATTTCCGAAAGCAGCGGGCCGTCAGGGCCGATCTCGCCGTCGTGACGGCGCACGGCGGCGTGCACGTCGAACAACGTGCCATAGGCGTCGAAAACGTAAGCCGCGTAATGCATGGCGACAGTTTTGAGGGCAGGCGGCGCAAGGTGCAAGCATCGATTGTAGTCTTGATCGCTTTCTTGGGGCGCTCTGGCCTCAACAAAAACCGCTCCATGCCGGTTGACGGCGCCGGTCAAAGCATCTTCCAATGCTTGGCACAGGCAGCTTTGAAGCGGAACCGAACAATGACACTGGCGACTGCGGCGCTATCGGCGACATGGACCTTCGTCGACGGCGACTGGTACGAAGGCAACGTCGCCATTCTGGGTCCGCGCAGCCACGCCATGTGGCTCGGCACCAGCGTCTTCGACGGCGCCCGCTGGTTCGAAGGCGTCGCCCCCGATCTCGAGCTGCATGCCGCTAGGGTGAACGCATCGGCGACCGCGCTCGGCCTCGCGCCGTCGATGAGCGCCGATGAGATTGTTGGACTGACCTGGGACGGGCTGAAGAAGTTCGACGGCAAGACAGCGGTCTACATCAGGCCGATGTACTGGGCCGAGCATGGCGGCTATATGGGCGTGCCGGCCGATCCGGCCTCGACCCGTTTCTGCCTCTGCCTCTACGAATCGCCGATGATCTCGCCGACCGGCTTTTCGATCACCGTGTCGCCGTTCCGGCGGCCGACCATCGAGACCATGCCGACCAATGCCAAGGCCGGCTGCCTCTATCCCAACAATGGCCGCGCCATCCTCGAAGCGAAGGGACGCGGCTTCGACAATGCGCTGGTGCTGGACATGCTGGGCAATGTCGCCGAGACCGGAACCTCGAACATCTTCCTGGTCAAGGACAGCCACGTGTTGACGCCGGCGCCCAACGGCACCTTCCTGTCCGGCATCACCCGCTCGCGCACCATGACGCTGCTTGGCGATTACGGCTTCAAGACCACGGAGAAGATGCTGTCGGTGCGCGACTTTCTCGAAGCCGATGAGATCTTTTCGACCGGAAATCATTCCAAGGTCGTGCCGATCACCCGCATCGAGGACCGCGATCTGCAGCCCGGGCCGGTGGCCAAGAAAGCGCGCGACCTTTATTGGGAATGGGCGCATTCGACTTCCGCCGGTTGAGCCGCTAAAAGGCAATTGGCGCTTCATTCCGGAGTTGTTCCAGATCAATGCAGCCCTATCTTAATCCGGTATCCGCACCGGATTTTTCCATGAGGAGTATGACCGATGGCTTTTGAATTGCCCGCCTTGCCCTACGACTACGAGGCCTTGCAGCCTTACATGTCGAAGGAGACGCTGGAGTATCACCACGACAAGCACCACAAGGCTTATGTCGACAACGGCAACAAGCTGGCCGCCGAAGCGGGCCTTGGCGATCTGTCGGTCGAAGAGGTGGTCAAGCAGTCGTTCGGCAAGAATGCCGGCCTCTTCAACAACGCAGCCCAGCACTACAACCACATCCATTTCTGGAAGTGGATGAAGAAGGGCGGCGGCGGCAACAAGCTTCCGGGCGCCCTGCAGAAGGCTTTCGACGCCGACCTCGGCGGCTACGACAAGTTCAAGGCCGACTTCATCGCCGCCGGCACCACGCAGTTCGGTTCGGGCTGGGCCTGGGTCTCGGTCAAGGACGGCAAGCTGGCGATATCCAAGACGCCGAACGGCGAGAACCCGCTCGTCCATGGCGCATCGCCGATCCTCGGCGTCGATGTCTGGGAACATTCCTATTACATCGACTACCGCAACGCGCGGCCGAAATATCTCGAGGCCTTCGTCGACAGCCTCATCAACTGGGACCATGTCCTTGAAATGTACGAAGACGCGAAAGCCTGATCGACCCAGAGAAGCCCCGGTACTCCGGGGCTTTTCTTTCTCAGCTGAAGCAGCAGGCACACAAAATTCGGCAGAATCCGGCCGGCGGACAGGGAATAATCCCGGCCCGCCCTCCGTTAACGTTAGGTCGCGACCCCTCATCATCCTGGAGCCAATTGAATGAGAAAGCTTGTTATCGCCATCTCTATGCTCAGCCTCGCCGCCTCGGCGGCTTTTGCCGACCCGATCCTCGACCGACAGGGACTGATGAAGGAACGAGGCAAGATCGTCGGGGGCCTGTCAAAAATCGCCAAGGGCGAGGCAGACTTCGATGCCGCCGCCGTGCTGACGGCGCTGCAGGCGCTGCAAGTCAATGCCGAGAAGTTCGATGTCGACACGCTGTTCCCGGCCGGCAGCGACAGCGGTGATACCACCGCCTCGCCCAAAATCTGGAAAGACATGGCGGGCTTCAAATCGACCGAAGACAAGTACCTCGCCGACGTCAAGGCCGCAGTCGCCGCCGCACCCGCCGATGTCGATGCGCTGAAGGCGCAGATCGATACGCTCGGCAGTGATTGCGGCACCTGCCACAAGACCTATCGGGTGAAGAAGAGCTGATCCCGGTCAATGCCCTTGTGGAAAAAATTTGTCGGCGCCGCCCTTGTCCTGGGTGTCGTCGGTGCCGGCGCCGGCTGGCTGTTGTCGGCGCCGGTCAAGCTCGACACTGACACCCTGGCGCAGCTCGGCCCCGGCGACGCCGCCAGGGGCAAGCGCATTTTCAATGCCGGCGGCTGCACCTCCTGTCACGCCAAGCCAGGCTCGCAGGGTGACGCCCGTTTGCAACTGGTCGGCGGCCTCGAGCTCAAGACGCCGTTCGGCACCTTCGTGCCGCCCAACATCTCGCAGGAACCCAAGGACGGCATCGGCGCCTGGACGGTCGAGGACCTTGCCAACGCCATGCTGAAGGGCGTGTCGCCGTCGGGCGAGCATTTCTATCCGGCCTTTCCCTACGCGTCCTACGCCCGCATGAAGCCGGCTGATATTGCCGATCTCTATGCCTTCCTGAAGACGCTGCCGGCGGTCGCCGGCAAGGCGCCCGACAATTCCCTGACTTTCCCCTTCAACATCCGTCGCGGCCTCGGCCTGTGGAAGCGGCTCTATCTCAGCAAGGAGCCGGTGATTGCCTTTGCCGATGGCACGCCTGATCCGGTACTGGCCGGCCGCTATCTGGTCGAGGGACCCGGCCATTGCGGCGAATGCCACACGCCGCGCGACGTCACCGGCGGCATCAGGAAGAGCCAGTGGCTGGCTGGCGCGGCGGCCGCCGAAGGCAGCGGCATCGTGCCGAACATCACATCGGGCGAAGGCGGGCTCGGTGACTGGTCGGAAGCCGACATCGCCAACTATCTCGAAACCGGTTTTACCCCTGATTTCGATTCGGTCGGCGGCGCCATGGTCGACGTGCAGCGCAACATGGCCGAACTGCCGCCGGAAGATCGCGCGGCGATAGCCGCCTATCTCAAGGCGGTGCCGCCGCATCCCAACGGCTACCCGGTGCGCAGCAAGCCGGCCAAGTGATCCCGGCTACAGGTGGCGATCGCCGAGGAAGTCGAAGCCCGTCTCGAAGAAATGGCTGTAATTGCAGGTCAGTTCCTCGCCGGGTGCGATGTCGCGCAAGGCATAGGTTTCCTCGGGCGAGGAGACATCGCAATTCGGTTCGTCGTCATGGTTCATGTAGCGGGCGTCGTCGGCTTCGAAGACGATGTAGTTCGGATCCCGGCGGTCTGGATAGGAATAACGGTCGAGATAGTTCTTCACCGGGCCGCTCTCGCCTTCATAGGTCTCGACGTCGATGATCCGGTCGAATCTGGGGTCGAGCTTCCAGACCAGCGTGCCCTTGGCAATGTGGTTCCTGGCGAAAACCCCGATGCCCTGGATCGGTGATTTCTCGAGATAGGTGTCGACGAGCAACATAGTGGCCCCTTTGCGTATGTCATGGTCTGCAAGGTGGCGCGCATGGGTAGCGCGCAGCCATTGCAAATGCGAGTGAAAATGAGCAGCCCGGAATTCAAAAAGTGACGACCGGCGCGCCTCGACGGGCGCGCCTGTCGCTTCGACATCAGCGCTGCTGCAAGGCCAGACGGACGCCTAACGCGCAGTAGATGCCGCCAACCACCTTGCCTTGCCATTTCACCACCGACGGATTGCGGCGCAGGAACGTGCCGAGCCGGCCCGCACTCACGGCAAAGACGACTGTGCTGAAAAGGCCGAGCAGAACAAAGATTATGCCCAGCGTCATCAGCTGGAGCATCACCGATCCGTTTTCAGGCCGCACGAACTGGGGCAGGAAGGCGAGGAAGAAAAGCGCCGTCTTTGGGTTAAGCACTTCGGTCAGGACAGCTTGACGAAACGCCTTGCTGGCGGAGATCGCGAGTGCGCCGGCAGTAGGGTCGGCCGGTATTCTCTCGATGATTGCGCGGATGCCGAGGTAAACGAGATACGCCGCGCCGATATATTTTACGACGCTGAACAGCGTTGCCGAAGTGGCGATGATCGCCGAAATGCCGACCATCGCCATGATGGTATGGAACACATCGCCAGCCGCGACGCCCGCGCCCGTCGCGACGCCGACCCTGGTTCCGGAACTCGTCGCTCGCGTGACCGTCAAAAGCGTGGCTGGGCCTGGAATAAACACAAAGCCAAGCACAACCGCTATGTAAGCCGTCAAGGTGGATAGATCGATCATTGCGACGCCTCCGTTGCATTCTCAGCCTTGCCCGTAACCTCGGGTTCGGGCTTGGCCGTAACCTTGAGCGCGAAGGAGTAGGTATAGGCGATCTCCTCCAGCCTTGAAAAGCGGCCGGAGGCGCCGGCATGGCCGGAATCCATGTTGATCTTGAACAGCACCGGATTGTCGCCGCTCTTGCGCTCGCGCAGCCGCGCCACCCATTTGGCCGGCTCCCAATAGGTGACGCGCGGATCGGTGAGGCCGGCCAGCGCCAGTATCGGCGGGTAGTCGTGATCGGCGACATTGTCATAGGGTGAGTAGGCGGCGATCGTTTGGTAATCTTCCGCCGACGCGATCGGGTTGCCCCATTCCGGCCACTCCGGCGGCGTCAGCGGCAAGCTTGCGTCGAGCATCGTGGTCAGCACGTCGACAAAGGGGACCTCGGCAACGATGGCGCCGAAATTTTGCGGCGCCATGTTGGCGATCGCACCCATCAGCATGCCGCCGGCCGAGCCGCCTTGCGCGACGATGCGGTCGTGTTGGGTGTAACGCTCGGCGACGAGATGCTGCGCGACGGCGATGAAATCGGTGAACGTGTTCATCTTGTGCGCCCGTTTGCCGTCGTCATACCAGCCATAGCCCTTGTCCTTGCCGCCGCGGACATGGGCGATGGCAAAGACAAAGCCACGGTCGACCAGCGAGAACCAGTTGGTGTTGAACGCCGCCGGAATGGCAATGCCGTAAGAGCCGTAGCCGTAAAGCAGGCACGGTGCGGAGCCATCGAGCGGCGTGTCGCGGTGGTGCAGCAGCGAGACCGGCACCAGTTCGCCATCGGCGGCCGGCGCCATCAACCGGCGCGTGACATAATGATCCGGATTGTGACCGGACGGCACTTCCTGGGTCTTCAGCAGCACACGCTCGCGGCTGCGCATATTGTAGTCGAAGACCTGCGCCGGGGTCGTCATCGACGAATAGGTGAAGCGCATGATCTCGGTGTCGTATTCATAGGACCCCGACAGGCCGAGCGAGAACGCCTCTTCGTCGAACGAGATCAGATGCTCCTCGCCGCTGCGGCGATCGCGCACGACGATGCGCGGCAGCCCTTCCTTGCGTTCGAGCCTGACCATATGATCCCTGAAGCCGACCACCGACAGGATCAGCCGGCCTGGCTCGTGCGCCACCAGCTCTTCCCAGTTGGCGCGAACCGGGTCATCAGCCGGCGCCGTCATGATCTTGAAGTCCTTGGCGCCGTCGGCATTGGTGAGGATGAAGAAGATGTCGCCGCCTTCTTCCAGATCATATTGCAGGCCGGTCTCGCGCTTTGCCACCAGCTTTGGCTCGGCGAAAGGCTCATCGGCGCGCATCAGGTGATATTCCGAGGTTTCGTGATCGTTGATCCCGATCATGATCCATTCGTTGGAGCGCGTGCCGCCGACATCCATGAAGAAGCCGGGATCGGTTTCCTCATAGGTCAGCCGGTCATTAAGTGGGCTGCCGCCGAGCGCGTGGAACAGCACCTTGGACGGACGATGATTGTCGTCGAGCCTTGTGTAGAAGAAACCGTCATCGGCGGCATTCCAGACGCCGCCACCACTGGTGGCCTCGATCTGGTCGCTCAGTTCCTTGCCGCTGGTGAGATCGCGCACGCGAAGTGTGAAGAATTCAGAGCCCTTGTCGTCGAACGCCCACAACAGCTTGCGGTGATCGGCCGAATGGTCGACGCCGCCGAGGCGGAAATAGGGCTTGCCCTCGGCTTCCGCGTCGCCATCGAGCAGGATCTGCTCATCGCCGCCATCGCGCGGCATGCGGAAATAGCGGGGCTGTTCGCCGCCAAGCTTGAAGGATGCGCCGTAAGCATAGGGGCCATCCTTCATCGGCACCGTCGAATCATCTTCCTTGATGCGCCCCTTCATCTCGCCGAACAGCTGCTTCCGAAGCTCTAGCGTATCGGCCATAAGCACTGCTTGATAGGCGTTTTCGGCTTCGAGATGGGCGCGGATGCGGCCCTCAAGCAGGGAAGGGTCCCTGAACATCGCCTGCCAGTTCTCGGCCCTCAGCCAGGCATAGTCATCTGTGCGGGTAATGCCGTGATGCGTGTCGAAGACGGGGTGTTTCTCGGGGCTCGGCGGGCTGGCGGTCGGAAAAGCTGAGGTCTTGGTCATTGCGTCTCACTGAAGAAATTACTTGAATGGCAAATGAACACGCCGATCAGCGCGGGTTCAAGGGCCGGGATGTATTGGTTGCGGCGGGCTCGGGAGATGAGCCAAAAGGAGAGGATGATGAATTTCCATATCAACACCGCTGCGGCTCTCGCCGTCGTCGCTTCGACCGTTCTGGCTTTCACCGGCCAGTCTCATGCAACCGCGTTCGCCGCTTGGCAAGTGGCTGGCGTGCCGTTCGGCGACACGCTCAACGTTCGCAAATATCCGTCCGGCACCTCGCAGAAGCAGGCCGCCTATCCCAACGGGACGATCCTGCAGATGACCGGCAAGTGCACCGGCGGCTTGAATCTTCTGGAGATCGCCGGCCAGCCGCCCTGGAAACAGAAACAGGCAATTCGCTATCAATGGTGTCAAGTTTGGCACGACCCGGCGCAAAATGGTGCTTTTGTTAGTGGCTGGGTCTATGGAAAATACCTCACGCCGTATTGAATCCGGTCAGACCGAAGATCTTCTTCGGCGGGTTTCGCCAACGCTTTGCAACTTGCGGTTTGGTACGAATCCGACAATCAGCTGCCCAAATCTTGAAGCATAGACCAAGCATCGCTGCCCACTTTATGAGTCCTTGCTGATTTAGCGATGGCGTGACCTTACGTCATGCTAGTCCTGGTCCGACCAGAAAATATCGCGAAGTTACAGAGTGCACGAAAGATTGAAGCTGAAGAGCGACTATTCGATGAATATCGTTGAATATAGCACAAGATGCGAATTGACTTACTTTGTCTGTGGGCTCATTAAGATGCCCGGACGCGAATCCATGAAGCTCTTCCCGCGTGAAATTCGCGCCATGCCCGATCTTCCAAAAAGGGCGCAAACAGAAACATCCTTCGTTGGGGCCTAAACCATGGATATCGTCGAAACACCTTCCAGAAATAGCGATGCGCTGATCGAGCTGACCGCCGATGTGGTGGCAGCCTATGTCAGCAACAATCCCGTGCCGGTCGGCGAATTGCCGAACCTTATCGCTGATGTCCATGCCGCTCTCGGGCGCGTGGGCGGAGCAAGCGAACAGCCTCCAGCCGACAAGCAGAAGCCTGCGGTAAACCCGAAGCGCTCTGTTCATGACGATTACATCGTCTGCCTTGAAGATGGCAAGAAGTTCAAGTCGCTGAAGCGCCACCTGATGACCCATTACGGTCTGACGCCCGATGAATACCGCGAGAAGTGGAATCTCGACGCCAGCTATCCGATGGTTGCCCCCAACTATGCCGCTGCCCGTTCGCAGCTGGCCAAGAAGATGGGCCTCGGCCGCAAGCGCAAGGGGCGGTAACACCGGCTCCAATGGACAAGATCAACGGCGCCCCTTACGGCGCCGTTTTTGTTTCTAGAACAATTCCAGGAAAACTGCCGAGCGCTTTCCCTTGGAATTGCGTCGAAAGAAGAGAAGATAGAGCAATCAAGCAGTCTGCTTGAGAGCCATCTCGGCGTCGCGCTTGATGCGCTTGACCATCGAGCGCAGGCCATTGGCCCGCTGCGGCGACAGATGTTCGTCGAGGCCAAGCGACCTCAGCGTCGCCTCGGCGTCCGTTTCAAGGATCTGGCTGGCAGTCCGTCCCGAAAACAGCGCCAGCATGATGGCGACCAGACCGCGTACGATATGAGCGTCTGAATCGCCTGTGAAGGTGATGACCGGATCGGCGCCCGGCGCTCGGCTCGTGGTCAGCCAGACCTGGCTGACGCAGCCCGGCACCTTGTTGGCGGCGTTGCGTTCGGCGTCGGGAAATGGCGGCAGCGCTTCGCCGAGCTCGATCACATAGCGATAGCGGTCTTCCCACTCGTCGAGCAGGGAGAAGTCGTCGCGGATCGTCTGGATCGTCGTGGCCATTGCTCGGGATATAGTCATCCGCGGCTGCGGCGTCACGGAAAAAGAAGAAAAGCACCGCAGGCATCGAGAGGTCCGACCGGCCTGCGGTGTCGCTGTAGATACCAGCTGAAACGGTGTTTAGTTCTTCGCCACCAGCTTGGCAGGTATGTTGACTGTCGCCGGCAGCACGATGTCCTCGGCGACGCTGCCGGTGGCCAGCGATGTATCGGGCGAGGTCTCGGCGCTCTTGTCGTCCAGCATGGCGGCGGCGATCTTGGCGGTTTCCTTGGCCCGGGCGCTGATCGTATGCATCGCCGACTTGCCGGTTTCGCAGACGTCCGGCTTACGCTCGCAAATGCCGGCGATGTCGCCGACCGCTTCGCGCGCCGCAAAGAGCGCCTGGAACGGCCCGACGCTCTCGCGGCCATCCTCGTCGGGGCCGACGGTCAGCGGCAGCGCCAGCAACACCAGCGAAAACCAGAACGCCATTCTTATCAAAAAGCCCATCGATCTGCCCTCTCGTCCAATGACCGGATCATGCGTCCATGCGCAATGACCTCTTTATATCAGCGACAATGGCACATGAGGCGCAAAGGACGGCTTTCTTGCTCAGTGAAAATTTTCCTCAAATTTTAGGCAAATTCGAAGCGAGGCGTTTTGCAGTGCATTAGCCTCAAATGCCGACAATTTTCTTAACCTTGCAGTAACCATCTAAGCGATTGTTGCGCATGGATATCTTCAGAAGAGCAGGCATGCCGGCTCAGGGTTTCGCAGCCACGGGCACGCCCTTTGCACATAACGCTCCGTTTACTATGGCTACAAATGGCGGTGCATTCCGGTGCCGGCGCTCCAATTTTTGCCGCAGCGCGCTCGTTGTTCCGGTCAGCCTTATTCATTCCTTAAACGCTGGATGCGAGTTTCAAACAAGCAAAAGCGACCTGCAACGCAGGGGCAGTCACGACCGGGTGCGAGTGCGTTGAGTTTGACAACTGCCAGATATATTGAACTGCCTGGCGCGCTGGCGGCCGGTTGCGAACGCATGGTCCATCCGGCCATCATCGGCCAGGGCGATCGCCTGCGCCAGCGCCGGTTCATCGGCATCATGCTTGCCGCTCCGTTCTTCGCCGCCGGTGCGGCGGTGACACTGGTCACCTCGGGCATGGGCGCCGCCGTCACCGTCGCAACCATTTTCGCCGCCTTCGGTCTTTGCTGGTTCGCCGCCTTGCTGGTGGCGGCGTCGGGCAAGATGACGCTGGCAGCCCAGGTTGCCCTTGCCGCCGGCGGTCTTGCGCTTGCCGGCGCCGTCGCGGCAGCAGGCGGCCTGGCGTCGCCGGTTGCGCTGCTGGCCCTGGCACTGCCATTCGAGGCCTGGTGGATCGGCGGTTCAAAGCGCGCGGCACTTTGGGGCGGCCTCTCGGCCTTGGCCGCAATGCTGCTGCAGCCCTTTGTCGCCTCTGTCGTCCCGCTCGGCGGGGCGCAAGTCGCGGCGTGGCACTGGCTGCTGCCGCTCGCCTGGGGCCTGACGCTGGTTCCCCGGCTCGCAGCCCTAGGCGATGCCGCACGCGCGCAGCCCGCGCTGCTTCCAAACGACCGCCTTGAAGACATGATCGACGCCGTTGTCCTGCATGTCGCCCGGCATGGCGAGGTCCTGGATGCCTCGGCCAAGGCGCGCACCATCCTGAAGCTGCCGCCGGAACTGCTTTTCGGCGCCGGGCTGTTCGACCGCATCCACCTGTCCGATCGCGTCGCTTATCTCAGCGCGCTTGCCGACATGCGCGATGGCGCCCTGGCGCGCCGGCTCGATCTTCGGGTAAGGCTGCCGCAGGACGGCAGCGCCTCGACGGCCGACAATTACCGGCCATTTCAGCTCGAACTGATGCGTGCCGAAGAGCAGCAGGAGACCTTCACTCTGCTGCTGCGCGAGAACGACGAGACTGCCGAATTGCGCGACGAGCTTGCTGCCGCCAATGAGGCCGCAGCGTCGGCCGAGGTGGCGAAGGGCCGCTTCCTGGCGGTCGTCAGCCACGAGCTTCGGACGCCGCTCAACGCCATCATCGGTTTTTCCGACATGCTGCTGCATGAGATGTTCGGCGGCTTCAAGGACCCGCGCCAGAAGGAGTATGTCGGGCTGGTGAAAGAGTCGGGTCAGCATCTGCTTGCCGTCGTCACCTCAATCCTTGATGTCTCGAGGATCGAGGCCGGCGCCTACGCGACCGAGCCCGAACCGTTCCGCTTCATCGAAGCGGTCGAGATGTGCCAGTCGATGATGCAGCTGCAGGCCAATGCCAAGAACATCGATCTCCAGGCGCAGATTGCGCCAGACGCCGGCGAGATCAATGCCGACCGCCGTGCCGTGCAGCAGATCCTGATCAACCTCGTCTCCAATGCGGTCAAGTTCACGCCCGATGGTGGCGATGTCGTCGTCGGCGCCAAGCGGATCGGCTCGCGGCTGCATTTCTGGGTCAGGGACACCGGCATCGGCATCGCCGAGGAAGATTTTGTCAATCTCGGCAAGCCGTTCATGCAAATCCAGAACGACTATACGCGCCGCTTCGAGGGCACCGGGCTCGGCCTGTCGCTGGTCAAGGGCCTGGTGGCGCTGCACGACGGCACGATGTCGATCGAAAGCATGCCGGGCGAGGGGACGACGGTCACGATCAGCCTGCCGGTGAACGGGCCGAAGAGGAGCGCGACCGACAGGAACGGCGTGCTGCCGATGCCCGCGACCAGGACGAAAGGCGACGCGAAAGGGGACAGGAATGGCTCGCTCCGCAAAACAGCCTAAGGCGGTCAAGCGCCGCAGCGGCGCGTTCGAGGCCGGCGCGATTGCGCTCGGCGGCGCGATCTCGCGCAATCCGGTCCTGGTCGGCGGGTCGACCGCCTTCCTGGTGACGCTGTTCTACGTTTCCGCCAACGCGCTGTGGTACCAGCCGTTTCCGCATGCCGGCGCCTTCTTCGCCACCCGCAGCATCGAGGGTTTTCCGCACCCCGGCGCGGACGAACCCGAAACCACCATCAACATCCTGCGGCCTGGCCCGGCACCGGTCAAAAGCGATCCGATCGTCGAGCAGGTCCAGGGCATCCTGAAGGATCTCGATTTCTACACGGGAACGGTCGACGGCATTTCCGGGCCGAATACCCAAAAGGCGATCCAGGCCTACCAGCAGAAGGTTGGCCTGCCGGCCTCCGGTGAGATCGACGCTGTGCTGCTCGACCAGCTCGGCGCCAAGCAGACCACGGCTGGCATCCCGCATCCTGTGCCGAGGCCCGTGAATATGGCCGCCGCTCGAGTTGCCGCGCCCGAGGCCGCGCCTGCGCCCATCCCGGTTTCCGCGCCGGTATCCGCCCAGGCGCCCGATGCCCGCATCGTCAAGATCCAGGCCGGCCTGAAGGCATTCGGCAATGACGACATGCAACTCGACGGCGTCGTCGGCGCCCGCACCAAGGCGGCGATCAAGGAATTCCAGTCGCTGTTCGGCCTGCCGGAAACGGGCGAGCCCGACGAGGTCGTCTACGTCAAGATGCGCGAGATCGGCCTGACCAATTGAGTGGTCAAGACGACCGCTCGCGGATAGCCGAAAATCCGGCTAAGACGCCGCGCATGTCCTCCGGAGCCTCGTCATGCGCGTAACCACCGAGTTTTGGGTGTCGGCCCTGCTGCGCCGTGTCTTCGGCGCAGGCGGCTTTGCGGCCGTCGTCAAGCGTGGCGCGACCGAGGCCGGCGCTGTCTTCGTGCTCTCGCGCGGCAGGCTGGGCGAGGTCTCCCTGTTCGGCCCGGCGCCGCAGACGAGCTACGATTCGGACAAACCGGATGATCGCTTTTTCACGCTGCTCGGCGCCGGCGACGATGCCGCCGTGCTTGACGCCAGGCTTGAGCGGGAGAAAAAATTCGATCCCGACATCTGGGTGGTCGAGATCGAGGCCGGAACGGTTTCTGTCGAGGAGCTTCTCTCCGTCAAGACGCCTTGAGGCTGGCCCCTAAGCTGGCTTTGTCGCCGCCCGGCGCTTGGTCGCCATTCGCGGCGACAGGGGTGTTGCCGCGCACCGCTCGCGACAATGTTTCGGCCTTCCAGCCGCGCACCTTGTCGAGCGCCGCCTCGTGGTGCAGCAGCCGGTAGCGGTCGAGGAAGATGCGGATCGCCTGCGGGTGCGGAAACTCCCGGGGGTAAACCGCGACCACGATCAGGAATGCCCTGTCCTCACTGAGGTCGAGCGCCCGCAGCGCGGCGAGCAGCGAGACATAGCTCGAATGCTCGGTCAGCGACCGCGCCGTCGAGAAGTCGATATCGAGCGCGTCGGCAAGCGCGGTCTGGAAGAAGGCGGCGTTGCCGGTCAGCGCCGTCTCGCGCAGCTTGCTGTAAGTTGCTGAGCCGGCGAAGGGATTGACCGATGTCGCCTCGCCCTCGGCGAGCATCATCGAGCGCAGGCGGCGCCTGGCGGTTTCGGCGGCGCTGCCGGGCAGTTTTGGTGCGCTGGGAGCGGCGGCAGCGGCTTCGGCGTCGGCGCCCGCCACGTCGGCGATCGGCTCGGGCTGCCGCACGCGCACCAGGGTCGGCTTTTCCAGCGCCTTGATCAACTGCGCGATGGTCGGGTTCAAATCCTTGCGGCGGGCAATGGCGCGCGCATGCGGCAGGCCGTGGCGGCCGATCAACGCGATCAGGTCGATGTCGCCCAGCGCCCGCGAACGGACGAGCAAGGGGGCGCAGACATCGACCGGCTCCTCGCAAAGCCGCCGCACCAGGGCGGCCGGCGCATATTCGCATTCGGACAGGGCGGCGGCGACATAGCGGCGCGATTCGACCGGCACGCTGTCGAACAGCGGCAGCGTCAGATCCTCGAGCTGGGCGATCTCGCGGCGCGACGGGCGGGTCAGCGAGCAGAACGCCGACACGGCGGCGCGAAACAGCCTTTCGGCTTTTCCCGATTCCGTCCGTATGGCGATTTGCCTGAAATCCGAAGCTGACACGGAAGATACGCCCGACACTCGACACAACCCGGGCCATGCTCAACCGCAACTGTGTCGGTTTCGCGCAAGGCCTGGAACAAACATCAAATTAGCCGCGATCCGTTAGCGCTCCGTTAACCCTCTGCCGGCCTTAATCACATTTGGAGGCGTTGCGTTGTGCTCCGGGGCAACCGAGAGGAATACGCGAACCATGGGCATGGTACTGTCTTTCGTGCCGCGATCGGCACCAGTCAATCGAGCAGTTCAGGACACCGGTACGCCGGCGGCGGTGATCATTTTTCCCGGCGTCCGCTACGAGCATCCGCCATTGGCAGGCCAAGCGCGGCCGGCGGACAAGCCGGGCACACCACGGACGCCTGTTCCGCACCACTGAGTTTGCTGGTCGTCGGGCTGAGGTCAGTAGTCCTGCAGTTCGCAGGAGCTCTGGTCCAGGAACTGCGACACTATCGGCTTCCAGCTGTCGTCAGGCACGAAGGCGCGGATGACGAAGATGCCTTCCTCGATCGGCGCCTCGACGAAGATCGCCCCTTGCAGGTCTTCGGGAAGCTCCCTGCGCACGTCGATCATCTGTGCCGGCGTCAGCACCACGGTGTCCAGCTTGCTGCCGGTCGCCGTGCGGTCGTTGAAGGAATAGAAATTGTGGCCGTTGCGGTCATAGACCGACACCGACCAGAACGGCACGCTGCCCGGCGCCTTGATCCGCACCATGCCTTCGGCAAGGTCGAAGCGGCAGGCGGCGGCGTAAAACAGCGGATCTACCGACTTCACCACCGGCGCGCCGCCCGCCTCGGCATCCAGCCTGGTCATCTTGTAGAGGTCGGACGCCATCGCCAGCCGTGACCAGGCATCGCGCTCGGTAAATTCCGGCACCAGCAAAAGCACCACGATGTGGACGATGCCGGCGCCGAGCAGGCCGAGCAGGATGGCGTGCAGCAACCTACGCATTGCAGCCAGCCTTGACGATCCGGGGCAGCGACACGTCGGAAAGGCCGGTGCTTGAGGCAATCGGCGTGTCGTAGAAGGTGAGCACGAAATACATCCGGCCAAAACCTTCGGTCAGAAGCCAATTGCCGGGGGCCGGACGGTTGCCGACGGCAATGATCACCGAATTGTCGGGCTGACGCAGCACCTGGTAGGATTGCAGCGCCGCCAGCCTTGGCTTGCCGGTGTCGACCACGCCGAGCGATTGATCCGCGGCATAGAGCGTCCAGAACCGGGCGGTGGGGAAACTGCCCTCGATCCTGTAGTCGCATTGCCGCTGAAGCTCATCGCCGGCCGCATCGCGTTCGGCGATGAAGGACAAGCCCTCGGCCTTGCCGAGCGCCAGCACGCCCTCGCGCGCCACGCGCGCCTTCGAATAGGGGTCGGCATCTTGCGTGCCGATCTCGGGGAAGGCGGTCCATTGGCCGATGCTGATCGCGCCGACGCCGCTCTGCGCCTGCAGCGCATACCAGACGCTGCCGCCGCCGAGGCCGATGGCTATGGCAAGCGAAAGCAGCGTGAAAAAGGCGGTCTTGAGCATGAAGAACCGGGACGAGAGAATTATCGTTCGGGGATATAGCGGGGCAGGCCACAGAGCAAGCAGCGCTGTGGAATCAAAGCGCCGACAGGGTCTCCGGTGTCTGCGGCGAGCCGAGCACGGGCGCTGTCTGGAACACCTTGGTCATCTCGCGCAGCGTCTGTGTCGTGCGGCTGGACAACACCGCCGGGCGCTCGGCCGCGGCATCGGCGGCTGCCTGATCGGCGTTTTTCTTCTCCGCTTCCTCGGCTTTGGCCGCGATCTCTTCGTCGACGAAGGGCTTGTCGAGGCCGGGGATCGGCTTCAGGTCGATATTCTGGTGCGCGTAGACCATCAGCCGCTGCCACACCATCGCCGGCAGCGTGCCGCCGGTCATGTTGCGGGTCGGCGTGAAGTCGTCATTGCCGAGCCAGACGGCAGCCGTGTAATTGCCGGTGAAGCCGACGAACCAGGCGTCGCGATAGGATTGCGTCGTCCCTGTCTTGCCGGCGACGACGATGTTGGGCAGCTGCGCGCGCCGCGCGGTGCCGATCGCCGGCACCGCAGCCAGCATGGTGTTCATGTATTTCAGAGCCTGTTCCGACAAAACGCGATGCGGCGCCGGCGCATCCTTGGCAAAGTCGTAGACGACATCGCCGGTGCGGGTGACGAGCTGGGTGATGCCGTGCCGCGAGCCGGCGAAGCCGTTCTGCGCGAACACGCTGTAGCCCGTCGCCTGGTCCATGACCGTCATGCCCGATGTGCCGAGCACCATGGTCTTGTGCGACTCCAGCGGCGATTCCACGCCGAATGATTCGGCCATCGCCTTGATCGGGCCGATGCCGAGATAGTCCTTGGCCAGCCGTACCGGCACGGTGTTGATCGATTTGGCGATCGCCGTGATCAGCGTCACGTTGCCGGCCGAGCCACCATTGTAATTGTGCGGTGACCAGCCGCCCCAGCTGATCGGCCCGCCTGAGACGACGGAGTCCGGGGTGAACCCGTGCTCCATGGCGGTGGCGTAGACGTAAGGTTTGAACGAGGAGCCGGTCTGGCGCAGCGCCTTGGTGGCGCGGTTGAACTGGCTTGCGCCATAGTCGCGGCCGCCGACAATGGCGCGCACCGCGCCATTGGTCTCGATCACCACAACGGCGCCCTCGGTGACGTTGTACTCCTTGCCGAACTGGCGCAGGTGAAATTCGACGGATTCTTCCGCCGCTTTCTGGATGTTGGCATCGAAAGTGGTGTGTGCGACCAGCGAATGCTGGCCGGGCTTGGCGATTTTCTTGACCTCATCGAAGGCCCAGTCGAGGTAATAATCCGGGCTCTTCTGCTCGCCGCGGTCGACGATCTCGGCTGGATGCAGCCTTGCCTGCAGCACCTGGCCTTCGGTCATGAAACCGGAATCGACGAGGTTCGACAGCACCACATTGGCGCGAGCGCGGGCAGCGGGCAGGTTGATGTGCGGGGCGTATTTGGTCGGCGCCTTGAACAGGCCGGCCAGCATCGCCGCCTCGGCGAGGTTCAGGTCCTTGACGCTCTTGCCGAAATAGAAATCCGCAGCCGCCTCGATGCCGAACGTGCCGCCGCCCATATAGGCGCGGTCGAGATAAAGCTGCAGGATCTCCTTCTTCGACAGATTGGCCTCCAGCCACAGCGACAGGAAGGCTTCCTTGATCTTGCGCTGGAAGGTACGCTCATTCGACAGGAACAGGTTCTTGGCCAGCTGCTGGGTGATGCTGGAGCCGCCCTGGACGACGGAATTAGCCCGCACATTCTCGAAGATGGCGCGCGACAGGCCGAGCACGTCGATGCCGTAGTGCTCGAAGAAGCGCCGGTCCTCGGTCGCCAGCACTGCTTTGATGACATGGTCCGGCATCTCGTCGACAGGCACGGAATCGCGCTGGATGATGCCGCGCTGGCCAATCTCGTTGCCGTAGCGGTCGAGGAAGGTGACGGCGAAATCGCCCTGACTGCGCCAGTCGCCAGTGGTGATCTGGAAGGCCGGCATCGCGAGTGCGAGCAGCACGACGACGCCGCCGGCGCCCATCGTAAAACCTTCGCTCAGCACCTCGATGATGCCGCGTCGCCAGCCGGTGACTCGGAAGCGCCGCGAAAAAATGGTCGCCGATTCCCAGAACTGGCCGGCCTTGAAGCCGATTTCGTAGAGCGAGGAATCGATCCACGCGTCCACCGCCAGCAGTGCGGCGGCGATCGGACCTCTTCGTCTTGGACGTCGTTCTAAAGGACTGGCCATTCCCGAAACTCACCCAACCCACCTGAGAACCGCAAGCGGGCAATTTCAGGGCGGGCATACCCGGCGAAGACTATTCTTCCATTTCAGCCCGGCTCACAAGGGCAGCCAGGCCACACCGCACGGTTTGTTGAGCGCCGCCCGGATCGTGACGCTGGAGGTCGACGCCGTCGATGCCGACGCCAGTGGCTTCGAGCCAGTCTGGCACAAGGGCCGGCGCGTCGGCTTCGTCGCCTCAGCCGGCTATGGCTACACAATAGGCAAAAGCGTCGCGCTGACGTTGCTGGGCGACGAATTCGCCGGGGAGGGGACCGCGCTTTGGGTGCACATTGTCGGCGTCGAGCGGCCGGCGCGAATTATTCCGGCCTCGCCATACGACCCCGAGGGCAGGCGATGCGGCAATGAGGAGTTTTGGCCATGGTCGATGACATTATAAGGGAGACCAGGCGCGAGCGCCGGCGCGGGCACACCGGTGAGGCCGGCAGCGGGTCAAGCCGCCACCCGAACTATCGCTCGCTCAAGAACCCGTTCCTGCCGCAGCCGGTGTTTTCGGACGACCGGGTCGCGGCCATCCACGACACGGCGTTGCGCGTGCTGGAAGAGCTCGGCATCAAGGTGCTGCTGCCGGAGGCACGGGCGATCTACGCCAAAGCCGGTGCGCTGGTCGACGAGGACAGCCGGATGGTGCGCATCGGCCGCGATATTGTCACCGCCGCACTGGCCTCGGCGCCGAAATCCATCCGGGCGCTGGCGGGCAACCGTAGCCGCGATCTCATGCTGGAGCTCGGCTCGATGACGTTCCTCGCCGGAGCCGGGGCGCCCAACGTCACCGATCTCGAACGCGGACGGCGTCCGGGCACGCTCGCCGCTTTCGAAGAACTGACCAAGCTTGTTCAGAATTTCGATGTGCTGCATATGCTCGGCCCCTGGATCGAGCCGCAGGATGTCGACAACCATTTGCGCCACTATGCCGTCAACCGTGCGCAGCTGACCCTGTCGGACAAGTTTCCCTTCGTCTTCGCCCGTGGCACGCCGCAGGTCGAGGACGGGTTCGAGATGATCCGGTTGGCGCGCGGCCTCTCGCAGGACGAGTTCCTTGCCGGCGTCCATTGCTATACCGTCATCAACACCAATTCGCCGCGCCAGCTCGATATCCCGATGGCGCAGGGCATCATCGACTTCGCCAAGGCCGGCCAGGTGTCCATCATCACGCCCTTCTGCCTGGCCGGCGCCATGGCGCCGATCACCGTCGCCGGCGCATTGACGCTGCAGCATGCCGAGGCGCTGGCTGGTCTCGCGCTGGCGCAGCTGGTGCGGCCGGGCGCACCGGTGGTTTACGGATCCTTCTCCTCCAATGTCGACATGAAGTCCGGCGCACCGGCCTTCGGCACGCCCGAGCACGTCAAGGCGACGCTGGGCGCCGGCCAGCTGGCGCGCTTCACCGGCCTGCCTTGGCGGTCCGGCGGCGGCAGTGCGGCCAACATTTCCGATGTGCAGGCGGCGCACGAGACGCAGTTCGCGCTGTGGGGCTCGGTGCTTGCCGGCGCCACCGTCTGCATCCATGCCGCGGGGTGGCTGGAGGGTGGCCTCAGCGTCTCCTACGAGAAGCTGATCACCGATATCGAGGCATTGCAGACGGTTGCCGAACTCTGTGCTACGACCCCCGGCGACAAGGATTCGATCGGCTTCGAGGCGATGGCCGAAGTCCAGCCGGGCGGGCATTTCTTCTCCGCCGGCCACACCATGACGCGCTACCGCACCGCCTTCTACGAGCCGCTGGTCGCCGACTGGTCGAATTTCGGCAGCTGGACGCAGTCCGGTTCGAAGTCGGCCACCGAGCGCGCCACCGGCATCTGGAAGCGGACGCTGGCCGAGTTCCAGCCGCCGGCGTCGGCCGTTGCCACATCCGATGTGCTCGACGAGTTCATTGCCCGCCGCACCGAAGAGGGCGGAGCGTTGCCGGTGTCCTGAGGGTTGGCAGCCGTCACATCGGCCGCTTGTCGCCGGTCTTCGACGGCTCGCGGCGAATCGGCCCGGCATCGGCCTGCCTGTGCTTGTCGGCGGCAATCCGGCGGATGCGATCGAAGCGGCTCTCCTCCGCCGGCTTGGTCGCGGATACAGCGTTTGACTTCGGGGCGAATGTGATCATCTGTCGATCTCCCTGTCGTTGATGACTGGTCTTGACTGACTGACGGAAATTCCTGGCTCGCCGGGGAAATGTCCCCGGCAGCCTGTTCTGATTTATGCCCGCCCAGATTCCCAGGCGGGCAATTTTCGGGCGATGGTCAGTAGCCGCCCATGCCGCCACCGCCGCCCGCAGGCGCCGCATCCTTGGCCGGAACGTCGGTGATCATCGCTTCGGCGGTGATTAGAAGGGCGGCGATCGAGCCGGCGTCCTGCAACGCGGTGCGCACCACTTTCGCCGGGTCGACGATGCCGGCCTTGATCATGTCGACATAGACCTCGTTCTGGGCATCAAAGCCCTGATTCTGGTCCTTGCTGTCGGACAGCTTGCCGACGACGATCGAGCCTTCGACGCCGGAATTCTCGGCGATCTGGCGGATCGGCGCTTCAAGCGCCCTGAGCACGATCGAAATGCCGGCGGTCACATCGTCATTGGCGCCGGTCAGGCCGGCCAGAGCCGATCTTGCGCGCAGAAGCGCCACGCCACCGCCGGGCACGATGCCTTCTTCCACCGCCGCGCGCGTCGCATTCAGCGCGTCGTCGATGCGGTCCTTCTTTTCCTTCACTTCAGACTCGGTGACGCCGCCGACGCGGATCACGGCGACGCCGCCGGCGAGCTTGGCCAGCCGCTCCTGCAGCTTCTCCTTGTCATAGTCGGACGTGGTTTCCTCGATCTGGCCCTTGATCTGCGCGATGCGCGCCTGGATGGTCGCCTTGGTGCCGGCGCCGTCGATGATCGTGGTGGTGTCCTTCTCGATCAGTACGCGCTTGGCGCGGCCAAGCATCTCGATGGTGACGTTTTCGAGCTTGATGCCGAGATCCTCGGAAATCATCTGGCCCGATGTCAGCACGGCGATGTCTTCCAGCATCGCCTTGCGGCGATCGCCGAAGCCCGGCGCCTTGACGGCCGCGACCTTGAGGCCGCCGCGCAGCTTATTGACGACCAGCGTCGCCAGTGCTTCGCCTTCGACGTCTTCCGAGATGATCAGCAACGGCCTGCCGCTCTGCACCACCGCCTCGAGGATCGGCAGCATCGCCTGCAGATTGCCGAGCTTCTTCTCGTGGATGAGCACGTAAGGCTCTTCCAGCTCGACGCGCATCTTGTCGGCATTGGTGACGAAATAGGGGCTGAGATAGCCGCGGTCGAACTGCATGCCTTCGACGACGTCGAGTTCGGTGTCGGCGGTCTTGGCCTCCTCGACGGTGATGACGCCGTCATTGCCGACCTTGTCCATCGCCTTGGCGATCATGGCGCCGACGCTGGCATCGCCATTGGCGGCGATGGTGCCGACCTGCGCGATCTCGGCCGACGACTTGACCTTCTTGGCCTTCGCCTTGATGTCCTTGACCACGGCGGCGACAGCCTGGTCGATGCCACGCTTGAGGTCCATCGGGTTCATGCCGGCGGCAACCAGCTTGGCGCCTTCGCGCAGGATCGATGCGGCCAGCACCGTGGCGGTGGTGGTGCCGTCACCGGCGAGGTCGTTGGTCTTCGAAGCCACTTCGCGCACCATCTGCGCGCCCATGTTCTCGAACTTGTCGGCAAGCTCGATTTCCTTGGCCACCGTCACACCGTCCTTGGTGATGCGCGGCGCGCCATAGGCCTTGTCGATGATGACGTTGCGGCCCTTGGGGCCGAGCGTGACCTTCACCGCATTGGTGAGGATCTCGACGCCGCGCAGCATGCGGTCGCGCGCGTCGGTGGCGAATTTGATTTCCTTGGCAGACATTTTTTTCAATCCCGTTGGTGTGGTGAAGCAAGCGGCTCGCCGGAGCCTGGCAAAGCCAGGCCGGTCAGGCGGCCTTCTTGGCTTTGACGCTTTTCTCGGTGACGACCGTCCCGCTCTTTCCGATATTGGCCGTCTCGCTCTTGTCGATGACGCCCATAATGTCGGCTTCCTTCATGATCAGCAGGTCCTCGCCGTCGATCTTGACCTCGGTGCCCGACCATTTGCCGAACAGGATGAAGTCGCCGGCCTTGACTTCGAGCGGAACAAGCGCGCCGTTTTCGTCGCGTGCGCCCGGCCCAACGGCGATGACTTCGCCTTCCTGCGGCTTTTCCTTGGCATTGTCGGGAATGATGATGCCACCCTTGGATTTGACATCGCCTTCGGCGCGCCGGATGACGACGCGGTCGTGGAGTGGCCGAAACTTCATGAGAACTTCTTTCTGGGGCCGGCATAGGCGACCGCGCCGTTCTTATAGGCGTGTTGGCACTCGATAGATAGGAGTGCCAAAAATTATTCGTGGTCAAAATTAAATATTAAAAAGTATTATGATGTCTGCCGGGTTCGAAACGTCGCGAGGCGCCTAGATATTTCGAAAAATTGAATTTCGAGGCCAAAGCGACTATTTATATCGTAAGTTCGATTTCACAATTTCAGGCACGAAGGAGATTTAGGCGATGGCCGAAGGCAATCAGAGCATCATGGAAAAAGCTGAAGCCCGCTTCATGGACAAGCAGAAGAAGACGGCCGAGCGCAACAAGGCAACCTCCGACTACATGTCCGAAGCGAGGGCCAGGGAGATCAAGACAGCAAGGCTCAGGGAATTGCGCCTGGCCAAGGAAGAGGCCGACCGCGTCGCGGAAGCCTTGAACCCGACACCGAAGAAGAAGCGGGCGACAGTCAAGAAAGCCGCCGCCGCGCCGAAGGGGGGCACGTCATGAGCCTGACATTCCCCAATCCAAGTCGCTTCTATGACGAGGCCGGCAAGCGCATCCGCTTTGTCGGCCACGACGGCATGTTCCAGATTTCCTTCTCTGTCGCAGCCGATGCCCTCTCGAAGGCACCATCAGGGACGGCGACCGCGGAAGCCACCTATCTGGCGGCTTTCGACACCGCGTCCAGCTCCATCCATGACATTGCCAGCAAGGCCTACGCCCGCACCCGCAAGAGCATATATGTGCTCACAGCCGCGGATTTCGGTTAGCGCGCGTTCGTCTTGCAATCAGAGCGGCTGAGATCAGCGTGCGTCAGGACTTGCGGTCGGCTTTTGCCCGCCGCTTGACGTCCCGGCTGTTCAGGCGGTCGGCCATCGCTTCCGCATCGCGCAAATTCATGGCCACCATTACCTGTTGCTTAAGCTCGACAGGCTGGCCGGTGAAGATGTCGAAGATAGTCCAGCTCTCGGGCTCGTCCATGCGCAACGCGTAGCGGTTTGTCATATCGGCATCAGGCCTTTGACATGAAAAATGCCGCCGCCAGGATCAGGATTGTCCAGGCCACCACCGACAGCTTTAAGGCCAGGCCGCCATGCATTGAAAGTATCTCGCGCATGCGCAGGGCCACGGTGCTCTTCGACAGGGCGGGTGCTGCCGCAATCGCGACCGGGGGCTTGACGCCGAGCTTTCCAAAAGCCGGCAGCAGCGGTGGCGTTCGCATGAAATGACCTCGAATTGCCGGAGAAAACAGGGCTCCTCATAACACCCTTCTTGAAACTCCCCGCATGCCAAATAGAACCCGGTCCGTGAAAGGGCCATGCCGCCCGATTCGCCGCCTTCCATCAGGCGGATCGTCATCTGGCGAAATCCGTGCAACGCGGTTAGGTTGCGCGCGAAACTGAGGTTGTTCAAAGCGTGACAGGCGAACGGAGACGACGATGACGGCGCCCGGCGATTTGCTGCAAGCCTTGTTCATGAGATTGAAGAGCGATGCCTCGCTGACGGCGCTGCTCGGCGGCGCCGGGTTGCGCGAGCAGGCGGCCGACAGTGCCGCCTTCCCTTATGTGACCTATGGCAGGACCAGCGCATTCGATCTGGACACCGGCGCCGACAATGATGATGACCAGCTCATCACGCTGCATGTCTGGTCGAAGGCGCAAGGCGAGGCCGAGACGCGTCTGATCATGGACAGCATCCGGGCGCGCCTTGACGGCGCCGCTTTCGCCACCGGCTCGCGCGACCAGACCCGCCTGTCCCTGGAGTTCGCCGAGGCCCGCTACGACGAGGACCTGGCGCTCTACCACGGGGTGCTGCGGATACGCGCTCTCACCGAGCAAAGTGATTGAAGCAACCTAGATTTGCGCCTGGATCTCGGCCTTGTCGATGACTGACCACACCTCGCGGATGCGACCCTCTCCGAATTCGTAGAAAACATTCTCAGCGAACGACACGCGCTGCCGTTCACCGGCAGGCCGAACAGCACGCCCTTGGGATGACAGTCGAAATGCAGGCGCGCCGCCACGCGCGGCGGCTGGCAGACCAGCAGTTCGATGTTGAAGCGGAGGTCGGGTATCGCCTCGAAATCGCCTTCGAGCATACGGCGATAACCCGACAGGCCGAGCATTTCGCCATTGTGCTGCACCTCGTCGCCGACAAAGTCTCCAAGTTTCGCCCAGTCCTGGTCATTCAGGCAAGCGATATAGCCCCGGTAAAGGTCGGCAAGGTCTTTATCCGTTATGGCGCACTCCGATGATTTGGCGTTTCCCGCGCTATTTAGGGCGGCCCTTCAGAATGGTCTCGCCTTGACCTGTTCCCAATCTGGCTGCGAATTGAGAGCCTGCGCGCAAAAACCATAGCCGCGCAGCCGGTTTTCCGGTTATGAATCCATTGCCCGGTCTGAGGGACTGGGCGGTAGGATCGCATTCATTCGTTGCGCGCGCAGGGGGTTTTGCGGGGATGGATTTTCACCCGTTCACCGTTCACTTCACGTTCAGCACAGTTGCGTTACAACGCCGACCATGAAAACGCTTCGCTCTCATGTCAGAACCGCGATACTGGCGCTCACAGCGGCCTGCCTGTTGGCGTCGCAAGCGACGCCGGCAGCCGCGGCGGATTGCTACGCGATCGGCCAGCAGGTTGCCGAGCAGAATGGCGGCACGCTGGCCAAGGCTTCGCAGACGACGCGTGGCGGCCAGGAGGTCTGCGTCATCGTCGTGCTTGTGCCGGGCAAGGACGGCCAGCGCCCGCGCCGCTCCGAGATCGTCGTCCCGGCGAACTGATCCAATCTTCCCCCTTGCAGGGTCGTTTCCCAGACCACCGGAATCGGCCTATAGCTGACCCATCAACAGGCCTGACCGATCATGCGCGTACTCATCGTCGAAGATGACAAGGATCTCAACCGGCAACTGGCCGACGCGCTGGTCGATGCCGGCTATGTCGTCGACCGCTCCTATGACGGCGAGGAGGGGCATTTCCTCGGCGACACCGAGCCCTACGATGCCGTCGTGCTCGACATAGGCCTGCCGCAGATGGACGGCATCAGCGTCGTCGAGCGCTGGCGCCGCAACGGCCGCAAGATGCCGGTGCTGATCCTGACAGCGCGCGACCGCTGGAGCGACAAGGTGTCGGGCATCGATGCCGGCGCCGACGACTATGTCACCAAGCCGTTCCACATCGAGGAGGTGCTGGCCAGGGTGAGGGCGCTGATCCGCCGCGCCGCCGGCCATGCCTCGTCCGAGCTCACTTGCGGGCCGCTGCGCCTCGACACCAAGGCCTCCAAGGCCGATGTCAACGGCGTGCCGCTGAAGCTGACCTCGCATGAGTTCCGCCTGCTGGCGTATCTGATGCACCATATGGGCGAGGTGGTGTCGCGCACCGAGCTGGTCGAGCATCTCTACGACCAGGATTTCGACCGCGATTCCAACACCATCGAGGTCTTTGTCGGCCGGCTGCGCAAGAAGATGGGCATCGACATGATCGAAACCGTGCGCGGCATGGGCTATCGCATGCGTGAGCCGGAGGCGTAAGGCGGAACCGCTCCCCATACCAGCAAGGAAGCCTTTTTCGGCGCGGCTCTGGCCGCGCTCCCTGGCCTTCCGCGTCATCGGCTTTTCCACGATCTGGGCGATCCTCACCCTCATCGTTATCTTCACCCTGATTACCACGCTCTACCGCCAGGCCAGCGAACGCGGCTTCGACAGCCTGCTGTCGGCGCATCTGTTCAATTTGATCGGCTCCGTCGGCGTTTCCGAAACCGGCCAGCTCACCGGCGCTCCCGACCTTGGCGACCTGCGCTTCTCGGAGCCGAATTCGGGCTGGTACTGGTCGGTGGAGCCGGCTTCCGAAGGCGTGCACGGCAACCTTCATTCGTCCTCGATGACCACGACGATCCCGTCGCCGACCGTTGCCGAGGTGCCTTTCAATTCCAGTTTCCAGCGCAGCTATTCCACCGACGGCATCGGTGACGAGGAACTGCAAGTGTTCGAAAGCGAATTCGTCCTCGATGCCAAGAACCGCGCCGCGCGCTTCCGCGTGATGGGCAACAAGACCGAGCTCGAGCACGAGATCGCCACCTTCCAGGGCCGCCTGTTGACCTATCTCAGCCTGTTCGGCGTCGGCATGATCGCCATCAATGCGATCGCCATCCTGCTCGGCCTGCAGCCCTTGCGCCGGGTTCGCAACGCGCTTGCCCAGGTGCGCGAAGGCACGGCGCAACGGCTCGACGGCCAGTTTCCCGCCGAGATCGAGCCGCTCGCCAACGAGACCAATGCGCTGATTGAAAACAACAAGCGCATCGTCGAGCGTTCACGCACGCAGGTCGGCAACCTCGCCCATTCGCTGAAGACGCCGCTCGCAGTTTTGATCAACGAGGGCCGGGCGCTCGGCGGCGCCAAGGGCCAGCTCATCGCCGACCAGGCCGCCTCGATGCAGAAGCAGGTCGACCATTATCTGCAGCGGGCTCGGGTCGCCGCGCAGCGCGACAGCGTCGTCTACCGCACGCCGGTGACCCCGCTGGTGCAGCGCATGGTGCGCGTGCTGCAAAAACTCAAGCCTGATGTCAGCCTGTCGCTTACGCTGCCGGCGGCCGACATCGTCTTTGCTGGCGAGCGCGAGGATTTGGAGGAACTGCTCGGCAACCTCCTCGACAATGCGATGAAATGGGCAAGGAGCACTGTTGCCGTATCCGTCACGCCGGCCGCAGCCGGCCTGTTCGAGCTATCGATCGAGGATGACGGTCCGGGCATCCCCGAGGACAAGGCCCGCGATGTCTTGAAACGCGGCCGGCGCCTCGACGAGACAAAGCCGGGAACCGGGCTCGGACTTGCCATCGTTGCCGACCTCGTCAACGAGTATGGCGGGGCGCTGGCGCTGGAACGCTCCACGATGGGCGGGCTGAAGGCGGTTGTGCGCTTGCGGAGCTTGCAATGATGTACTGCCCAGGGCCAATCGACACGGCCGAATGCCTGTGTTATGGCGGCCCCTCGATTGCACAAAAGCCGTTAAAAACGGCCAAATTTCCGACAAATGTCAATAGTATGACGTCCTGACGCCCCCGATGACGCGACCCCCAGCGCATCCCGTTCAAGAAAACCGGTTGTTGGCATGAAGATTCGCGTTGCGCTCGTTTCCGCACTGCTCGCTCTTTCCGGCTGCGGAACGCTGGGCAAGGGCAGTGGCCCGGATATTTCCATCACCAATCCGCCCGCGTCGCCTCCTTCAGGGGCCAAAGTCGCGACGACGATCATCTCGGCCATGGCCGGCGGGCTCGTCGGCGGATCGATCGGCAGCGGCCTGAACAGCACCGAGAAGCGCAAGGCGCTCGAGGCGGAATACAAGGCGCTCGAATATACGGCGAGCGGCCAGAAGGTGACGTGGAAGAGCGACAGTTCGGCTCATTCCGGCGAAGTCGTCGCGGCCCAGCCCTACCGCGTCGGCTCGCAGGATTGCCGCCAGTACACCCATACGGTGTTTACCGGCACGGCCGGCCAGACCGCGCGGGGCACCGCATGCCGCAACGCCGACGGCAGCTGGACGCCGCTGACCTGAACATTGGGCCGGGGTCGGAATCCCGTCAAAGCGTCGCAGCACCCTCATGTTGTGAGAGCAGGGCTCTCGCTCTATTGGAAGAACCATGCTGTTCTGGGTCATAGCCGCACTCCTCACGCTGGGCGCAAGCCTGGCGGTGCTGCTGCCGCTGACCAGCGGCGGCAAGGGCGCTCCGACCAGCAGCGACCATGATCTCGAAGTCTATCGCGACCAATTGGCCGAGCTTGAGCGTGACGCCGCGCGCGGCCTGATTCAGCCGGCCGAAGCCGAGGAGGCGCGCACTGAGATCGCCCGCCGCATCCTTCGCCTGGGAGATGTTGGTCAAGCCAATGTCGGTCAAGCCGATGCACCTGGCGCGCGGCAGCCGTCGAGGGCGGCCAGGTTGATGGCAACATCAGCGGTGCTGGTGGTCCCGCTGCTCAGCTGGGGCCTGTACAGCCAGCTCGGCTCGCCGGATCTGCCGTCGCAGCCGCTTGCCGAACGGCTGGCCAAGAATCCGGCCGATAGTTCGGTCGACGAGTTGGTGGCGCGCGCCGAGGCCCATCTTGCCGCCAACCCTGGCGATGGACGCGGCTGGGACGTGCTCGCCCCGATCTATCTGCGCCTGCAGCGCTTTCCCGATGCCGTGACCGCCTATCGCAATGCCATCCGCCTCGATGGCGACACGGCTGCCCGCGAGGCCGGTCTCGGCGAAGCGATCGCCAATGCGGCCGGCGGCATCGTTTCGGCCGATGCGCAATACGCTTTCGAACAGGCGCTAAAACTCGACCCGGGAAACGCGAAAGCCTCGTTCTATTTGGCGATGGCGCTGGCCCAGGAAGGCCGCATACCCGAGGCAACCACGGCTTGGCAGAAAATGCTCGATTCCCTGCCGCAGGATTCGCCATGGCGCGGAGCTGTCCAACAGGCACTGGCCGAGGCCGCCAACCGCAGCGTCGCGTCAGGAGAGCCCGCCAAAGGCCCCGACGCCGCAGCCGTCGATGCCGCCTCGTCGATGGCGCCGCAGGACAGGCAGGCCATGATCGAAACCATGGTCGGCGGCCTCGACGAAAAATTGCGGCAAAATCCGCGCGACACGGAAGGATGGATGCGGCTCATTCGTTCCTATGTTGTGCTGGGCAAGGCCGACCAGGCGCGCGACGCGCTGCATCGCGGTATTGCCGTGTTTGGCGCCGACAGTGAGGAAGCGAAGAAATTCACCGCCTTTGCCGCCTCGCTCGGCCTGACGGCGACGGAGTAGGACATGACGCGCAAGCAGAAGCGATTGTCGGTGATTGTGGGAGGTCTTGCCTTCCTCGGCGCCGCCACCGGGCTGACCTTCTATGCGTTGGGCCAGAAGGCCTCCTATTTCTATATGCCCGCCGATCTGACCACCGCCAGCTTGCAGCCGGGACAGCGCATCAGGCTCGGCGGCCTCGTCGAAAAGGGCACGGTCGTGCGCGGGCAGGGCGCGACGGTTGCGTTCTCGGTCACCGACACGCACAAATCGGTCAAGGTCAGCTATACCGGCATCCTGCCCGATCTGTTCCGCGAGGAGCAGGGCGTCATCACCGAAGGCAGCTTTGGCGCCGACGGCGTTTTCGTCGCCGACAGCGTGCTGGCCAAGCATGACGAGCGCTACATGCCCAAGGAAGTCGCTGACGGGCTGAAGGCCAAGGGCGTGTGGCAAGAGAGCAAGAGCCAGTAATGGTTGAGACCGGACACTTCGCGCTCGTCCTCGCCTTTGTGCTGTCGCTGGTGCAGACGCTGGTGCCGCTGATCGGCGCCCGTACCGGCAACCAGAGGCTGATGGCTGTCGGCGGTCCCGTCACGGTCACAGGCTTCGCGCTCACGGCGCTGTCGTTCGCAGCACTCGCCGGCGCCTATGCAAGTTCCGATTTCTCGGTGGCGAGCGTGTGGGAAAACTCGCATTCGCTGCAGCCGCTGATCTACAAGATCACCGGAACCTGGGGCAATCACGAAGGCTCGATGCTGCTCTGGGTGCTGATCCTGACCTTCTTCGGTGCGCTGGTCGCTGTCTTCGGCTCCAACCTTCCGGCGACGCTGCGCGCCAATGTGCTGGCCGTGCAGGGGGCTATCGGCGCCACCTTCTTCCTGTTCATCCTGACGACATCCAATCCGTTCACCCGGCTCAATCCGGCACCGATCGAGGGCCGCGATCTCAACCCGGTCCTGCAGGATCTCGGCCTCGCCATCCATCCGCCGCTGCTCTATCTCGGCTATGTCGGGTTTTCTATCTGCTTTTCCTTCTCGGTCGCCGCCCTCATCGAAGGCCGCATCGATGCCTCCTGGGCGCGCTGGGTGCGGCCGTGGACGCTGGTCGCCTGGATGTTCCTCACCGGCGGCATCGCGATGGGCTCCTACTGGGCCTATTACGAGCTCGGCTGGGGCGGCTTCTGGTTCTGGGATCCGGTCGAAAACGCCTCCTTTATGCCGTGGCTGGCCGGCACGGCTCTTCTGCATTCGGCGATCGTCATGGAGAAGCGTTCGGCGCTCAAGATCTGGACGCTGCTGCTTGCCATCCTCACCTTCTCGCTGTCGCTGCTCGGCACCTTCCTGGTGCGCTCCGGCGTGCTGACCTCGGTGCATGCTTTCGCCACCGATCCGACCCGCGGCATCTTCATCCTGTGCATTTTGACGCTGTTCATCGGCGGCTCGCTGGCCCTGTTTGCGCTGCGCGCCTCGCGGCTGACGGCCGGCGGCCTGTTCCACCCGATCTCGCGCGAAGGCGCACTCGTCCTCAACAATCTGTTCCTGACCACAGCCACGGCCACCGTGCTGGTCGGCACACTTTATCCGCTCGCGGTCGAGGCGCTTTCGGCCGGCAAGATCTCGGTCGGCGCCCCCTTCTTCAACCTGACATTCGGCCCACTGATGGTGCCGCTGCTGGTCGTGGTTCCTTTCGGACCATTGCTCGCCTGGAAGCGCGGTGACCTCTATGCCGTCGCCCAGCGCCTGATGGCGGCTTTCGGCGCCGCTCTCCTGGCGATGCTGGTCACCGGGCTGTTCATCGACGGCGCGTCGGTGTTCGCCGCCCTTGGTGTCGGCCTCGCCTGCTGGCTGGTCTGCGGCGCGCTCACCGACCTCGCCGTCAAGTCCGGCTTTGGCAATGTGTCGCCCGCCATCATGCTGCGCCGTTTCGCCGGCCTGCCGCGTTCGGTGTTCGGCACTGCACTTGCCCATCTCGGCCTCGGGCTGACGACGCTCGGCATTGTCGGCACGCTGTGCTTCGGCACCGAAAGGATACTGTCGATGCATGCCGGCGAGAGCGTCGAACTCTCCGGCCACACGCTGCGTTTCGACGGCCTCTTCCCGGCGCAGGGTCCGAACTACAGCGAGCAGCGCGGCCGCTTTTCCCTGATCGGCGCCGATGGCGGCGTTTCAGCCGAAATCACCTCGGCAAAGCGCTTCTTTCCGGTGCGGCAGACGACGACGACCGAATCCGGCATCGAGACGATCGGCTTCAGCCAGCTCTATCTGTCGCTGGGCGATGAAGGCACCGATGGATCCGTCGTGGTGCGCCTGTGGTGGAAGCCGCTGGTGACGCTGATCTGGGGCGGAGCTCTGGTGATGATGGCGGGAGCCGCAATGTCGCTGCTCGACCGTCGCCTGCGGGTTGGCGCACCCTCGCGCCGCCGCAAGCAGGCAGCCTCCATGCCGTCGGCAGGCGCGCCGTGAGCACCAGGTTCTCGTTGGCCTCGCTCACCCTGCTTCTGGCGCTGCTGTTTGCCGGCGCGGCGCAAGCGGTGAAACCGGACGAGGTTCTCACCGATCCGGCGCTCGAGGCGAGGGCGCGGCTACTGTCGGAAGGCCTGCGCTGCATGGTCTGCCAGAACCAGTCCATCGACGAATCCGATGCAGACCTCGCCCGCGACCTGCGCATCCTGGTGCGCCAGCGCCTGGTTGCCGGCGATACCGACCAGCAGGTGATGGACTATATCGTGTCGCGCTACGGCGAGTTCGTGCTGTTGAAGCCGCGCTTCAGCCCGCGCAACGCCTTGCTTTGGGGCACGCCGGTGCTTCTGCTTCTAGTCGGCGGCATTTTCATTGTGCTGACCACACGCTCCTGCCGCTCGTTGGCAACCAAGGCGCTGAGCGCCGAGGAACAGGCGGCGCTGGACAAGATGCTGAGCGACTAGCTCGGCCATTCCTCCAAAGGCCAGTCCCGCGACGTGTGGATGGCGCGCAGGATAACAATGCTCTGACGGCCGGCGATCAGGCGCAATTCATAGGCAATGATGTAGGGCAGGCGGCCGATGGGCTTCTCATAAGTGCCTGTTACCCGGCCAGGTCGGCCCGTCGCCATATCACCAAGGCCCCGGCCCGGATACGGTCCGCGAGGCGTCGGGCGGCGGCAGGATTGTCCTGAGCGATAAAGGCAACTTGCTGCGTGAGATCGTCCAGCGCTTCTCGCGACCAGGTGACGAACAGCTTCACGCCTTGCCTGCGCGCCTGGCTTTCGCTGCTTCGATCACCGCGTCGAGCTCCGCCATGGCGTCGTCGTGGGGCACGACACGGCCAGCCTCTGCGTCGGCCATGCCACGTTTTATGCCTTCGATGATATCCAGCTCGCGATCGACATAGGCTGAGACCGCCTCGGCGGCGAGGAACGATTTACTACGCCTGGTATCGGTAGCGATCTGCTCCAGCTTCAGCTTGGTCTCGGACGAGACTCGAATGGTCATGGTGGTGCTTGCTGTCATTGTGAAAGCCTTGTGCTGAGTTGTGTACGCCATAGGGCAGCAGGCGAGCGCAACCAAGCGATTTGTGCGACCGCCCAACATTACAAAACTTTCATGCACCGGAAATGGCGCCGTAATGTGCGCCTCTCTATTTCTCTTGTCCGAGGATGCTCTGCCTGAGCCGCATCCAGTGAAAAGAGGATACGAGACCCATGACTATCGCCCCCAACCCATATTCCCGCACCCGCAAGCGCCTGTTGGCCGCCGCCGCTTCGCTGGCCATTGCCGGCGGCATCGGTTTCGGCGCCGTTGCCACTGGTACAGCTCCCGTTCTGGCCGACGCCGTGCGGGTCGAAGCGCCCCAGGTGCCGGGCTTTGCCGATGTCGTCGAGCGCGTTTCGCCGGCCGTGGTCAGCGTCAAGGTCAAGGCCAAGATCGAGCCTGCCGCCGATGACGGCTCCGACCAGTCCGACGATCCGGACGGCATGAACAACCTGCCCGACAATCCGCAGCTGCGCCAGTTCTTCAAGCAATTCCGCGGCTTTGGTGATCAGAACGGCCATGACGGCGGCAATCGTCGCTTCAGCCACCGCGACCATAACAACGACCAGCCGCGTCCGGTGGCGCAGGGTTCTGGCTTCTTCATCTCCGATGACGGCTATCTCGTCACCAACAACCATGTCGTCGAGGAAGGCTCCGCCTTCACAGTGGTGATGAATGACGGCAAGGAGCTTGACGCCAAGCTGATCGGCACCGATCCGCGCACCGATCTGGCGGTGCTCAAGGTCGATGGCGTCGGCAAGTTCACCTATGTCGATTTCGCCGACGATTCCAAGGTTCGCGTCGGCGACTGGGTGGTGGCCGTCGGCAATCCGTTCGGCCTCGGCGGCACCGTCACCGCCGGCATCGTCTCGGCCCGTGGCCGTGATATCGGCGCCGGTCCCTATGATGACTTCATCCAGATCGACGCTTCGGTCAACCGCGGCAATTCGGGCGGACCGACCTTCAACCTTAACGGCCAGGTCGTCGGCATCAACACCGCGATCTTCTCGCCGTCGGGCGGAAGCGTCGGCATCGCCTTCGACATTCCGGCCTCGACCGCCAAGCAGGTGGTGCAGGATCTGATGAAGAGCGGCTCGGTGCAGCGTGGCTGGCTCGGCGTCGAAATCCAGCCGGTTACATCGGACATCGCCGAATCGCTGGGCCTGAAGTCGCAGAACGGGGCTCTGGTTTCGGGCGCCCAGGACGGTGGCCCCGGCAAGAAGGCCGGCATCACCGCCGGTGACGTGATCACCCAGGTCGAAGGCAAGGACGTCGCATCGCCGAAGGAACTGGCTCGTCTGATCGGCGCCTACCCACCCGGCAAGTCGGTCGACGTCACGGTGTGGCGCGACGGCAAGAGCCAGACCATCAAGGTCGATCTCGGCACGCTGCCGTCCACCGACAAGCAGGCCTCGGCCGACCCGCAGCAGCCCGCGGCACCGGCAAAGCCCGCCGCGCTGGCCGATCTCGGCCTCACCGTCACCAAGTCGGAAAACGGCAAGGGCCTGGTGGTGACCGATGTCGATCCAGACAGCGATGCCGCCGACCGCGGCATCCAGCCCGGCGATGTCATCACCTCGGTCAATTCGACGGAGGTGAACGGCACCGAAGACGTCGCCAAGGCGATGGCCGATGCGGTCAAGTCCGGCCGCAAGGCGGTGCTGATGCAGATCACCCGCGACGATTCAAACCGCTTCGTCGCGCTGCCAGTCGCCAAAGGCTGACATCACACAGTTTCCAGTGCGGCGGTTTCAACACCCCCGAGCCGCCGCACGGGAAGCAAGGGGCCGAACGCGTTAGTCAGTCATTGTGTTCTGCCCCGGGCGGCAGCGGGCCCCCATCGCCCGCTGCCGCTCTAACATCGAAGCATGTCGCCCAAAAGTGCACGGCGGTTTTGGCAAAACGACATGCTTGAACGAAAGCTTTTGCGCTCATGGCGGCCCCTCAATCTTCCGGCGAAATCGCGTATAACGGCTCTATGAAGATTCTCGTCATAGAAGACGATCGCGAGGCGGCCGACTATATGCAGAAGGCCTTTGCCGAGGCTGGGCACACCGCCCATGTCGCCGGCGACGGCGAAACCGGCTTTGCGCTGGCCGATGCCGGCGACTATGACGTGATGGTCGTCGACCGCATGATGCCACGCCGCGACGGGCTCTCCGTCATTGCCGGCCTGCGCTCGCGCGGCAACACCACGCCGGTGCTGATCCTGTCGGCGCTGGGCGAAGTCGATGACCGCGTCACCGGTCTGCGCGCCGGCGGGGACGACTATCTGACCAAGCCCTATGCCTTTTCCGAATTGCTCGCCCGCGTCGAGGTGCTGAACCGCCGCGCCAGCGCCAGGGAAGCCGAAACCGTCTACCGGGTCGGCGATCTCGAGCTTGACCGGCTGTCCCATTCGGTCAAGCGCGCGGCGCGCGAGATCACGCTGCAGCCGCGCGAATTCCGCCTGCTCGAATATCTGATGCGCCATGCCGGCCAGGTGGTGACGCGCACCATGCTGCTCGAAAATGTCTGGGACTATCATTTCGATCCGCAGACCAACGTGATCGACGTTCACGTCTCGCGCCTGCGTGGCAAGATCGAGAAGGGTTTCGACAAGCCGATCCTGCATACGGTTCGCGGCGCCGGCTATATGCTGAAGAGCGGCTAGAGCATGATCCCAAAAAGTAGGTACCGGTTTTTGGAGAAGATCATGCTCCAACAAAGGGGTAGGTCATGATGAGATTTCAGCCAAATCTCATCATGAGCTAGAACTCGATGGCCCTTTCCCTGCCGGCCATCATGAGGACGACGGCGGCGCGGCTTTCAGCGCTTTATTTCCTGCTTTTCGCGCTATGTGCCGTGTTGCTGGTCTTCTACATGACGTCGTTGTCGGCCCGCATGCTGACCGGCCAGACCCAGCAGACCATCAATGACGAGGTGCTCGGCCTCGCCCGTGCCTATCAGAGCGGCGGCCTGCCGCGGCTGGTGCGCGTCGTCGAGCAGCGCTCGCGCCAGCCCGGCGCCAACCTCTATCTCATTGCCGACGTCAACGGCCAGATCCTCACCGGCAACGTGCAGAGCCTGGCACCGGGGGTGCTCGAGAGCGATGGCTGGACGACCGAACCCTTCTCCTATCGCCGTTTCGGCGAAGGTGAGCTCGAACGGCAGCGCAACCAGGCTGCCGACCCGAACGGCGCGCAGCCCGGCGAGACCGAAATTCAGTCCGAGGGCGAGAAGGGCCACAACGCCATCGCACTGGTGCTGCGGCTGCCCAACCAGATGATCATGCTGGTAGGCCGCGATCTCGGCGAGCCCGAGCGCTTCCGCGCCGTCGTCCGCCGCGCCCTGATGCTGGCGCTGGGCATGATGGGCCTGGGCGGGCTGCTGATCTGGTTCTTTGTCGGCCGCGCCGCGCTGAAGCGCATCGACAGCGTCTCGGAGGCAAGCCGCCGCATCATGGGCGGCGATCTCACGGGACGGCTGCCGGTGACCGGCGCCGGCGATGAGTTCGACCGCCTGTCGGAAAACCTCAACACCATGCTGGCCAGGATCGCGACGCTGAACGAAGGGCTGAAGCAGGTCTCCGATAACATCGCCCATGATTTGAAGACGCCGCTGACCAGACTGCGCAACCGCGCCGAGGCGACACTTTCGGGCAAGCACAAGACCACCGACTACCGGCAGGCGCTGGAAGGCACCATCGCCGAATCCGACCAGCTGATAAAAACCTTCAACGCCATCCTGATGATCTCCAGGCTGGAGGCCGGCTATTCCTCGGAGAGCACCAGCAAGGTCGATCTCGCCGCCGCGGTGCATGACGTTGTCGAGCTTTATGAGCCGGTGGCGGAGGAGGCTGGCGTGGTGCTCGAAACTGCCGCGGACGGGAATTTTTCCGTCAATGGCAACCGCGAGCTGATCGGCCAGGCGCTGTCGAACATCGTCGACAACGCCATCAAATACTCGACCGATGCGACGGAAAAGCCTGCCGTGCGCGTAGCCCTGCAGCGCGTCGGTCACGAAATCCGCCTCTCCGTTTCCGACAATGGCCATGGCATCCCCGACGATGCCGACCGCGCCAGGGCGACCGAGCGCTTCGTGCGGCTGGAAAAGAGCCGCTCGCAGCCGGGATCCGGTCTTGGCCTCAGCCTCGCCAAGGCGATCATGACTTTTCACAATGGCCGGCTTGAACTTCTGCCTGCCAATCCCGGATTGTCCGTTATCATGAGCTTCCCGGGGCGGGAGGACCATTGATGGCGGTGCGGATGGCGCAGAAACGGATCGAGACCGAATGGCGCCTGCAACTGGCGGCGCAACTCGCGCCGCTGGATGAGGCCCGCGCCCTGCGTGAACTGTCGGAGATCGCTGGCGATGCCAAGGACGAGAACCTGCCGCGGCTGGCGAAATTCCTAGGAGGCAAGGGCGCGGCCCAGGAGTTTCTCGCTGCCGTCTTCGATCTCTCGCCTTTCCTCCGCGATGTCGCGCGCCGCCGGCCGCAAATCCTCGACGCGCTGTTCGATGGCAGTGTCGAGGCTCGGCTGCTCGCCATCGCCGAAGCGATCGGCAAGGCCGCCTTTTCCGAGACCGTTTCCGAATCCAGCCTGATGATGGAACTCAGGCAGTGGAAGGGTGAAGCTCACTTCCTGATCGCACTTGCAGACCTCTCCGGCGAGGCCGATACCGCGCTGACGGTAAGGCGCCTCAGCAATCTCGCCGATGCCTGCACCTGCGCGGCGGTCGACTTCCTGCTGCGCGAGGCGCACAGCCAAGGCAAGCTCAAATTGCCCGATCCCGAAAATCCGTCACGGCAATCCGGCTGGATCGTGCTCGGCATGGGCAAGCTTGGCGCGCATGAACTGAATTTCTCCTCCGACATCGACCTCGTCGTCTTCTTCGATCCGGATGCGCCGGCGATCGTCGATCCGCTCGAGGCCACAGAGCTGTTTGCGCGCCTGACCCGCAGGCTGGTCCGCATCCTGCAGGACCGCACCGGGCACGGCTATGTCTTCCGCACCGATTTGAGGCTTCGTCCCGATCCAGGCTCGACGCCGCTGGCGATCCCGGTCGAGGCAGCACTTCGCTACTATGAGGCGCGCGGCCAGAACTGGGAGCGCGCCGCCATGATCAAGGCGCGTCCCGTGGCCGGCGATCTCGATGCCGGGGATGCGTTCCTGCGGGAATTGCAGCCCTATGTCTGGCGCAAATACATGGACTATGCGGCGATCGCCGACGTTCATTCGATCAAGCGCCAGATCCATGCCCACAAGGGTCATGGCGAGATCGCGGTCAAAGGACACAACGTCAAGCTCGGCCGCGGCGGGATTCGCGAAATCGAATTCTTCGTCCAGACCCAGCAACTGATCGCCGGCGGCCGTTTTCCGGAGCTGCGCGGCCGCGAGACGGTGCCGATGCTGGGTGCGCTGGCGGCGCGCAACTGGATCACCGCCGATGCACGCGACGCGCTCACGCAGCAATATTGGTTTCTGCGCCGCGTCGAACACGCCATCCAGATGGTCGCCGACGAGCAGACGCATATTCTGCCCGACGATGATGAAGGGCTGGAACGCATCGCCCATATGCTGGGCTTTGCCGATGCCGCCAGATTTGCCGAAACCTTTCGCGCGGCTTTGCATGAGGTCGAGCGCCATTACGCCGCGCTGTTCGAGACCGCGCCTGAATTGTCGGCCGGCGTCGGCAATCTGGTCTTCACCGGCGATGTCGACGATCCCGACACGCTGCAGACCTTGCACGGCCTTGGCTTCCAGCGGCCAAGCGACATCTGCCGCGTGATTCGAGGCTGGCATTTCGGCCGCTACCGCGTCACCCAGTCTGCGGAAGCGCGCGAGCGGCTGACCGAACTGACGCCGGCGCTGCTCAAAGCCTTCGGCCAGACGCGCCGGGCCGACGAGGCGCTGGTTCGCTTCGACGAATTCCTCGCCGGCCTGCCCGCCGGCATCCAGCTGTTTTCGCTGCTGCAGTCGAATCCCGCTCTGCTGAAGCTTATGGCGACGATCATGGGCGCCGCGCCTCGGCTGGCGGCAATCATCACAAGGCGCCCGCATGTCTTCGACGGTCTGCTCGACCCGGCGCTGCTCACCGAACTGCCCAACCGCGCCTATCTCTCAGCGCGGTTGGCCGCTTTCATCGATGGCGACAGGCCCTACGAGGATGTGCTTGACCGGCTGCGCATCTTTGCCTCCGAGCAGAAATTCCTGATCGGTGTCAGGCTGCTCGCCGGCTCGATCGACCCGGCGCGCGCCGGCCGCGCCTTTTCCGATCTCGCCGACCTCACCATCGACGCCGCATTGCAGGCGGTGACCACCGAATTCGCGCTGCGCCACGGCGGTATCGCCGGCGGCACGGTTTCGCTGCTCGGCATGGGTAAGCTCGGCAGCCGCGAATTGACGGCGGGTTCGGACGTCGACCTTATCCTGCTTTACGATCACGACCCGGATGCCGACGAGTCCGACGGCGACAAGCCGCTCGCACCGTCGCACTACTACACCAGGATGACGCAGCGGCTGATCGCGGCTGTCTCGGCGCCGACCGCCGAGGGCGTTCTCTACGAACTCGATTTGCGCTTGCGGCCATCCGGCAACAAGGGGCCGGTGGCGACCCATATCGACGCCTTCAAGAAATACCAGCGCCAGGAGGCCTGGACCTGGGAGCACATGGCTTTGGCAAGGGCTCGCGCCATCGGCGGTGACGCTGCCCTTTGCGCCGAGGTCGAGGCCGAGGTGGCGGCACTTCTGGCCTTGCCGCGCGACGCCGCCAAGGTGAGGGCGGAGGCATCCGAGATGCGCGCGCTGATCGAGAAGGAAAAATCGCCGCGCGATCTCTGGGACATCAAGCTCATCTCCGGCGGCCTCATCGACCTCGAATTCATCGCGCAGGTGGCGGTTATAACCGGGCAGGTCGAAGCCGGCCGCAGGGTGACCGCGACCGGCGAAATCCTGGCGCATCTGTCGCCGGATTTCGCCGAGGCTGACGTCAGGCAGCAGCTTTGCGAAGCCTACCAACTCTATCTGGCGCTGACCCAGATGACGCGGCTTTGCCTCACCGGTGCATTCGAACGCGATGACGTTCCGCCGGGATTGTCGGATCTGCTTCTGGCGGTGACTGACCTGCCGGATTTCGGTGTGCTGGAAGCACATCTCAAGGAAACGTCGCAAAAGGTCAGAAAGGATTTCAACCTTTTGCTTCGTACGAAACGGTCGTGAGGGCGTGAAGCGTTGGCGGCTGTTTCGGATCGCATCGGGGGTGACGATGCAACAGGAGATACCCATGAGAAAGACAACCGGACTTGCCCTTGCCTTTGTCGCGCTTGCCGGCGCCGTTGGCACCACCGCCTATGCCGAGAACAATGCCAGCGCCAGAATGCGCGAGGGCGCGATGATGCGCCTCGACAAGGCGATGAAGGATTCCAACGGCACCATCAGCTTCGACCAGTTTTCCGACGCCATGAACGCGCGGCTGAAGAAGCTGGTCGCCGATAATGGCGGCAAGCTGACAGTCGCCCAGCTCGCTGACGCGCTGGAGAAGGCGCGGTTCGAGGAAATGGCCAAGCGCATAGTTGCCCGCTACGACAGCAAGGGCGACGGCACGCTGACCACGGACGACATCACCGGGCGCGAGAAGAAGGTGTTCGCCATGCTCGACCGCAACAATGACGGCAAGATCGAGCGCAACGAACTGCCAAAGAAAGGCCGCATGGGCCGCCACCACCAATGGGACGGCGGCGACGACAGCATGGAGTGAAATGGCGATATGTCTCCGGCGGCGAAAGCCGCCGGAGCCCTTACATGACCGGGGCTACTCAGTCCTTGAACGCGGCGGAGAGCACCGCTCGCATTGGCGGGCCGTCAGGCCGCCGCCTTCACCGCCAGCGCCGGCTTCTTCACCGGAATGCGCACCGACACGATCGTGCCGACGCCTTCGGTCGAGCGGATTTTCAGCGCGCCGCCCTGCAGCTCGGCCAGCGAGCGCGAGATGGCAAGGCCGAGGCCGGAGCCGGCGTGGTTCTTCGAAAACTGGTTCTGCACCTGTTCGAAGGGGCGGCCAAGCTTGCTCAGTGCCTCCTTCGGAATGCCGCAGCCATTGTCCTCGATGGTCAGCACCAGCGCGCCTGACGTGTTGCGGGCGCGCACCGAGATATGGCCGCCCTGACCGGTGAACTTCACCGCATTCGACAGCAGATTGATGGCGATCTGCTTGATCGCCCGGCGGTCGGCGAACAGCGTCATCGTATCGGCGATGCGGGTTTCGACCGTGATCGATTTCTCCGCCGCCTGCAGCGAGATCACCCGCACCGTCTCGCGGATCAGCGGGCAGAGATCGATTTCCTCGCGGTCCACCGAGAATTGGCCGGCTTCGATCTTCGACATATCGAGTATGTCGTTGATGACGCCGAGCAGATATTTGCCGCTGCCGTTGATGTCGTTGGCATATTCCTCGTAGCGCGGCGAACCGAGCGGCCCGAACAGGCCTTGTTCCATCAGTTCGGAGAACCCGATGATGGCGTTGAGCGGCGTGCGCAGCTCGTGCGACATGTTGGCTAGGAATTCGGATTTGGCCCGATTGGCGGCCTCGGCGCGCTCGGTTTCCTTCATATATTCGCGGTTGAGCTCGACCAGTTCCTTGGCGCGCTCTTCCTCGGCCCGGCGGGCGAGGCTGAGGTCGTGGATGGTCGCCATCAGCCGGCGCTCGCTGTCGACCAGCTTTTCCTGGTGCAGCTTGATCTGGGTGATGTCGGAGCCGACGGAGACCGTGCCGCCGTCCCGGGTCCTCAGTTCGTTGACCTGCAGCCAGCGGCCGTCGGAGAGCTGCCGCTCGAAGGTTGCGCCCCCTTGCGGCCCGTTGGTGTTGGCCAGCCGCCGTTCAGAGGCGAAGGCCAGCATGCGCTCTTCAAGCACGGCGCGCGCAGCGCCCGGCATGACGTCGCGGTCCGACAGGCCGTTGTCCTTCTGGTATTTGGAATTGCACATGATCAGGCGCTGGGCGGCATCCCACAGCACGAAGGATTCGTTGATGTTTTCGATCGCGGTCCGCAGGCGCAGGTCGGCCGCCTCCGAGCGCAGCGCCAGATGCCGCTGCTCGGTGACGTCGACGGCAATGCCGATCAGCTGGATCTCAGGCGCTTCCGGGTCGATCACCTGGGCCCTGGCGCGCATCCACACCCACTGGCCGTCGGCGTGACGCATCCGGAACACCTGGTCGATATGGTCGATCTCGCGCTCGACGATTTTGTTGGCCAGCTCGAACAGGTCGCCGTCCTCGGGGTGGATGATGTCGTCGACCTCGCCGAACGACAGCATCGAGTTGCAGGGCTCGTAGCCCAGCATGTCGTACATCGAGCGCGACCAGTACATCTTGCCGCGCACCATGTCCCAGTCCCACAGGCCGCAGCGACCGCGAACCAGCGCCATGTCGATGCGCTGATGGGCTTCGAGATAGATGCGGTCGGCTGTCTGGGCGCGCGATGCCTGGCCGAAATAGGCGTAGAGGATGATGATCAGCACGCCGGCTGTCAGCACAAACAGCGTGACGTTGAGCGAGACGGTCTTGCGCCAGTTGTCGAACGCCGCTTCCTGCGGCACCAGCACGGCGGCGGCGTACTTGCGGTCCCGGGTCAGGCTCACCGCCGCGTACCAGTCCTGGCCGCCGATGCTGACATCCATGACCCCGGCGCGGTCGCCGAACATGAACAGCGGCTGGCCGTCCAGCACCAGGCTGTCCAGCGATCGCCCTTGCCAGCCGGTCGACAGCGGCGACACGGCAATGATCTTGAAGGCGCTGTCGGTGATCACAAGCACATGGCTTCTGCCCATGGCGCCCTGGCGGCTCGTGCTTTCCAGAAGATCAATTGCACCGCTGGATGCCGCGGTCGGGTCGGCCGAGATTGCGTTCGCCATCTGGCCGGCGGCGAGACCTAGCACCGCCTTGCCGTCGCGCTCGGCCTCGTCGCGCTCGTTCATCAGCGACAGCACGCGCAGTGCGGCGATGACGATCAGGAAGATGATGATGAGAGCCGGTATCGAACGGCGCAGAAGGGGTTCGGCAGCCAGGAGCCGCCGGTAGGCTGGTTCAGCGATGAGCCGCGTATTGCCGGCGAGGCCGTCGCCTCGCGCCTTGCGCCGCTCAAAAGCCGTCCCTTCGGGCGCGCCCCACGCGTCCGCCTTGGCCATAAATGGCACTCCCCGAATTTCCGTACGCTTGACGATTCGGCAACACCGCACATCCGAATCGTCTGTAAAGAATCAAAGGTGATTCGCCTTGTCCAGAGGCGCGGCCGAAAAACATTAAAAATTGATTGAAATAACGCTGAAATCCCTCCCCTTGAGGGGAGGGTGGCCCGAAGGGCCGGGTGGGGTCCTCGGCGAAGCGCTCGACTCTCTCAATCACGGTCGAAGTTGGTCGAGGTCGCGCACTGCCGCAACGACCCCACCCGTCCATCCGCCTTCGGCGGCTGTCCACCGTCCCCTCAAGGGGGAGGGATCAGGCCAGCGTTCGCTCCACAATGTCCCGCAAATCCGCCGACAGGTTCTCGGCACCGGCGATGGCCAGCAGCGCTTCCCTGGCCTTGGCTTGCCTGCCCGGCTCCAGCGAGCGCCACGAGCGCAGCGCTGTCGCCAGCCTGGCCGCCACTTGCGGATTGCGTTTTTCAACCTCGAGTACGGTCTGGGTAAAAAACCGGTAGCCTTCGCCATCGGCGCGGTGGAAGCCGGTCTGGTTGGCGCTGGCGAATGTGCCGACCAGCGAGCGCACCCGGTTCGGATTGGCCATCGAGAAAGCTGCGTGACCAGTCAGCTCGCGTACCGTGTCGACTGTCCGGGGTCCCGGCACGCTGGCCTGGATCTGGAACCATTTGTCCATGACCAGCGGATCGGCGCCATAACGGGCCTCGAAATCGGCCAGCGCCTTGATCGCCTCCGGCGAACCGTCATGGCGGTGCGCAAGGACGGTCAGCGCTGCGGCGCGGTCGGTCATGTTCGTCGCGACCTCGAAATGCCGGGCGGCGAGCGCAGCCCCTTTCGGCAGCAGCGAGAGGTAGTCGAGCAGGATGTTGCGCAGCGCGCGGCGTCCCGCACTTGCCGCGTCGGGGCTGAACGGCCCGTCGTCGGCGAGGCGGCCGTATAGGTCGGTGAACGTTTGCTGATTGGCGCGCGCAATTGCCAGCGCCAGCGCCTCGCGGGCGGCGAAGATGGCGTCGGGGTCGATATTCCTGCCGATGTCGCGAGCAATGTCGGCCTCGCCCGGAAGCGAAAGCGCCAGTGCCCGGTAAGCGGGTTCCAGCGTCTCGTCGCCGGCGATCTTGCCGGCAAGTCCGGTCAGCCTGGCGGTGAAGGCCGGTTTTGCGCCGCCGAGGATCTGGCGGAAGGCCGCTATCAGCGCATCGGTCAAAAGCGTGTTGAACGCCTGCCAGCGCGCAAAGGCATCGCTGTCATGGCCGGCGAGGAAGAACTGGTCGTCGGCCTTCTGCTCGACCGAAAGCGTGATCGGCGCCGAAAAGCCGCGATTGAGCGACACCGCCGGCCGCTCGGCAACGCCTGAGAAGCGCACCATGTGACGGCGCTTGCGAATATGGATGACACCGTCCTCGACGGTGGCTCCCTCGACGCCATCATAGGCGACCGGCTCACCGCCCGCGCCGACCAGCCCGAAGGCGAGCGGAATGTGCATCAGGCGCTTGCGGCTCTCCGACGGTGTCGGCGGCACCGACTGCTCGATCTCGAGCGTAAACTCGCGCGTCGCCGGATTGTGCGTCGAACTGACGGTCAGGTTCGGCGTGCCCGCCTGGTGATACCAGAGCGCGAACTGAGACAGGTCGCGCCCGGAGACGTCCTCGAACACCTTCAGGAAGTCCTCGATCGTCGCGGCCTCGCCATCATGGCGCTCGAAATAGAGGTCCATGCCGGCGCGGAAAGCCTCGGCCCCGAGAATCGTGCGGATCATGCGCACGACTTCCGAGCCTTTTTCGTAGACCGTCGCCGTGTAGAAATTGTTTATCTCGCGGTAGCGGCGCGGCCGCACCGGATGCGCCAGCGGTCCCTGGTCCTCGGGGAACTGGTGCGCCCTCAGCGTGCGCACTTCGGCGATGCGCTTGACCGCGCGCGAGCGCTGGTCGGCTGAGAATTCATGGTCGCGAAAAACCGTCAGCCCTTCCTTAAGGCAGAGCTGGAACCAGTCGCGGCAGGTGATCCTGTTGCCGGTCCAGTTGTGGAAATACTCATGCGCGATGATCGCCTCGATATTGGCGAAATCGGCATCGGTGGCGGTTTCCCGGTCGGCCAGCACATACTTGTCGTTGAAGATATTGAGGCCCTTGTTCTCCATGGCCCCCATGTTGAAGTCGGAAACGGCGACGATGTTGAAGACGTCGAGGTCGTATTCGCGGCCGAACGCTTTCTCGTCCCATTGCATCGAGCGCTTGAGCGCGTCCATGGCGTAGCCGGCGAGCCCCTCCTTGCCTGGCTCGACATAGATGCCGAGTTCGACCTTGCGGCCGGACATGGTGACGAAACTGTCGGCGACCTGGCCAAGATTGCCGGCCACGAGCGCAAACAGATAGGACGGCTTGGGGAAGGGGTCGTCCCAGACTGCAAAGTGCCAGCCGTCGGCAAGCGCGCCGCTTTCGACCGGATTGCCGTTGGAAAGCAACAGCGGCGCTTCGTCCAGCCTCGCCTCGATACGCACGGTATAGACCGACAGGATGTCGGGGCGGTCGAGGAAATAGGTGATGCGGCGAAAGCCCTCGGCCTCGCATTGCGTGCAATAGACATTGCTGGAGCGGTAGAGGCCCATCAGCGCCTCATTGCTGGCCGGCGCGATCTCGGTCTCGAGCAGCAGCTGGAAACGGGCCGGCGGCCTCAAAATGGTCAGCTGGTCCGGCGTGGCGAGATACTCGGCCGGGGCAAGCTCGCGACCGTCGATGGCAATGCGCTTGAGCACCAGCCCGTCGCCGTCCAGCACCAGCGACGTCGAGGCGGCGGCGCCATCGCGGCGTTCGATCGTCAGCACTGCGGTGACACGCGTTGCGTCTGGCGAAAGGCGGAAGGTGAGGCCGGTTTGCGGGATGGAAAAGTCGTTGGGGCGGTAGTCTTCGAGCTTGAAGACCTGGCCGGTATCGGTTCGCATTCCCTTGGGTTTCCCTGTCGCTATCGGAGCCGCTGACGTGTCCTGGCCCATTAAATCTAAAGTTGCGCGCTCTTTACACGAAACGGTCACTCGACAAAACTGCGCCAATGCCTATTTCGGGGCGTTCCCCTTCCGCCATCATCGTGAGGCCTTGATGACCGTCGTCACATCGAAGTTCGGCATGGGCGCCCTGTGTACCGCGTTGTTCGACGCGCATCTCAGCGGAGATCCGGGAAGCAACAGAACAGTGAAAGCCGGGCCTGGAGACGAAGCGGGTGGGAAACTGTCCGATCATCCCGGCGCGCATCGGCCCAAAAATCGATGTCGATTTTTGGAAAGCACGATGCGCAGATTTAAAGTGTCAGAGCGTCCTTTGCGCGTCGAAGACGAGGCGCGGCGCTCTAATGTTCTCACCGGGATCATGCTCAAGGTCATGTCGATGGCAGTCTTTGTCGGCATGCAAACCTGCATCAAGGCCGCCGGCACTTTGCCGGCCGGCCAGATCGTCTTCTTCCGCTCCTTCTTCGCCATCTTCCCGATCATCGTCTTCCTGGCCTTCAAGAGAAAACTCGGTACGGCGTTCGCCACCAAACGCCCGCTGAACCACATTGCGCGCGGTGTCGTCGGCGTTTGCGCCATGGGGCTCGGCTTCTTCGCGCTGACCCGGCTGCCGCTGCCGGAAGCGATCACGCTGAACTATGCCCAGCCTTTGCTGGTGGTGGTGTTCTCTTCGCTGTTCCTCGGCGAAGCTATCCGCGTCTATCGCTGGAGCGCGGTTGCGGTCGGTCTGGTCGGCGTGCTGATCATCTCGTGGCCGGAGCTGACGCTGCTCACGTCGGGCGCCGCGCTCGGCGACCAGGAGGTGCTGGGCGTCATCGCTGCTCTTGTTTCTGCGGCAATCTCCGCCAATGCCATCCTGCTCGTGCGCAATCTTGTCCAGACTGAACGAACAGCGACCATCGTGTTGTGGTTCTCGGCGACGGCGAGTGTCATGGCGCTGCTTACGCTGCCCTTCGGCTGGCAGGCGCTGACACCGCCGCAGGCCGGTCTGCTGGTCGCAGCGGGGTTCTGTGGCGGGCTGGCGCAGATTTTGATGACGGCGGCGTACCGCCATGCCGAAGCTTCGGTGGTGGCGCCGTTCGAATACACCTCGATGATCCTCGGCGTCGTCGTCGGCTATTTCGCCTTTGGCGATATCGCCACCATCAACACGCTCGTCGGCGGTGTGATCGTCGTTGCCGCCGGCATCTTCATCATCTGGCGCGAGCGCCAACTCGGCCTGGAACGCACCCGAACGCGGAAGGCAGCGCCACCACAGGGGTGAGGAGGTCCGCGGGGTTGGCTCAGTTAGCTTCCGCACGTTCCTTCGCCAGCCGCACCAGCACCGCTCGCGTCTGCTCGTCGGCCGGGAAGAAAGACTCGATCGCCAGTTCCGACAGCGTCACGTCAAGCGGCGTGCCGAAGACGGTGATGGTGCTGATGAAGGACAGCACCTGGTCGCCATGCGCCAGCCGCAGCGGATGGACGATGCCGTTGGGCTCGACCGGCACCGGCCGCGCGCCCTTGAGCCCGGAGGGATAGGTTCGCAATTCGCGCTCCAGCTCGACCAGGACGGGATCGCCGGCGGCATCGTTCTGGTATTTAAGCCGCTCCAGCAGATGCGCTCGCCACTCCGCCAGATTAACGATACGCGGCGCAATGCCGTTCGGGTGCAGGCTGAGGCGCAGCACATTGACCGGCGGCTGGAGCAGCGACGGCTCGGCAACATCGGCCAGAAACGGGCCGATGGCGGCATTGGCGGAACTCAGGTTCCAGTGCCGGTCGACGGCGAGCGCGGGGAACGGTTCATGCCCCTTGAGCACGGTCTCGACCGCGGCAAGCGCCGGCGCCAGCGTCTTGTCTGTGAGTGGCCGCTCGCTGAAGCTCGGCGCAAAGCCGGCAGCCAGCAACAGCTGATTACGCTGCCGCAGCGGAATCTCAAGCTGCTCGGCCAGATGCAGCACCATCTCGCGCGAGGGCGCGGCGCGGCCGCTTTCGACGAAGGAGAGATGACGCTGGGAAATCTCAGCCTCCATTGCGAGATCAAGCTGGCTCATGCGCCGGCGCGTGCGCCATTCGCGGATCAGGCTGCCGGCGGAGGTTTGGACTGTTGTCATCGGGGATGAGTAGGCCGGGGAGAGGCGTATTTCAATTACCTGGGAGGTCATTGGCGCGGTTCTCCCTTCTCCCCCTGTGGGAGAAGGTGGCCGAGCGAAGCTCGGTCGGATGAGGGGTGTTCCAGGGAACGCCAACATCTCACTCCGCTGGAACACCCCTCATCCGTCTCGGCGCTGCGCGCCGATCCACCTTCCCCCACAAGGGTGGAAGGAAGAGGCGCGCTTCACCCCAGCTCCCGCAACTTCGCCTTCACCTCGAGAAAATCCCGCCACGCCAGTTTCTTGTGCGCCGGCGTCCGCAAGAGATAGGCCGGGTGCAGCGTCGGCATGGCCGGAATGGCGGTGCCCGACGCCGTCTTGTGCACCTGCCAATTGCCGCGCAGGCGCAGGATGCCCTCGGTCGTCTTGAGCAGGGTTTTGGCCGAAGGGCCGCCGAGATTGACCAGCACCTTCGGATTGACCAGCTCGATCTGCCGCTCGATGAAGGGGCGGCAGATTTCGGTCTCGTGCGGCGTCGGCGTGCGGTTGCCGGGCGGCCGCCAGGGAATGACGTTGGCGATATAGACCGAAGTCCGGTCAAGCCCGATCGCCGCCAGCATGCGGTCGAGCAGCCGGCCCGAGCGGCCGACGAAGGGCAGGCCCTCAATATCCTCGTCGCGGCCGGGCGCCTCGCCGACCAACATCACCGAACCTTCCGGATTGCCGTCGGCAAAGACCAGGTTCTTGGCGGTGAATTTGAGGTTGCAGCCATCGAACGACGCCATGTGCTGGCGCAGTTCGTCGAGCGTCGAGGCACTTGCCGCCATTTGCCGGGCCAGGGCCGCCTGTGCCTCGTCGGGCACCGTCGCCATGGCCGGAACGGAACGCGCCGGCGCGTCCGGCACCCGGCTTGCGTCCAGCCCGGGGCTGGCGGCGGCTTGTTCCGGAAACTTGTTTTCGCGAGGCGGCGCGGCAGGCGCCGTTGTGCGCTCGGGGCGCTTCGGTGCTGCCCCGGCAAACCGGTTCACCGGCGCGTCCTCCAACGCTTCGTCGACGCCGGCAGAGGCGTAGAAGGCGAGCAACTCGGCCAGGTCGGATCGGTTGTTGGGGGAGGCGGCAGTCATGCCGGGCACATTCGTCCGCCGAGAGACGATTTGCAAGGTTGGGCGGTTAGTAATCTCCCCCCTCGAGGAGGGAGATTACGCGCTCGTCGGCTTTCGCCAATCACGAAGGGCATTTCGTGGCGATTTTCACGGCGTCTGCCGCTTACCCCGTCGGTATCCGCGGATCCTGCACCAGATAGAACGTCCAGCGCGGCGTGTAGTCGGTGATCAGAAACTCGAAGCGTCCCCTCTTCAGCGGGTCGATCTGTCCACTCTTGAACAAGAGCCGGTCATAGGGTTCGAAATCGCGGTCGAAATCGGCGTACGCGCTCGACAGGATGTTGTCGGGCGTCTTGTTGCGCTGGTCGAAGGACAGGCCGTCGCCGAACACGCTCGGCTGGTTGAGTATCTCCTGCAGCTCGAACTGGAATTCGACCCAGGCCTGGCCGCTGTTGTTGAGAACCTCGATACGCATGTACAGGATGCCGTTGGCGAATTCGCCGTTGGTGCTGAACGGCTGGATCGGTTTGGTGGTGCGGATGGTGAGCGTCACCGGCGTTGACGAATTCAGCTCCTCGGAGATGACCAACGGATCTTCCTTGGTGCCGGTGCCCGAGGCGCCGGTGATGTGGAAACCGCCAAGCTCGTCGGAAAAGGAATAGGCGCCGGTCGCCCACACCTTCACCGGCTCGGCCTGAGCGCGAACCGGCGTAAGCATTGAAAGGGCGAGAAGGATCGCTCGGCAGGTCCGGCCGGGCGGAAGGGGGAAGCGCGTCAATGAATAGCCGGACGGCGTGCGCATGGAAATAAGTATGGCCGATAAGAGAGCCGTCGAACAATTAAAATATGGGACGCTGAGCGCGGCCGCGCGCAAAACGCTTGCGGCAGAGTTGTCATCCGCGACTTTTTGTCGAAATCGGCATTGTCACGTCAGCGCCGGTTTCCTGTCGCGGATTGATGCGCTATGCAGCGCAGGAGCCAGCAAAATGCCGGAAACGGTTGGCCAGAGCGGAGGGGTTGATGAGCGAGATCGAACGCGAGAGCATGGAATTCGACGTGGTCATCGTCGGGGCCGGCCCGGCGGGCCTTGCCGCAGCGATCCGTCTCAAGCAGGTCAATCCCGAGCTTTCCGTCGTGGTGTTGGAAAAGGGCGGCGAGGTTGGTGCCCACGTTCTGTCAGGCGCCGTCGTCGATCCCATAGGCGTCGACCGCCTGTTGCCGGGCTGGCGCGAGGAAGATGGCCACCCCTTCAAGACGCCGGTTACGGCCGACGATTTCCTGGTGCTCGGCCCCGCCGGCTCGTTCCGTCTGCCCAATATACTGATGCCGCCGCTGATGAACAATCACGGCAACTACATCGTCTCGCTCGGCAATGTCTGCCGCTGGCTGGCAACCAAGGCTGAAGCGCTAGGCGTCGAAATCTATCCGGGCTTTGCTGCCGCCAGCCTCGTCTACAACGATGCCGGCGCGGTCACGGGCGTCGTCACCGGCGACATGGGCGTCGAAAAAGACGGCACACATGGCCCGGGCTTTGCGCCGGGCATGGCGCTGATGGGCAAATACGTGCTGATCGGCGAGGGCGCGCGCGGTTCGCTGTCCAAGCAGCTGATCGCAAAATACAAACTGTCCGACGGCCGTGAGCCCGGCAAGTACGGCATCGGCCTCAAGGAGCTGTGGCAGGTCAAGCCCGAGAACCACCGGCCGGGCCTGGTGCAGCACTCCTTCGGCTGGCCGCTCGACCTGAAGACAGGCGGCGGCTCCTTCCTCTACCACCTCGAGGACAACCAGGTCGCGGTCGGCTTCGTCCTGCATCTCAACTACAAGAACCCCTGGCTGTCGCCCTTCGAGGAATTCCAACGGTTCAAGACGCATCCGGCGATATCGCGCACCTTCGAGGGCGCCAAGCGCATCGGCTATGGCGCGCGCGCCATTACCGAAGGCGGCTGGCAGTCGGTGCCGAAACTCTCCTTCCCCGGCGGCGTGCTGATGGGGTGTGCGGCGGGCTTCGTCAACGTGCCGCGCATTAAGGGTTCGCACAATGCGGTGCTGTCCGGCATGCTGGCGGCCGAGCATGTCGCGCAAGCGATCGGCGCCGGCCGTGCCAATGACGAGCTGTCTTCTTATGAGGACGCCTGGCGCGCGACCGATATCGGCAAGGATTTGAAGAAGGTCCGCAACGTCAAGCCGCTCTGGTCGCGCTTCGGCACCATTATCGGCGTCGGCCTCGGCGGTCTCGACATGTGGCTGAACACGCTGTTCGGCTTCTCGCCCTTCGGCACGCTGAAACATGGCAAGGCCGATTATGCCACGCTTGAGCCTGCGGCCAAGCACAAGAAGATCGCCTATCCCAAAGCGGACGGCGTGCTGACCTTCGACCGCCTGTCCTCGGTGTTCCTGTCCAACACCAATCACGAGGAAAACGAGCCGGTGCATCTCATCGTCGGCGACATGGAGTTGCAGAAGCGTTCCGAGCATGATGTCTTTGCCGGGCCTTCGACCCGCTATTGCCCGGCCGGTGTTTACGAATGGGTCGACAAGGACGGCAACGCCGCCGCCGATCCGTCTGACAAGGATGTGCGTTTCGTCATCAACGCGCAGAACTGCGTGCACTGCAAGACCTGCGACATCAAGGATCCCAACCAGAACATCAACTGGGTGCCGCCACAAGGCGGCGAAGGCCCGGTCTATCAGGGCATGTGAGCCTCACCGACCGGGGCCGTCTCAACCAGCAAAAATGGCGGCGATGGCCGGGTTTACCAAGGCATGTAAGGCGCTCGGCGCCAAAGATTGTTGAAACCGTCGTCTGCTTGTGGTCTCATTGCCGCGTCCATGGGGAAAATGGCATGCGCGTGTTGGTCTTGTTTTGCGTCGCCGTCGTAAGCGCGGCCTGCGGCGTCGTCGGGACGGCGTCGGCGGGGGTGAAAACCGTCGTCAAGACGCGAACCTATGACATCACCGGCACGACAGGTGCCGGTCTGGTTATCGCCATGAACCGCAGGGGCCCCAAGCACGGTTTCATGACCCACGCCATCGCGCAGACAAGCTACACCGCCGACTGGAGCCTGGACGTGGGTCAGGTCAACGGCGTCTGCCGCCTGCGCCAGGCCAATGGAACGCTCAACATCGCCTACACCTACCCGCGCGTCGCCTCGGCCATCACGCCGGCGCTGCGCAAACGCTGGAACCGGTTTTTCACAGGCGTTCTCGCTCATGAAGGAACCCATGGCCGTATCGCCGGGCAGATGATGCAGGCTGCCGAGCGGTCGGTTCGCGGCCTGAAATTTGCCAACGATCCGCAATGCAACAAAACGCGCGTCGAAGCCACGCGGCGCTTGCAAGCCACTTCCAAGCTCTATGAGGCAAAACAGATCGCGTTCGACGCGCGCGAGCACAGTGAAGGCGGCCATGTCGAGCGCATCATCGAGGCCTTGGTAGGCTTGTGAAACCGTAAGCCCCGTGGCGTACGATCTAGCCGCCCATGCTGGGCTGGATCAGCGACACAGTCGCGGTAGAATCCTCGTCGACCGGCTTGGTCTCGTCGCGCATCAATGAAAATTCCACCATCACCGGCAGATGATCGGAGCCGGTCTCTTCCATCTGCGTCGACGACAGGATGGTCACCCCGCCCTTCGAAAACACCTGGTCGATCGGCAGGCCCGCATAGCGCCGCAGGAAATCGGGCAGGGTCCGGTGGATCCAGGTCGGTCCGGCCGACGGCATCACGGTCAGTCCGCCGAGCGAGGCAACGCGCCGTACCGCGGCGCTCCACGGCACGGCGTTGCAGTCGCCGGCCATGATCGCCGTCTCGCCGAGCGAGGTGAGCGTCTCGGTCAACTCGCCGATCTGCCAGTATTGTTCCTTCGGCCACGGCCAGCTCAAATGGATCGCCGCGACATCGACCGGAGTGCCGCCGAAATCGATGGTGGCGGCCGCCATCGCGCCGCGCGGTTCGCAATGCGGCTCGGTGCCGGCCGCAAAAGGTCGCCGGGACAAAAGCGCCACGCCCCACACGCCGTCGGGATGGGCGCACAGGATGCGATAGGGATAGGCGTTCTGGATATAGCCGAGTTCGGTCGCCCACATGGCCGATACTTCGTCGAGCGTGATCACGTCTGGGTTGGTCCTGGCGATCAGCGAAAGAACCTTCTTGGGTGTCGGATTGTTGAAACGCAGGTTCATCTGCAGCAGCCGGTAGACCGGTTCGTTGCCGGGCGCGGCGTCATTGGCGGCCTGCACCGGCCACAGGCGCGGCAAGGCGCTCAACGTGCTGGCGAAGGCGGCCACGGCCAGCAGCAGGCCCACGCCCGCCTGCAGGCGAAACGAGGTGGCGAGCAGCGGCAGCGCAATCAGCCCCATCAGCACGGCAAAATGGATGCGGAAATGGGCGAAGGAATCGAAGGCCGGATGCAGTGCGCCAAAGAACCCGGCTACAAGCGCGGCCGAGAGGCCGAGCATTGCCAGGAACGCCATTGAAGCCATCATCTTTCGCACGCGTGCCATCAGACCGGGTTTTGCCCATAGACCGGGTAATACATTGCCGAGGTATCAGGCCTTTATCGGCTGAAATGCGGCCCAATCAAGATGACGAAACGCCTCGCGGCAAACATTTACGGCAAGCCGGTCTACTGAAAGGCCGTCTCCGAAAAGCTTCTCAGCTTGCGCGAATGCAACCGTTCCATCGGCATTTCCGCCAGCTTCTCCATCGCCTTGATGCCGATGGTCAGATGCTGCGCCACTTGCCGCTTGTAGAATTCGGTCGCCATGCCGGGCAGCTTCAACTCGCCATGCAGCGGCTTGTCGGAGACGCAAAGCAGCGTGCCGTAGGGCACGCGGAAGCGGAAGCCATTGGCGGCGATCGTGGCCGATTCCATATCGAGCGCGATGGCGCGCGACTGCGACAGCCGCTGCACCGGTCCGCGCTGGTCGCGCAGTTCCCAGTTGCGGTTGTCGATGGTGGCGACGGTGCCGGTGCGCATGATGCGCTTGAGATCATAGCCGGAAAGTCCGGTGACTTCGGCGACCGCCTCCTGCAGCGCCACCTGGATCTCGGCCAGCGGCGGTATCGGCACCCACACCGGCAGGTCATCGTCCAGCACATGGTCTTCCCGGACATAGGCATGCGCCAGCACATAGTCGCCCAGCGCCTGAGTGTTGCGCAGGCCGGCGCAATGGCCGAGCATCAGCCATGCATGTGGCCGCAGCACCGCGACATGGTCGGTGATCGTCTTGGCGTTGGACGGGCCGACGCCGATGTTGACCATGGTGATGCCGCCATGGTTCGGCTTCTTCAGATGATAGGCTGGCATCTGAGGCAGGCGCGGCGCCGCCACGCCTTCGCTGGGCGCGTTTTGCCCTGCCTTGGTGATGACATTGCCCGGTTCGACGAATTCGGTATAGCCGTGGCCGCCTTCAGCCATCTGGGCCCGCGCTCGGGCGACGAACTCGTCGATGTAGAACTGGTAGTTGGTGAACAGCACGAAGTTCTGGAAATGCTGCGGGCTGGTCGCCGTGTAGTGCGTCATGCGGTGCAGCGAATAGTCGATGCGCTGCGCCGTGAACGGCGCCAGCGGCCTTGGTTCGCCGAACGCGACCTCGAAGGTACCGTTGGCGATCTGGTCGTCGGTGCCGTCGAGATCCGGCACGTCGAACAGGTCGCGGATCGGCCGTTTGATGCGGTCGGCGGCGGCGCCATCGACATGGGTTCCTTCAAGGAACGCGAAATGCAGCGGGATCGGCGTGGTCGATTCCGAAACCGTTACCGGCACGCCGTGATTGCGCATGATCAGGCGAAGCTGCTCTACGAGATAGCGTTCGAACAGCACCGGCTGGGTGATGGTGGTCGAGAAATGCCCGGGGGTCGGCATGTGGCCGTAGGCCTGGCGCGAGTCGATCTGGGTGAACGAATTGGTGGTGACGCCGATCTCCGGGTAGAAGGCGCGGTAGCGCTTGCTTTCGTCGCCGCCGGCGGCAAGCGTGGCAAAGGAGTCGCGCAGAAACTTGGTGTTGCGGTCGTAGAGCACCTGCAAGGCGGCCACGGCCTTTTTGGCGTCGTCGAAGCTCTGCTTGCCGAAAGGCTCCGGCATGACGACCGATTCGATAGCTTGTGGGTAGATTCGCTTTTCCATGGCTCAATATAGAGACTTGAGGCCGCACTTGGGAGGGGAGGGTGGCCGCCAAGTGGTCGATTTATTCGTCCACGCCCAAGGTGTGCTGAGATTCAGGTAAGGCTGAGCCGGAGTCGAGGACGGGCGCGAAGCGACCAAACTGGTTGGCTTCGAGAACCGGAGCGGAGCGTACTCGAAGCATGTGAGCACCAAGGCCGCCACTTGCAGGCCGGCATCACCTTAATACCGGCACACCTTACCCGCGCTGCAGACTGACCAGCAAGACAAAGCCGACGCCATGCTTCTTCGTCGCCGGCGCGTCGATCGTCGTGTCGGCATTGGCCCGCATCATTGGCATGGCCAGGACCGGCGCCGACAGCACGACCAGGACGAGCGCCGCCCGCGGCAGGAGCCGAAGGGTCTGGAGGGCGTTGATGGCGATGCGGTTCATGGCTTTTGCTTTTCTGTTTGGATCTATGTCTTTGTCGTCTCAGGGGCGAAAATGGTTCATGCAATCGAATTGGCAGGAACTGGCTGCATCCCAGGAACGGGCCGGGCGGCCGGCTTCGGCCACGAGGATGGCGAAGAGCATCCCGAACAGGCTCATCAACAGGCAGACGATGGTGAAGCGGCGAGCGAGCATTTGCGTAGTGTCTCCTTGAACACGCCATCAAAATGCCCTGATGCGACTGAACCGGCGCTGATGCCGACGTTCATCTGCGGTTCAAAGTGATTGACGAGGTCTTAGAGAGAGCGTCGGTTCGGGTTTGCGCCGCCGCAAACGGCACGGTCGTCGCTATGGCGCGGACCGTCCTGCAAAAGAAAACGGGGCCTGTGAAGGCCCCGTTGGTCAACTCAAAGCAGCAAGATCAGAGCTTGTGCCAGGTCTGGCTCTTGCAGATCAGCCCGCCGAGCACGCAGCCGCTCATTTTGAGCGAGGTGCCCGACAGTGTTGCCTTGCCCGAATAGGTCTTGTCGTTTGCCGGATCGGTGATGTTGCCGGCATATTTGTTGGCCCCGGCCGCCTTGAGCGAACCGATGGTCTTCCCGGCATATTTGCCGGTCTTCAGGGTGATGGAGAATGAACCGCTGCCGCCGATAACTGCTGTGTCGCCGGCTTGTGTCTTCCAATTGCCTTCGATCGGATCGGCCCAAGCCGCACCAGCCATCATCACGGCGGCCGCCAGGGCCAAGCTCACTTTGCGAAACATATCTGTCCTCCCTGGTTTAGATGGGGCAGCCGCCTCTCTGCCCCTTACGCAAACGTAAGCTAATCCAGCTCCCGGCAAAACAAAAGCGTGCCGCGACGGAAGGTTTCGCAATTTTCATGCGGGGTCGGGAGAGTGCAGCCCGTGGAAATAAACGATCGAGGCGTTGGCTTTGGTTCGCGTGGTTAGCAGAGTGTTGATCGGCGCCTTGCAAATTTTCGTCAAATCGGTCGAGAAACGGCGGGATTGCTGACTTTGTATCCTTAACGAATTTCCGCGTTTACCTCTTGTTTTAGCTTTGTTTTCTCCAAATTAAGCACGCCATTTAACGACGGATTCAAGGCTCGGCCTCATTCTCGGAAGCATCGAAAGAGCGGCTCCCCAGGGAACACCGGGGGACAGAAGAGGCCCGCTCTCGGGAGCCAGACAGGGGACTAAAATGGCACGTTTTGAAATGCTTGAAGCCGGCTTCGGCGCCATGGGGGCAACTGCCCAGGCCGACATTCTTTTCGAACTGGGCATGATGTATGCGACCGGCCGCGATTGCGAGACCGATGTCGTTGCCGCCCACAAATGGTTCAACATCGCCGCCATCAAGGGCTCGGTCCGCGCCGCGGAACTGCGCTCGGAACTGTCGGCCGCAATGTCCAAGGTCGAGATCGCCAAGGCGCTGCGCGAAGCCCGCGAATGGATGACGATGCACTGAGATCGCGAGCAGATTATCGCAGGCAGATTATCGAAAACAGGGAAGCCCCGGGATCAAGACCGCAAAGACGGTCGGAACCGGTGAAACGACAAGGCCGCGACAAGACGGCCGACCATGAAAGAACAAGAACGCGGCAGGCCGGCACGGTCCAGTCGTGCACAATGGGGACGGCGGGCAGGTTTTCGTGGCGCGGGGGCGCATGGGGACTGCTACGAGCAAAAAGCCACGACCGGCCGGAACAGGCTGGCGTGGCTTTTTGCGTTGATGAGGCCCAATCGAGCGGCGCCGATGCGCCTAGACAGGCCCAATGAAGGATGAAATTGTCCCGCCTTCGGAAAGAAGCGCGGCCAGAGCGGCTGCGCGAGTGTGGGAGGAGTTCTATCACCATGAAAAAAACGGGTATTTTGAGCGCGGCCGTATTTGGCCTGATGATGAGCGCGCCGGTTGCCTTTGCCGATGACATCACCATTTCGGTGGTCGGCCCGATGACCGGACAGCTCGCCACGATCGGCGATCAGTTCAAGCAGGGCGCAACGGCAGCCGCCGATGCGATCAACGCCGCCGGCGGTGTCAACGGCTCCATGATCAAGCTCGACATCGAGGACGACCAGTGCGATCCCAAGCAGGCGGTTTCTGTGGCCAACCGGATCGTTGCCAACAGCGTCAAGTTTATTGACGGCCATGCCTGTTCAGGTTCGAGCATCCCGGCTTCCGCCGTCTACGCCGAGGCCGGCGCGCTGATGATGAGCCCGGCCTCTTCAAATCCCGAGCTGACCGATGCCGCCGCCAAGGCCGGCTGGCCGACGATCATGCGTCTCTATACGCGTGACGACGCGCAGGGCGCCTTCATTGGCCCCTGGATCGCCAAGAAATATGCCGGCAAGAATGTCGTTATCCTGCATGACAAGAGCGCCTACGGTCAGGGCGTTGCCGATGCCGTGAAGGCGACGATGAATGCCGGTGGCCTCAAGGAGATCGACTATGAAGGCATCAATGCCGGCGAGAAGGATTATTCGGCTCTCGTCACCAAGCTGAAGGACCTCAAGGCCGACGTTGTCTATTTCGGCGGCTATCACCCGGAAGCCGGGCTTATCCTGCGTCAGTCGGCCGAGCAGAGCGTCAAGTTCCAGCTGATCATGCCGGACTCGATCGCCTCGCCGGAATTCTGGCAGGTCGCCGGCCCCGCCGGTGAAGGCACCCTGTTCGTCTTCCCGTCGGACCCGCAGGCCAAGCCGGAAGCCAAGGAGGCCATCGCCAAGATCAAGGCGGGCGGCTTCGTGCCGGAAGGCTTTACGCTGTTCTCCTACGCCGTCGTTCAGGCGTTTGCAGAGGGCGTCAAGCGCGCCGGAACGGACGATCCGGTCAAGGTAGCCGAAGCGCTGAAGAACGGCACGCCTTTCAGCACCGTGGTCGGCGACGTGACCTTTGATGAGAAGGGCGATCTGAAGAACGCCAGCTACGACATCAACCAGTGGCATGACGGCAAATACGCGCCAATCCCGCAGTAATCGTCCGCGTACTCAAGGAAATGGCCGGGCTTGTCCCGGCCATTTTTCGTTCAAGCCTCGGCTATGCAGCCTCGTCAACGAAGCGCACCAGCACCGTTCCGTCGGTGACCTGCGCGCCCTCGGTGGCGATTTCCGCGATCACGCCGTCATGGCTGGCCGCGATCGTGTGCTCCATCTTCATCGCTTCCAGTATCAACAGCGGCTGGCCCTTGATCACCCTTTCGCCCTTTGCCGCGCGCACCAGCTTGACCACGCCTGGCATCGGCGCGCGCAGGCTGCCGGAAGCGGCGGCCGCCTCGTCGGTGCGCGCCAGCGGATCCGGGACGAGGAAACTGTAGCCGACCGCGCCTTCGAACACGGTGACGTGGCCTGGCCAGCGGGCAACGCGAGGGGCGGCGCGAAGATCATGCGAATTGACGCTGTCATAGGGCGCGTCCAGCGCCACCTCGAAGCGCCCGTCCGGCCGCACTGAAACACGCGCCAGTATATCGTCCTCGCCATGGCGCAGGCGCGTGCGGCGCGCAACGCTGTGGAAATGCGCATAGCCGGCAAGCGACGACCACGGATCGTTCGACGGCGGCAAGGCACCGGCGCCCGCCGCGGCAAGGGCCGCCGCGGCAACGATCTCGCTGCGCGGCGGGGCGACCGCGGTCAGCGCTTCCTGATGCCTGCCGATCAGGCCGGTATCGACATCACCGGCCGAAAAATCGGCGTCCGCGGCAAGTGCCGCGAGAAACGCGGTGTTGACGGTCGAGCCGGCAATCTCGGTCTGCGACAACGCAGTGCCGAGCGCATCGAGTGCCGCCTGCCTGTCCTTGGCGTGGACGACCAGCTTGGCGATCATCGGATCGTAGAAGGGCGAGATCGCATCGCCGGCCCGCACGCCGGTCTCGATGCGCATGCTGGCGCCTTCGGGCGCGTTGTCGGGAAACGCCAGGTGATGCAGCGTGCCGGTCGCCGGCAGAAACCCTTTCGCCGCGTCCTCGGCATAGATGCGCGCCTCGAAGGCGTGGCCGGAAAGCGTGATTTCGCTCTGCGTCTTCGGCAGCTTTTCGCTGGCGGCTACCCGCAACTGCCACTCGACCAGGTCGGTGCCGGTGACCATTTCGGTGACGGGATGCTCGACCTGCAGGCGGGTGTTCATTTCCATGAACCAGAAGCGGTCGGCCTTCAGCCCTTGCGAGGCATCGACGATGAATTCGATGGTGCCGGCGCCGGAATAGCTGATCGCCTTGGCGGCCTTGACCGCCGCTTCCGTCATCGCCTCGCGCAGCGCCAGCGTCATGCCGGGCGCCGGCGCTTCCTCGATCACCTTTTGGTGGCGGCGCTGCGCCGAGCAGTCGCGCTCGTAGAGATGCACGGCATTGCCAAAATTGTCGCCGAACACCTGGACCTCGATGTGGCGCGGCTTGTCGACGTATTTTTCGACCAGCACGCGATCGTCGCCGAACGCGGCCTTGGCCTCGCGCCGTGCGCCTGACAGCGCTTCCGAAAAATCTTCGGGATGTTCGACGCGGCGCATGCCCTTGCCGCCGCCGCCGGCGCGCGCCTTGATCAGCACGGGATAGCCGATCTCACGCGCCTTGGACGCCAGCAGCACGATCTCCTGCGCCTCGCCATGATAGCCCGGCACCACCGGCACGCCGGCCTTTTCCATCAGCCGCTTGGCCGCATCCTTCAGCCCCATGGCGCGGATCGAGGCGGCCGACGGGCCGATGAATGTGAGCCCCGCCGCCACCACCAGGTCGACGAAATCGGGGTTTTCCGAGAGGAAGCCGTACCCGGGGTGAATTGCTTCGGCGCCGGTCGCCAGCGCCGCCGCAACAATCTTGTCGCCGCGCAGATAGCTTTCGCCGACCGGCGAGGCACCGATACTCACTGCCTCGTCGGCCATTTTGACATGCAGGGCCTTGGCGTCCGCGTCGGAATAGACGGCAACGGTGCGCACTCCCATCTTCCTGGCCGTGCGTATCACCCGGCAGGCGATCTCGCCGCGATTGGCGATCAGGATCTTGGCGAACATGGAGCCTCCCGGGTTTGTCTCGGGCGGCGCCGGTCTGGCAGGAATGAGCCTATTTCGAAGCCGCGATTTTGCAGCCGCCGCTCGCGGTCTGAACCTTCCACTTTTTCAGGCCAACCTGACAGCTTCGCAACGCCAACTCTTCCGCGGCCTTCTGAGATGGCGCGTTCAGCCGCGCACCGCAGATGATGTAAAGATCGTCGACGCGCGAGTAGAATGTGGTCGCGTAGGCCGAGTGGCCACTCGCCGCGACATAGGCGTTGTACGACTTCGTGCAGGGCTCCTTTGGATTCAGTGACAACGGAGGCCAGAATCGGGTGTCTCCCTTGCTGCCCGCCAGCGATCCAGCCGCCCCGATACCGGGTGCCGTAAATACGAGCAGGCCGGCAAGCATCGATACAGTAATTCGTTTGATGCGTGTCGATTTCATCTTGCGCCGCCCATTTGAAAAATGCCCAAGCCGATGCTTGTCGGCCTACTTCGATGCCGCAACTTCGCAGCCAGCCCCTGTAATGACCTTGTAATGGCTGCGGGCGGACTTGCAGGATTTCATCGCCCGTTCTTCGGCAGCCTTCTGTGACGGTGCATTCAAGCCCGAGCCGCAGATGATGTACAACGAACGGATCCGGGCATAGGGCGTGGTCGCATAGGCCGAATGGCCGCCGGCGGCCACATAGGCGTTGTAAGCCATGGTGCACTGGTCTTTCGGGCTTTTCGGCAAATACGGATAGAAATGGATGTCGCCTTTGCTTCCCGCCAGCGATGCCGCGGCGCCAACGCCGGGTACCGCAAATATAAGCAAGACTGCAAGTACCCACGCAGTCGTTTTTCCCGAATATTTCGGCCTCATCTTTACCCCATCCCCGTTGCCCAATGCGGGATGAACAATAGCGTCTATTCTCCAGTGCCGCCAGCCTGCTCACCGAAAATTGCTTTTGCGTAGGTGGATGAACCATCTTATCCATGCAGACTAGCATCCTTCAATGGCAGCAACGGCTTGTCGGTATAGTTGAGCTGTTGGCTCGTCGAAGCAGCAGAAAATAACTGTTTCGGGCGTTGAGTTCTGTCCGACGAAGGTAGCTGCGATGCCAACGGCAATCTGCGTCGCCTCATTTTTCGGATAACGGTAGATGCCGGTGGAGATCGCCGGAAATGCCACGGTCCGGCAATCCCTGGCGGCGGCGATTTCGAGCGACCTGATATAGCAGGAGGCGAGCAGCCCGGCTTCGCCTTTTCCGCCGCCTTGCCAGACAGGTCCGACCGTGTGGATGATGTAACGTGCCGGCAGGTGATAGCCCTTGGTAAGCTTTGCTTCGCCGACCTTGCAGCCGTTCAGCATCCGGCATTCGAATTCGAGCTCCGGGCCTGCGGCGCGGTGAATGGCGCCGTCGACGCCGCCGCCGCCCAGCAGCGAGGAATTGGCGGCGTTGACGATGGCATCGACCGCAAGCCTGGTGATGTCGCCGGTGTGGACATGTATCCGTTGGCCGAGCTTGCTCATCACTACATCCTGAACACGCCGAACTTCGTTTCCTCGATGTCGGCGTTGAGCGCGGCCGACAGGCTGAGCGCCAGCACCTCGCGCGTTTTCGCCGGGTCGATGATGCCGTCGTCCCATAGCCGCGCCGAGGAGTAGAGCGGATGGCCCTCATGCTCGTATTTCATCAGGATCGGCTTTTTGAATTTCGCTTCCTCGTCCGCGCTCCATTCACCACCCTTGCGCTCGATTCCCTCGCGCTTGACCACCGCCAGCACGGTCGCCGCCTGTTCGCCGCCCATCACCGAAATGCGCGCATTCGGCCACATCCACAGGAACCGCGGCGAGTAGGCGCGTCCGCACATGCCGTAATTGCCGGCGCCGAACGACCCGCCGATGATCATCGTCACCTTCGGCACCTTGGCGGTGGCAACCGCCATCACCAGCTTGGCGCCGTCCTTGGCGATGCCGCCGGCCTCGTACTTTCGCCCGACCATGAAGCCGGTGATGTTCTGCAGGAAGATCAGCGGGATCTTGCGCTGGCAGCACAGCTCGATGAAATGCGCGCCCTTCACAGCACTTTCGGAAAACAGCACGCCATTGTTGGCGATGATGCCGACCGGCATGCCCTGAAGATGGGCAAAGCCGGTGACCAGCGTGGTGCCGTAATTCTGCTTGAACTCGTCGAACTCGGAGCCGTCGAAGACGCGCGCGATCACCTCGCGCACATCATAGGGCTGGCGCAAATCCGTCGGCACGATGCCATAGAGTTCACGCGGATCGTGAAGCGGCGGCGCGGGTTCCTGTAAGCTCAGGCTTACGGTCTTGCGCCGGTTGAGGTTCTTGACGATGCGCCGGCAGACGGCCAGCGCATGTTCGTCGTCCAGCGCATAGTGGTCGGCGACACCGGACAGCCTGGTGTGCACGTCGGCGCCGCCAAGCTCCTCGGCGCTGACATCTTCACCCGTAGCCGCCTTCACCAGAGGCGGGCCGCCGAGAAAAATGGTCGCCTGGTTGCGCACCATGATCGTCTCGTCCGACATTGCCGGCACATAGGCGCCGCCCGCAGTACATGAGCCCATGACGCAGGCGATCTGCGGAATGCCGGCCGCCGACATGTTGGCCTGGTTGTAGAAGATGCGGCCGAAATGCTCGCGATCGGGAAACACCTCGTCCTGATTAGGCAGGTTGGCGCCGCCGCTGTCGACCAGATAGACGCAAGGTAGATTGTTTTGCAGCGCGATCTCCTGTGCGCGCAAGTGCTTCTTCACCGTGAGCGGATAATAGGTGCCGCCCTTCACCGTGGCGTCGTTGACCACGACCATCACCTCGGTGCCTTCGACACGGCCGACGCCGGCGACGAGGCCGGCCGAGGAAATCTCCTCGCCATACATGGACCATGCCGCGAACTGGCCGATCTCGAGGAAAGGCGAGCCGGTGTCGAGCAACTGCGCCAGCCGCTCGCGCGGCAACAGCTTGCCGCGCGAAACATGACGCTCGCGCGCCTCCTCCGAGCCACCGCGCTCGACGCTTGCCGCCTTGTCCGCAATGTCGGAAACCAGAGCCCGCATGCGCTCGGTGTTGGCGCGAAAGGCTTCGGAGGAAGGGGAGATCTGGGTTTGAAGTACGGCCATATCGATCTCTACACCTGCGCTAGGAGTTTGCCGTTGCGGCGTTCGAAAATTTTATCGGATAGCAGATTGAAGCCATCCTTGAACGTGACGTCGATCATCTGTCTGGCCGCGCTTTGGGCCTTCGGATTGCTCGCATCGAAGATGAACAATTGATCCCGGCGCGGCAGCGCAAATAAAACATCGCCGGGAAACTGTGCTTTGATCGACAGCCAGAACTCGTCGAGCAGCACAAGGCTCGTGGAGAGCATCGTATTGCCGTCGACGTAATAGAGATAAAATGTGCCAATCTGGCCGTCGGAGACAATTTTCGGCAGCCATTTCTTCACATTGTCTAGTGCGACATCGCGCAAATCCGAAAGCGCCCGGCCGGGGAAGTCCTTCGGAGCAACAGGTGAGACTGAATCGGGAAGGTCGGCCATGTATACGACCGCAATTTCACCAACCAGCGGTTCGCACAATAAATCCAAACCCATCGATCTGAGGTGCTCGACATACTGCTGGGTCCGTATCACCGCGATCAGACTTTCTTCACTCGCCCTAGATCGTATTTCGGCGAGGCCTCGGACTAGCCTGCGTATGGCCGCATCGGCGTCTTCGTCGGGGTATGAGTTCAAGTGCCCGAACACGTTTGTGACGTCTGCCGTCACTTCTGCGCCATCGAGTTTTGCACCGATTTTTGCAGGATCCGATGGGTCTGCGACAGCGCTATCGACACCCGGCTGCCGCTTGAATTCGGCAATTACGAGCTCTCTGAATTCCGCCATATTAGAAAAGCGACGCTTCTGAGCCTTCGCGCGCCCGAGAAAGCCAGCGATTGTGGAAAACAAAGCCATCGCAAATATCCCCCGCCTTGTGACTGGATGCCCCGATGACGTAACCATCTATCGCCCTACTTGTCTCTCGATACCCGCAAAACTACAGCCTGCCATCTTGGCAGGCACTAAACCCCTTCCGCCATGATCTCGCGCCCGATCAGCCAGCGGCGGATTTCGCTGGTCCCGGCGCCGATCTCGTAGAGCTTGGCGTCGCGCAACAGCCGGCCGGTCGGATACTCGTTGGTATAGCCGTTGCCGCCAAGCAGCTGGATGGCGTCGAGCGCCATCAGCGTCGCTTTTTCGGCGGCAAACAGCACGCAGCCAGCGGCATCCTTGCGTGTCGTCAGGCCGCGATCGCAGGCAGCCGCGACAGCATAAACGTAAGCGCGCGCGGCGTTCATCGTCGAATACATGTCGGCAAGTTTGCCCTGCACGAGCTGGAACTCGCCGATCGGCTGGCCGAACTGCTTGCGCTCATGCACATAGGGGATCGCCACGTCGAGACAGGCCGCCATGAGCCCGAGCGGTCCGCCGGCGAGCACGGTGCGCTCGTAGTCGAGGCCCGACATCAGGACCTCGACGCCGCGGCCCTCCTCATGCAGCACATTGTCATAGGGCACCTCGACATTGTCGAACACCAGTTCGCCGGTGTTGGAGCCGCGCATGCCGAGCTTGTCGAGCTTTGGCGATGCCGAGAAGCCGGCCATCGTCTTTTCGACGATGAAGGCGGTGATGCCGTGCGATTTCCGCTCCGGATCGGTTTTGGCGTAGACCACCAGCGTTTCGGCGTCGGGGCCGTTGGTGATCCACATTTTCGAGCCGTTGAGCACATAGCGGTCGTTGCGCTTTTCGGCGCGCAGTTTGAGCGAGACGACGTCGGAGCCGGCGCCCGATTCCGACATGGCCAGCGCACCTGCCCTTTCGCCCGAGCACAATGCCGGCAGGAATTTCTCCTTCTGCGCCGGCGTCGCCCAGCGGTTGATTTGGTTGACGCAGAGGTTCGAATGGGCGCCGTAGGAGAGACCAACCGAGGCCGAGGCGCGCGAAATCTCTTCCACCGCAATGACGTGGGCAAGATAGCCCATGCCGCTGCCGCCGAAATCGGGATCGGCGGTGATGCCGAGAAGGCCGAGCGCGCCGAGCTCTTTCCACAGATGCGTGGGGAATTGATTGCTGCGGTCGATCTCGGCAGCGATCGGCGCTATTTTCTCCTGGGCAAAGCGGCGCACCAGATCGCGCAGCGCCTCGATGTCCTCGTCATGCCCGAAGCTGAGTGTGTTCGTGTACATGCCGTTCCTCCCCGATTTCGATCTTCGCGCCAACCAGGCGCATTGTCATTGAAAGATATGTCGCCGTGACTTCAGCCATCGACAGCCGCTCGCCCGGCCGGAACCAGACGATGACGCCGGTCATCATCTGGATCAGGGCCATGGCAGTGAGCCCGGTGTCATCGACACTGAAGGCGCCGGCCTCCGCGCCGTCGCGCAGGATGGCGCGCAACTCCTTCTCATAGGCGGTGCGCATGCGCAGTATCTGCGTCAGCCGGTCATGCGACAGGCTGCGCAATTCCATGTTCGAGACATGGGTGGAGTGGCGGCGCTCGATGTGGAAAGCGATGTGGTTTTCGACATAGGCGGCAAGCCGCGTTGCCGGATCGGCAGCGTCGGGGCGTGCGGCGTCCCACGCTTCGATCAGCCCTTCCATATGTTCGCGCATCAGCGTGAACAGCAGGTCTTCCTTGGTCGGAAAATAGCGGTAGAGCGCGGCGGCCTGGACGCCGACCTCGGCGGCAAGCTGCCGCATCGACATTGCCTCGTAGCCGAAGCGGGCGATCAGGCTGACCGCAGCCTCCCGGACGGCCGCTTCAGTTTTTTCGCCGTCGGATCCCGTTGTGCGTGCCATGAACGTCTTCCGATACCTAGTAATAAAACGAACGTTCAATTAATTCAAGCGGCAATAAAGTGGTTCCGTCTAGACGATGATCCGAAAGTCGATGGGCGCGTCGAGGAGTTCGAATTCCTCGGTCTCGACCTTCGAAACCGAAGCTCCCCTTGGCCCTTGCCGGAGCTGTTCGATCATTGTGGAAACCGCAGCATCGGCACCGGCAATCGAGGCCGTCACGGTGCCGTCTCGTTCATTGCGTACCCAACCTACGAGGCCAAGCCCTGTCGCTTCGCCTCGCGCCCACATCCGGTAGCCGACGCCTTGCACCTTACCATGCACGCTCGCCTGCACCGCCTTTTGCCGGTCATCCATCGTTGCCTCCCATGCACAGAAACTGGCGCGGAATCGGACGAAAGCAACAGGCTTGAGTGTCGGATTGCTGCTGGATCGACGGAGTCGGGGTCGCGGCTGATTCTGTTTTGGCCTTGGCGGCCTCGGCAGGCTCTGTTGCGATGGCAATCGGCGGGGCTAGTTTCCCCGCGCCGCGGCGAGTGCGCCGGGCAGTTCCTCGGCAAAGATGTCGAGTTCATGATCGAGGCCGACGCTGACCCGGATGCAACGTTCGAGCCTTGGCGCCATCGGCTTGCGGATGAAAACGTCGCGCGACAAAAGGTTTTGCAGCACTTTCAGCGCGAAGGCGCCGTCCTGGCCGCAGTCGATGGTGACGAAATTGGTCGCCGATGGCAGCGGCTTCAGCCCGTTCGTCTCCGCAATCCCGGCTATACGTGTGCGGCCGGCAGCAACTCGCGCCACCACGCTGTGCAGCCAGTCCTGGTCGGCCAGCGCCTCGACGCCGGCGATCTGCGCCATGCGGCTGACGCCGTAATGGTTGCGGATCTTCTCGAAATCGCGGATCACCTCGGCTTCCGCCACCGCATAGCCGCAGCGAATGCCGGCCAGCCCGTATGCCTTGGAGAAGGTGCGCATGCGGATGACGTTGGGCCGCGCGACATCGATCGGCGGCAGCGCCGAGGCCGGCCCCAATTCGCCATAGGCCTCGTCGAGCACCAGCATGGTGGTTTCCGGCAACGCTTCGACGAAGCGGGTGATATCTCCTGCTTCCCACCAGCTGCCCATCGGATTGTCCGGATTGGAGAGATAGACCAGCGGCGCCTTCTCCTTGATGACTGCCTTGAGCAGGCCGTCCAGGCTTTCCTTGTCGTTCTCGTAAGGCACCGTGACCAGCCGGCCGCCGACGCCGGCAATGTGGAAGTTGAAGGTCGGATAGGCGCCGAGCGAGGTGACCACTGCGTCGCCGGGCGCGACATACATGCGCGCCACCAGGCTGAGCAGCCCGTCTATGCCTTCGCCGACGACGACGTTTTCGGCGCCGACGCCGAGATGGCGGGCCGCAGCCTGCTTCAGATCGTAATTGTCGGGATCGCAATACATCCACTGGTCACGCGCGACGCGCTCCATACGGGCGATAACGCGCGGCGAAGGCCCGAAGCTGCTTTCATTGGCGCCGATGCGGGCGCGAAAAGCACGTCCGCGCTCGCGCTCCTGCGCTTCCGGTCCGACAAACGGCACCGTCGAGGGAAGCGCGCCGACAAGCGGCGTGAGGGCAGGGCGCTGGCGCATGGCAAAGGCTCACGAGAAGATGGGCCTTCTTGCTAGCGTGCCCAATAGGACGGCGCAAGTTCTGGCGCGGCTGGAAATAGTGGCCATGACGCCCGTGATGAAATCGGCGCGGGTGGCCACGCTCTACGACCTGACCGCCGGTAGGCGGCAGCCTTTTGAAGGCCAGCACTGCAGCCAATGACTATGGCGACGGATGCTTCAAAAAGAAAAACCCGGCGGTTGCCCGCCGGGTTCGATTTTCAGCCAGGCTCTGCCGGTTAGAACGAGCGCTGGAAGCGGAGGAGACCGCCAATGCTGCTCTTCTTGTCGGCGTTGGTGAAGTTGGAGAAGTTGGCGTCGTCGAACTTGCCTGCGTTGAGGTAGTCGACTTCGGCCGTGACCGTGAAGCCGGGAACAACGTCGTAGGCGATGTTCGCAGCGACGCCGAGGTTCTTCCATTCGTCATAGGAGACCTGAGCATTGAACGAGGTCTTCTCGTTGATGGTGTAGGTGCCACCACCCCAGAAAGCCCAGTTGCCGCCCCACTGCTTGTAGAAGCCGCGGCCGCCAGCGTCGATCGCATAGCTCGAGTCCGTCAAATTGTCGTCGGTGCCGTAGCCGCCCATGATGAACAGCGACAGGTTCTGCATCGGGGTGATGTCCAAACGCACCTTGCCGGCGACTTCTTCATAGTTGCTGTCGTACGCGACGACGCCGGTGATGGCGCCCCAGCCCTGCGTATACTTCAGACCGCCGACGACATGCGGAACGTAGCTGTCGATCGTGTCAAAGCCCGAGCCTTCTTCGAGAGAGATCACGGCCGAGAAGCCGTTGCCGGCGTCGAAGTAGTACTGGACGACGTTGGTGTCGAAATCGCCGTAGGGAACGAGCGTATCCTGAAGGACGTTGCCGGCGTAGCCGATGAACGTGTCGAAGGCCGATTCGTCCTTGCCGACGCGCAAGCCACCGAGCTGGATCCAGGCGAAGTTCAGCGAAACGTTCTTGTTGCCGGCAGGGTTGGAGTTGAACTCGTCTGCTTCGGTCGTCGGATCGTCTGCCGACGGGTAGCCGTTGCGGTTGCCGAAGTTGAAGCGGGTCTCGGTGTAGGTCTTCAAGGTGCCGAGTTCGGTTTCCTGGCCGGTCCAGGTCTTCAGCGTGAAACGGGCATTCTTGTAGAAGGTATCCTGCTCGTCGCCATCCTTATGGTCGAACGACCGCGCACCGTCGAACGAGCCGACGTCGCCGGCACCGATGTCGTAACGGACATAGCCGCCAATGCGCAGGCAGGTTTCGGTGCCGGGAATGTAGAAGTAGCCGGCGCCGTAGACGTCGCAGATCTTGACGTATTCAGCCGGTTCCGGCTCGGCGACGACGACGGCGTCGGCGGCGCGCGCACCGGAAACTGCGATCAAGGCCGCAGCGGAGCCGAGGAGAAGGCTCTTAATGTTCATTTTCTGACCTCCAGTCAGAATCGAACAAGACAGTGAAGCCGGCGACAGGCGTTTTCGCTGTAATCAGTTGTTATTGTTGAGGTTTATTGAAAAATGGACTTTGCTGCGGGTGATGCGGCCATCACCACAGGCGCTTGTTTGCGAAAGCATGCCCTGAACCGGATTTGAGATAGCGCTCGAATGAAGCTGCCTTGGCCTGGTTCGAAAAGGCCATATAGGTGACGATCCGCCACGGCAGAAACTTGGATGTATGGCTGGATTTCCCCGCATTGTGCTCGACAAGCCGTCGTTTCAGGTCCGTCGTTATGCCGATATAGCGTTCGCCTTCGGCAGCCGCACTCTCCAGAAGATACACATACCACATGAGCTGCTCTCCTTTGCCGGGTGTCGGAGGGCATCCTCTCCGCCATCCTGCTTCGCGCTGAGGTGGGCTTGTCCTGCGAAGCTCGAAGAGCGAAGCAGGACTGCCAATCGAATTTTGGAAGGGATTCTCTGGCTTACGCTGTGCGGCACGTAGCACACCACACGGTCCGGCCCTCCTACGCCAAGGCTTCGGAGGGCATCCTCTCCGCCTTCCTGCTTCGCGCTGAGGGTTGGGCTTGTCCTGCGAAGCTCGAAGAGCGAAGCAGGACTGCCAATCGAATTTTGCAAGGGGTTCTCTGGGCTTACGCTGCGCGGCAGGTAGCACACCACGCGGTCCGGCCCTCCTACGCCAAGGCCTCGGAGGGCATTCTCTCCGCCATCCTGCTTCGCGCTGAGGGGGGCTTGTCCTGCGAAGCTCGAAGAGCGAAGCAGGATGGCGGAGAGGATGGGATTCGAACCCACGAGAAGCTTTTGACCTCTACTCCCTTAGCAGGGGAGCGCCTTCGACCACTCGGCCACCTCTCCGTTGCGCCGCTGGATAAAGAAAAGCGCCGGCACAATCAACAAGCCGACGTCATTATCTCTGAAAATTCCGGATTCGGCCGCAGCGCCGCCTTTTCATGCGGCGATTCTGCGGCAGTTCCCTGGCTGGCGACTCGGCGACATGGCCGCAATCTCGGCCGTTCCTCGCCGGATTCGGCCGCATTCCGGCGCTGCGGCAAAGGCTTGCGGGCCCTTCGATAGTTAATGAGAGCTTTCTGACTGAGGCCAAATCGTGTCATTTGTGCAACAACGCATGGGGATAGCGCCCGCATAGCCCTTTCGCCGGTACGATCGTGGTTGAACGCCGCCGGCTCATGGGTAATGTCGATTTCGAAGGAGCGGCGCGGTGCGCATCTTTTTCGGTAGTGGGGATGGGGCAGGGAACGCTGTCCTTCAGCAAAGAATACCCAGACCCGTTTTTTAACTTTTGACTGGAGGTCAGAAAATGAACATTAAGAGCCTTCTTCTCGGCTCCGCTGCGGCCCTGATCGCAGTTTCCGGTGCGCGCGCCGCCGACGCCGTCGTCGTTGCCGAGCCGGAACCGGCTGAATACGTCAAGATCTGCGACGTTTACGGCTCGGGCTACTTCTACATCCCCGGCACCGAGACCTGCCTGCGCATCGGCGGCTATGTCCGTTACGACATCGGCGTCGGCGACGTCGGTTCGTTCGACGGTGCGACGTCCGCCGACGTTGAGGACGGCGGCAGCAACGACACCTACTACAAAAAGGCCCGCTTCTCGCTGAAGACCTGGACCGGCCAGGAAACCGAGCTCGGCACCTTGAAGACCTACACTGAGACCCGCTTCAACTTCCAGAACAACAACCGTGATGCGGGCGCGCTTGGTGACGTCAATCCTGCCGGCAACACCGGTGCTTCGCTGAACTTCGCCTGGATCCAGCTTGGTGGCCTGCGCGTCGGTAAGGACGAATCGGCCTTCAACACGTTCATCGGCTATGCCGGCAACGTCATCCAGGATACGCTCGTTCCCTACGGCGATTTCGACACCAACGTCATCCAGTACTACTTCGACGCGGGCAACGGCTTCTCGGCCGTGATCTCTCTCGAAGAAGGCTCGGGCGCGGGCGGCTCCACGGTCGGTTCCTACGGCGTCGGCACGATCGACAGCTACGTTCCGCATGTCGTCGGCGGCCTGAAGTACACGCAGGGCTGGGGCGCCATCACCGGCGTGCTCGCTTACGACAGCAACTATGAAGAAGTCGCTGGCAAGGTTCGTTTGGACATCACCCCGATGCAGAACCTGTCGCTCTTCATCATGGCCGGCTATGGCACCGACGACAATTACACGGACCCGCTCTATGCGTTCCCGGCCGGCGGTCGCGGCTTCTACAAGCAGTGGGACGGCAACTGGGCAGTCTGGGGTGGTGGCACCTACACCATCAACGAGAAGACCTCGTTCAACGCCCAGGTCTCGTATGACGAAGGTGAGAACCTCGGCATCGCCGCGAACATCGCCTACGACGTGGTTCCCGGCTTCACGGTCACGGCCGAAGTCGATTACGTCAATGCAGGCAAGATCGACGAGGTCGATACCCTTGGCTCGAACCACAACTGGACCGGTATTACTGATGGCGACGACGCCATCGGCGGCATGCTCCGCTTCCAGCGCTCGTTCTAAGGGCTGGCTTTAGACAGGTGAATACCAGCCCGGGCGCTTCAACGCCCGGGCTGTTTTTGTTTCGTGACTGGGTCAAGACAAGCAGAAGGAACAGGGGGAATCGGCAGCTGAACAGTCCGTAGGGTGAGTTCGTGGGATCCGCTAATGGGCGGATGAATTCACAACTGCGTGATTAAATCTCTTGAAAGGACGCTTCCAAGCGGGTAGGTCTGACTCTATCCACTCGGGGGTGTGGTAATTTATGACCATCGACGCGATACAAGAGGGCGAGCCCTCCGAACATTTCTCAATGTTCTCTTCTCAAAATGCGAAGATAAAATACAGCTACAACAAGATCAGAGAAGTAAAGTCGCACCGGGTCGGAGAGCTTTTTTCAGCGTACCGAGACATACTCTGGGATGATGGGCGACATAAATACAATGTCAGCTCCTTCATCGGCGAAATAGACGAGATTCTCCTCGGAGAACGGTTCAGCGCCTTCGACCAGAGCACCCTGGACAGTCTTATCGGCACCTTGCGCCAGCGCGGCAACAGCAACGCAACCATCAATCGAAAGATGGCTGCCCTCAGCAAACTGCTGCGCAAGGCTTACAAGATGGGAGATATCCACAGCCTGCCCGAGTTCCGCCGCCAGAAGGAGCGGGCGGGACGGATTCGTTTCCTCGAAAGGGACGAAGAAGCAAGGCTGTTCGCCGCCATCAGGACCCGCAGCGAAGATGCCTACCGTCTCTCGGTCTTTCTTGTCGACAGCGGCTGCCGCCTCGGCGAGGCGCTCGGACTGATCTGGAACGATATCCAGGAACATCGCGTCTCGTTCTGGATCACCAAATCCGGCCGCAGCCGCACCATCCCGATGACCGAGCGGGTCAAGGAGGTCATCAAACTGCCCCCGTCGGAGGGCCGCCGGCCCAAGGGCCCGTTCACCAAACTCAGCCAGGCGCAGTTTCGCGCCATCTGGAACGATGCCAAGGCTGAAGTCGGTCTCGGCGCCGACGACCAGGTGGTGCCGCACATCTTGCGCCATACCTGCGCGTCGCGTCTGGTCCAGGGCGGTATCGACATCCGCCGCGTGCAGATGTGGCTCGGCCATCAGACGCTTTCGATGACCATGCGCTATGCGCATCTGGCCACCAACGATCTCGACGGCTGCGTCGTCGTGCTGGAAACGCCCCGCGGCGAGGGGCTGGCTGGCGGCGCGCAAAGCTCGGCCTTCGCATCGCCGCTGACCACACCTTCAGCGCCGGCGCCCGCAAAAAAGGGCGAAACAACCGCAGCGAAAGCGGCCAAGGCGCCCCGGAAAAGCTCGAAAGCCAAATAGCTTGTCCCTTCTCCCCGTGAACGGGGAGAAGGTGCCGGTCCACCCTCCGCAGCTGCAGCCCAGTTGCTGCGGAGGACGGGGAGGCGGATGAGGGGCGGCGCCAACCTCGAAGATTGGTCGCTGCCAGTGTAGCTGGGAGTGAGAATTTTCTGCGTCGAAGCGAATCTATATTCTGCTGACAATCCCAAGGTCAGATTTGATCTTGGGGTTTACTTTATCCGACCCAAACTTTCCGCTCCATCCAGGAAAGCCGCGATAGCGCCCGGCAGATTGCCTGTCTCCAGGAAGGGCGCATGGCCCTGGCCCTCGACGGTGATCGCTTCCATGCCGGAATGACGCTTTTGCATCTCGTCGAGTGTGTCGGCCGACAGGAGTTTCGAGTTGGCGCCGCGAATGGCAAGCAAAGGTATGGCCGCCAGCGCCTCGAACTGCGGCCACAGATCCGGCAACGGCTTGCTGAGGTCGAGGCCCGCCACCGTCTCGACCAGCTGCGTGTCGAAATCCGGCAGCAGGAGGCCTTCGTCCGTCTCGCGGTAGAGGGCCGACACCATCCGCTCCCAATCCGCTGCGGTCAGAGCGGGAAAATCCGCGCCGTGAGCGACGCGTTGGGCATCGATCGCCTCAGCGCGGCTCTTCGGTTTCGGTGCCGGGTCGAGATAGGTTTGGATATAGGCGAGCCCCGCGGCCTCGATCACCGGTCCGATGTCGTTCAGCACGATGGCTTTCAGCGCGGCCGGCCGCAGCGCGCCGAGCACGTGGATGATCAGCCCGCCGCGCGAGGTGCCGATAAAGGCCGCTTCCTCGACGTTCAGAGCGGCCAGTCCGGCGAGGACATCGCCGGCTTCGATGCCGACATTGTAGTGGCAGATATCAGGATCGTAAGCGGACTGGCCGCGGCCACGGTAGTCGAAGGCGATGACCTTGCGCGGATTGTCGGTTCGCTGCGACAGATAAAGCGCCAGCTCATGGAAATCGCGCGCGTTGCGGGTCAGGCCGGGCAGGCAAACGACCTGCCAGTCTGCCGAATTGGTCTCGCCATAGACGCGGGCGTGAAGCTTGAGCCCGTCCGGCGCGGTGTAGAAAAAGTCGGAGAAGCCGTCGGTGCTCGACATATTAAAAGGACTCCCTGTCCGGATTGTCTCCGTCTGCTACAGGCGAGGGTGGGAGCGGTCAAATCGAGGGTTGTCGGCAAGCTGACACTCTTGGAAATGCCGGACATCTCCCCCACGAGGGGGGAGATTGGCGGTTCAGGCGCTACGCCCTTCCTTCGACGTTGGAGATCGGCGGAATCGGCAATGACAGCTGATCTCCCCACTCGTGGGGGAGATGGCCGGCAAGGGGGGCGCGAAGGATCGCCAACGTCTGCCCGTGGCGACAGCTCTGCGGCCTCAGCCTCTTCCGTTCACCAAATCCCCAACGATATCGTACTTCCCCGAAATGCGCATCTTGTAGACCTCGTAATTCTCCATCACGCGCTGCACGTAACTTCTTGTTTCGGTGTAGGGAATTCGCTCGATCCAGTCGACGACGGCGTCGATGCCCTTGCCGCGCGGGTCGCCGTACTTGGCTACCCATTGGCTGGCGCGGTTAGGGCCGGCATTGTAGCCGGCGAAGGTCAGCACATAGGAGCCGCCGAAGCGGTCGAGCTGCTCGCCAAGGAAGGCAGCCCCCAGCGTCGCATTGTAACCGGCATCGCTGGTCAGCCGATCCTGGGAAAAGCTCAGTCCTGCCTTCTTCGCCAATTGCTTGGCGGTGCCCGGCATCAGCTGCAGCAGGCCGCGCGCGCCGGCGCTGGAGACGGCGCCGACATTGAATTCGCTTTCCTGGCGGGCGATCGCATAGGCCAGCGCCTTGCCCGAGCCGGATATGTCGGCGGTGTCGGGAATGACGCCCAGCGGATGCGACAGCGCGCCGACATCGATGCCGCGCGCGCCGGCGATCTTGCCGATCTTCAGCGCCATGAAATGATTGCCCTGCTTTTCCGCCAGCACCGCAAGCAGCGCCAGCTCGCCGGGGCTGGTCAACTGCCCGGCGAGGTCGCGGTAAAGCGTCTCGGCATAGCGGTCGTAGCCCGCCTCCTGCAGCCGCTTGATGGCGCTGACGGCTTCGCGGCCGTCAAAGCTTTGGCGGTCGGCAGTGCTTGGCTCGGGATAGACGATGTTCAGCGTGCGCAAGCCAACCCGTTCCGCCGCCAACTGCCCGTAGAAAGTGGTGCCATAGGCTGCCGCCTTGGTGAAATAATCCTTCGCATTGCCGGGACCGCCGACTTCCGCCGCGCGGCCAAGCCAGTAATAGGCGCGTGACAGCGACATCGGTCCCTGCGCGAGATCGGCGATGCGGGCAAAATGGGTCGAGGCCGTCGCAGGATCGTTAAGGCCGCGCAACGCATACCAGCCGGCGTGGAATTCGGCCTCGGCGGCGCTGGCGGGGCTTTCGGCGGCATGCGCGGCAACGATCTTGTAGGCGGTCTTCCAGTCGCCCTGGTCGACCAGTGCGCGCGACAGCACGCGGCGCTCGACCCACCAGGCATCGGGATCGACCAGCGCGTCGCGGCTCGTTGGCGCTTTCATCATCACCGCGGCGGCGTCCGCAAACTTCCGCTGCTTGCGCAGATATTCGGCTTGCGCGAAGAAATAGCCGGCCGATTGCTGCGCGGCAGGCACCGCTTTCAACAGCTTGGCCGCGTTCTTGTCGCCACGCGAGGCGGCGGCCCAGGCATCGGCCAGCGATTGCGCGCCGGCAAGTGCTGCGACCCGCAGTGCCGAATTCTCCCGGTCGGCATAAAACATCCGTTCCATGCGGAAACGATGGTCGGCAACCGGAATGATGGCGCCAAACTCCTTGCTGACGGCCGCCTCGTCCCTGGCTTCCAGCTTCTCGGTGCGCCAGAATGGCGACAGCACGGAAAGCGCAGCCTTGGTGTTGCCAAGAGCTACATAAGAACGGGCAAGGATGACCACGCCTTGAAAGGTCAGCGGCTGGCTGCCGTCAAAGGCTTTCACCACGGTCTGCGGCGAGGGGTTTTCGCGACAAAGCGCGCGCTCGCTGTTCTTGCGCAGAGCGATGGTGCCCGGCCAATTCGGCAACATCTTTGCGGTATCGGCAATCTCGCTGCTCGGCACACGGTCGCCGCCATAGAGCGCGATCGCCCAGGCCAGGATATGGCGGTCCAGCGAACTGGCCGGCAATGTTTCGCGCACCGCTCGTGCCGCGGCGATATCGCCGGTCGCCAACGCGTCGAGACTGCCTTTCAACACGGCGATATTGGCGGAGGGCGCATCGGTCTGCGCTCTGTCTTGCATGTCAGGCATCGGGATCGATGAGGTCGTCTGCTCGTCGACGCTCTCGTTTGCCGCCGTCCCCACTATCAGCAGGGCAACGGCGCCAAGCAATATGAAGCGGAGTGGCCGACCGGCCGGCATGATCCTGATCTTTCCCTGTTGCGGCACTTTAGATGGCAAGCCCAGGTGCCCGAGAGCCTAGACTTAGGTCGTGAAGAGCCCGTAAACAAAGGGTTATCGAGGCCGTTCGAATTGCGCTTGCTGGCACCATCGGCATGCTTGCCGCGCAACAGTGTCGAGACTATGGTGCGCGGCTTCGCTTTCGGCTAGAAGGCGCCCGATGCAGTCGCCCAAAAGTGGGAACCGGTTTTGGGACGACGACATGCATAAACAAACAAGTTCCAAGGAGTTGGACGACATGCTGAGAGGCTCGCTTACTGCGCTCGTGACACCGTTCGAAAAGAGCGGGCGTTTCGACGAGAAAGCCTTTCGCGCCTTCGTCGAATGGCAACTTGGCGAGGGCACGACGGGCCTCGTCCCGGTCGGCACCACCGGCGAGTCGCCGACGCTGTCGCATGACGAGCATCGCCATGTCGTCAAGGTCTGCATCGAGGTGGCCAAGGGGCGCGCTCCGGTCGTGGCCGGCGCCGGCTCCAACAACACCGCGGAAGCGGTCGGTCTGGTGCAATATGCCGAGCAGGCGGGTGCCGACGCCGCTCTGGTCGTGACACCCTATTACAACAGGCCGACGCAGCGCGGCCTGTACGAGCATTTCGCCGCCGTCGCCAGGGCGACCAAGCTGCCGATCATCATCTACAACATCCCGCCGCGCTCGGTGATCGACATGATGCCGGAGACGATGGGCAAGCTGGCGCACGACTTCAAGAACATCGTCGGCGTCAAGGATGCCACCGGCAAGGTCGAGCGCGTGTCCGAACAGCGCGCTACCTGCGGCAAGGATTTCATCCAGCTTTCAGGGGAGGATGCCTCGGCGCTCGGCTTCAACGCCCATGGCGGCGTCGGCTGCATCTCGGTGACGTCGAATGTCGCGCCGCGGCTGTGCGCCGAATTCCAGGAAGCCACACTGTCCGGTGACAGCGCCAAGGCGCTGGAATTGCAGGACCGTCTGCTGCCGCTGCACAAGGCGATCTTCCTTGAGCCCGGCCTGTGCGGCGTCAAATACGCGCTGTCGAAGATTGGCAAGGTCGAGAACGTGGTGCGCTCGCCGCTGGTGACCATCGAGGCGTCGACCGCCGAGAAGATCGATGCGGCGATGAAGCACGCCGGCTTGATAAATTAAGGATGAGGCGCCACCTCTCCGCATCATGAACCAGGTCAGAAAAGCCGATCCCAACAACAAGACCGTTGCGGAAAACCGCAAGGCGCGGTTTTCCTATGAGGTGCTCGACACCGTCGAGGCCGGCCTGGTGCTGACCGGCACCGAGGTCAAATCGCTGCGCCAGGGCCAGGCCAACATCCAGGACAGCTACGCCTCGGTCGAGGGTGGCGAGATCTGGCTGATCAATTCCTATCTGCCGGAATATCTGCAGGCCAACCGCTTCAACCACGAGCCCAGGCGGCGCCGCAAGCTGCTGCTCAACAAGCGCGAGATGGCAAAACTCGCGCAGAGCATCGACCGCGAAGGCATGACGCTGGTGCCGCTGAAAATCTACTTCAACGACCAGGGCCGTGCCAAGCTGCTCCTCGCCGTCGGCCGCGGCAAGAAACTGCACGACAAGCGCGAGAGCGAAAAGCAGCGCGACTGGTCGCGCGAAAAGGGCCGGCTCATGAAGGAACGGGGCTAAGAACCTCGAGCCACAGCCCCAGAAAAGCCACATCGGCTTTCAAGTTTCCAGCGACATACGATGGGGAAAGGCTTGAAGAACCGGATCATTCTCTGGGGTGCGGCCAGTCTGGTCTTCGCCGGCATCGTCGCCGCAGGTGGCATCTTCTATTTCCGGACGTTCTCGCCGGATCGTGACAGCTATCCGGTCAGGGGTATCGACGTTTCCCATCATCAGGGTGAGATCGACTGGCGGCGCGTTGCCGCCGACGATGTCGCCTTCGCTGTCATCAAGGCGACCGAGGGCGGCGACCATGTCGACGATGCCTTCGCCAAAAACCTGCGCGAGGCGCGCGCGGCCGGACTTGCCGTCGGCGCCTATCACTTCTTCACCTTCTGCCGGCCGGGCGCCGACCAGGCGAAAAATTTCATCGCGGTGGTGCCGCACGACCAGCCGCTGCTGCCGCCGGTCGTCGACATCGAATTCGGCGGCAACTGCCCGCAACGCCCGTCGCCGGAGCAGCTGAGCGCGGAACTCCAGGCCTTCCTCGGACCGGTTGAAGCTGCGTTCGGCAAGCCGGCGATCATCTACCTGACCGACGAGGCCGAGGACGCCTATGCCGGGAAAATCGACGTTCGCCCGCTCTGGCGTCGCTCGTTGCTCCTGGAGCCAGGTCGCAACGACTGGATCTACTGGCAGTACCACAATATGGGCCGCGTCGACGGCATCGTCGGCGATGTCGATCTGAGTGTGCTGAAGGGCGGGCAGGAGAAGCTGGCTGAGTTGTTTGCCGCGCCTTGACCTGGCGTGCTCGACCGGCGCGAGATTGGAACCAAACATCGCGGCGCTGATCGGCCCTACCCAGCGTTCGGGCCAGTCTGCGCGCTAACGAAGGTCGGTTTCAGACCGAGCGCTTCCGGACCTTCATAATTGTCGCAATTCCGGGTTCCCGTCGCCGCTCAAGGCTTTGGAGAGCGCCTGTCTCGTCGTGCCTGCCTTTCGGCAAGCTTCGTCATCCGCGCCCGGGCAAGCCAAGGGCAAGATCGTGCTGGCGGGGTTCTGAAGGCTTAATTGCGCAGGAACTCGGCGATGTCGCTGAAAACCTTGACGAACATCGTCTCCGTCAAGACACCGGTGTTGGTGTTGTAGCGCGAGCAGTGATAGCTGGAAAACAGCGTGACGCCGCCGGCCGGCAACCGACCGCCGTGCTTGAACGGATAGGCAGCGCCGCGCTGGCCCAGCGCCCTGACGGTCGACTGGTGGGCGATCGAGCCCAGCGCCAGCACGGCGCGCAATCTGGGACAGCGTGCAATCGTCGGCACCAGAAAGCTGCGGCAAGTGGCGATCTCGGCGCCGACCGGCTTGTTCTCCGGCGGCACGCAGCGCACCGCATTGGTGATCGCGGTGCCGATCAGTTCGAGCCCGTCATCCGGCCGCGCCTTGAACTCGCCGCGGGCAAAACCGTGAGCGATCATCGTTGAGTAGAGCAGGTCGCCGGCATAGTCGCCGGTGAACGGTCGCCCGGTGCGGTTGGCGCCGCGCAGGCCGGGCGCCAGCCCGACGATCAGCAGCTCGACGGCGTCCTCGCCATCAGGCGGCAGGAAAGTCGGCACCGGCGCATTGAACCACGACGGCTCGCGCTGCCGCCAGTCTGCGATGAAATCATGCAGGCGCGGGCAGAGCGGGCAGTCGCGGTCGGGTTCGGGAGCGGCGTCCAAGGCCGCCGCCGTCAATAGTCTTCCTCTTCGACTTCGGCCGGCTCGGGCCTGCGCACCGGCCGTTCGGAGGGATCGCGGCCGACCTCGTTCTTCAGCGAGGTCAAATCGATGAAATGGTCGGCCTGGCGGCGCAGATCGTCCGAGATCATCGGTGGTTGCGAGGCCATGGTGGAGACGATCGAGACCTTGCGGCCGCGCCGCTGCAGCGCTTCGACCAGTGTGCGGAAGTCGCCGTCGCCGGAGAAGATGACATAGTGATCGACAACATCGGCAAGTTCGAGCGCATCGACGGTCAGTTCGATGTCCATATTGCCCTTGATCTTGCGGCGGCCGGTCGAGTCGGTGAATTCCTTGGCCGGCTTGGTCACCACCTTGAAGCCATTGTAGTCGAGCCAGTCGATCAAAGGGCGGATCGAAGAGTATTCCTGATCCTCGACCAGAGCGGTGTAGTAATAGGCGCGCAGCAAATAGCCGCGCTTCTGGAAGCTGGACAGCAGTTTGCGGTAGTCTATGTCGAAGCCGAGTGCGCGCGAGGTGGCGTAGAGATTGGCGCCGTCTATGAAAAGAGCGATTTTTTCACGGGGGTCGAACATGGCAATATTCCTTTTTCGAAATAGGTGGCGGACTAATCGAAATGGGTCGTTATATCGGTCGGCTCGTAAATAAACCGGCTGACCTTTCGTCAACCGAGATAGCGCCAGTTTTACGGCAATCCAAGGGTGCCGGGGCGCACTGCAAGCAATTGTGATCGGAGCCGTGTCGTCGCCGGTAGGCGGGCTTTGCCGGCAAGGCATTCACCGGCGCCAGAGACTGGCATTCGCCAGCCGATGGGGCCACGGCGCCATAATGCTTGTATTTTGGCGGCGTTCGGGTTATGGACCGCGCCTGTTTTCCATCAAATCCAGGCATGAAAGGGGCAATCAATGGCCCGCGTAACCGTTGAAGACTGCATCGACAAGGTCGACAACCGCTTCGAGCTCGTGCTGCTCGCCGGCCACCGTGCCCGCCAGATCAGCCAGGGCGCGCCGATCACCGTGCCCCGCGACAACGACAAGAACCCGGTCGTAGCGCTGCGCGAGATCGCCGACGAGACGCTGTCGCCCGACGACCTCAAGGAAGATCTGATCCACTCGCTGCAGAAGCATGTCGAGGTCGACGAGCCCGAGGCCGACGGCGAGGCGATCGCCGACCAGACCGGCAACGCAGTTGCAGCTACCGATGCCGACGACGCCGAAGAAAACGTCACCTTCGATCGCATGACCGAGGAAGACCTTTTGGCCGGCATCGAGGGCCTGGTTCCCCCGGAAAAGAGCGACGACTACTAATCGCTGCCCTGGACCTGCCGGGAATATGGTTCCGGCACTTCCGTCCCGTGAGTTTCGTGGCTATCTATGAGATGCGCCGTACATCAGTGCGGCGCATCAATCATTTCAGCACCGTGAGAACCCGCCCATGATGCGTCAGTATGAGCTTGTCGAGCGCGTTGCGCGCTACAAGCCTGACGTCAACGAGGCGTTGCTCAACAAGGCCTATGTCTACGCCATGCAGAAGCATGGCCACCAGAAGCGCGCTTCCGGCGATCCCTATTTCTCGCATCCGCTCGAAGTCGCCGCCATCCTCACCGAAATGCACATGGACGAGGCGACGATCGCCGTCGCCTTGCTGCATGACACGATCGAGGACACCACCGCGACGCGGGCCGAGATCGACGATCTGTTCGGCCCCGAAATGGGCAAGCTGGTCGAAGGCCTGACCAAGCTGAAGAAGCTCGATCTCGTCTCCAAGAAGGCCGAGCAGGCGGAAAACCTGCGCAAGCTGTTGCTGGCCATCTCGGAGGATGTCCGCGTTCTGCTGGTCAAGCTCGCCGACCGTCTGCACAACATGCGCACCCTCGACCACATGCCCGAGGCCAAGCGCCTGCGCATCGCCGAGGAGACGATGGACATCTATGCGCCGCTCGCCGGGCGCATGGGCATGCAAGGCATGCGCGAGGAACTGGAAGAGATCGCCTTCCGCTTCATCAATCCGGAAGCCTATCGCGCCGTCACCGCGCGGCTTGCCGAGATATTCGAGCGCAACAAGGGCGTGCTGACCGACATCGAAAAGGCGCTGTCGGCGCTGTTCGAAAAGCATGCCATCAACGCCGGCGTGAAGAGCCGGCAGAAGAAGCCTTGGTCGGTGTTCCGCAAAATGGAGGCCAAGGCGCTGTCCTTCGAGCAGCTCTCGGACATCTTCGGCTTCCGCGTCGTCGTCGACAGCGTCGAAGACTGTTACCGCGCGCTCGGCGCCATTCACACCACATGGTCGATGGTACCTGGCCGCTTCAAGGATTACATCTCGACGCCCAAGCAGAACGACTACCGTTCGATCCACACCACCATTGTCGGCCCATCACGCCAGCGCGTCGAACTGCAGATCCGCACCCGCGAGATGAACAAGATCGCCGAATATGGCGTCGCCGCCCATTCAATCTACAAGGACACCGGCGGCAAGACGAACGGTGCCGCCCATGCGATCTCGAAGGAGACCAACGCCTATGCCTGGCTGCGGCGCACCATCGAGCAACTGGCAGAAGGCGACAACCCGGAAGACTTCCTCGAAAATACCAAGCTGGAGCTGTTCCAGGACCAGGTGTTCTGCTTCACGCCGAAAGGCATGCTGATCGCTCTGCCGCGCGGCGCCACCCCCATCGACTTCGCCTATGCCGTGCACACCGACGTCGGCGATACCTGCGTCGGCGCCAAGGTCAACGGCCGCATCATGCCGCTAATGACCGAACTGAAAAACGGCGACGAGGTCGAGATCATCCGCTCCAAGGCGCAAGTGCCGCCAGCGGCTTGGGAGTCGGTGGTGGTCACCGGCAAGGCGCGTTCAGCCATCCGCCGCGCCACCAAGAACGCCATTCGCAAGCAATATTCAGGTCTTGGTGCCCGCATTCTCGAGCGCGCCTTCGAACGCGCCGGCAAGACCTTCACCAAGGAAAGCCTGAAGCCGGTGCTGCACCGGCTGGCGCGCAAGGACATCGAAGATGTGCTGGCCTCGGTCGGGCGCGGCGAACTTGCCTCGACCGACGTCATGAAGGCGGTCTTCCCAGACTACAAGGACGAGCGCGTCACCGTCAGCGCCCCCAAGCAGCGCGAGGAGGGCTGGTCGAAGATCCGCAACGCCGCCGGCATGCTGTTCCAGATGCCCGGCAGCCGAGCCGCGCGCAAGGACAAGGACCAGCCGCGCGATGGCGCGGTGCCGATCCGCGGCGTGCGCGGCGACCTGCCGGTGCGTTTCGCGCCGGAAGGGGCCGTGCCTGGCGACCGCATCGTCGGCATCGTCCAGCCGGGCACCGGCATCACCATCTATCCCATCCAGTCGCCGGCGCTGCAGGCCTTCGACGACCAGCCGGAGCGCTGGATCGACGTGCGCTGGGACATTGACGAGCAGACCAAGGAGCGCTTTCCGGCGCGCGTCTCGGTTACCGCCATCAACGCGCCGGGCTCGCTCGCCGACATCGCCCAGGTCGTTGCCTCCAACGACGCCAACATTCATACGCTGTCGATGGTGCGCACCGCGCCCGACTTCACCGAAATGCTGATCGATCTCGAAGTCTGGGATCTGAAGCACCTCAACCGGCTGCTGTCGCAGCTCAAGGATAATTCGAGCGTCAGCGATGCGCGGCGTGTGAATGGGTGAATAGTGAATAGTGAATAGTGAAAGAAGGCGCTCTCACTACCATTCACCATTCACCATTCACCATTCACCATTTCACCATTTCACCATTCACCATGGACATGGGGCGAGTTATGAATACCGACGAGGTGCTGGGCATTTTCCGCGAGGCGGGCGCTGTTCTGGAGGGGCATTTCATCCTGACGTCCGGCCTGCGCAGCCCGGTCTTCTTGCAGAAGGCGCGCGTCTTCATGCATGCCGACAAGACCGAGCGGCTTTGCAAGGCGCTGGCCGAAAAGATCCGCAAGGCGGTGCCGGGCAAGGTCGACTACGTCGTCGGCCCGGCGATCGGCGGCCTGATCCCGGCCTATGAGACGTCGCGCCATCTCGGTGTGCCAGCAATCTGGGTGGAGCGCGAAGGCGGCGAGTTCAGGCTGCGCCGCTTTGAGATCGCGCCGGGATCGCGCGTCGTCATCGTCGAGGACATCGTCACCACTGGTCTTTCGATCCGCGAAACCATCGACTGCCTGCGCGCGATTGGCGCCGAGGTCGTGGCGGCGGCCTGCATCATCGACCGCTCGGCCGGCAAGACCAATGTCGGCGTGCCGCTGATCGCGCTTGCCGAATATGAGGTGCCGGCCTATCCCGCCGACCGCCTGCCGCCGGAACTTGCCGCCATCCCGGCGATCAAGCCGGGTAGCCGCAACATTTAGGGGACATCACCATGATCGCCGGCATCGATCATTTCGTGCTGACGGTCCGCTCGGTGGAGGACAGCTGCGCCTTCTACCAGCGGGTGCTTGGCCTCAAGCGCCTCGACGAGCCGAACCGGCCGACGGCGTTGCTGTTCGGATCGCAGAAGATCAATCTGCATCAGGCAACGCACACTTTTGAACCGAAAGCCAAGACGCCGATGCCTGGGTCCGGCGATTTCTGCCTGATCGCCGCAAGGCCGCTTGCCGAGATTTGCGCCAGTCTGGAAGCCAATGGCGTTGCCATCGAAGTCGGCCCGGTCGAGCGCACCGGCGCCCGCGGTAAGATGATGTCGGTCTATTTCCGCGATCCGGACAGCAATTTGGTCGAAGTCAGCGAATATCGGGAATAGTCTATCCGCCTCGGCGTCGTCTTCGCGCGGACATTGCCGTCGTCAGGGAGCTTTCATCGATATTGTCCTCAGTTTCGCCCCAATGGCGCTCTTGTTACCCGCCTGCGGCAGACCATCGTTACCCGCCTGCGGCAGACCATCGCGGCGGCGTTTCATTGTTCCGCCGCAAGGCAGTCGCTATATCAAAGTCGTTGTTGCCTTTCTGCGCCCTCGAAGCGCAAGATGGAGCGACCGCGCCCGGCCAGGGATGGTTGCAATTTGGGCGTGATGAACCGGGAACTGGAACAGAGTGCTTTTTCGACGCCGAAAGCCTGATGGCATTCTGGAGCGGGTGCGTACCTATCTGTGGCCGCGCCGCTCGTTTTCGCGCTCGTTGCAATATTTCTCCAAGCGCATCCTGCGGCTGAAGGCGACACCGCATGCGGTCGCGGCCGGCGTCGCGGCCGGCGTTTTCGCCTCCTTCTTTCCGCTCGGCTTCCATTTCGCCGTCGCCGCCGTGCTCTGCTGGGTGGTCGCCGGCAATCTGGTGGCCGCCGCCCTCGGCGCGGTATTCTTCGGCAATCCGCTGACTTTCCCGCTGCTGTGGGGAGCGTCCTGGGAAGTCGGCAAGCTGATCCTGCATGAGCGCCTGCCCAAGAACGGACCGCCTGCGCATCTTGGTGAGATGATGCACACGCTGTCGTTTGCAAAGCTGTGGCACCCGGTGCTCGAGCCGATGCTGATCGGCGCTGTGCCGCTCGGCCTGATCTTCGGGCTGATCTTCTACGGCATTACCCGCTGGGGGATGACAGCCTTTCGCGAGCAGCGCAGGAAGCGCATGGCAGAGCGGGCGCATAAGGCCGGGCACCGCGGACGGGAAGTTCCGGCGGAATGATCATCGGCATCGGCAGCGACCTGATCGACATCAGACGCATCGAAAAGTCGCTGGAACGGCATGGTCAGCGCTTCATCCAGCGCATCTACACCGAGGTCGAACAGGTCCGCTCCGAAGGCCGCAAGGGCCGCGCCGCCTCCTATGCCAAGCGCTTCGCCGCCAAGGAGGCCTGCGCCAAGGCGCTTGGCACCGGCCTGGCGCAGGGCGTGTTCTGGCGCGACATGGGGGTCGCCAACCTGCCCAGCGGCGCGCCGACCATGGCGCTGACCGGGGGAGCGGCGGCACGGCTGGCCAAAATCCTGCCACAGGGGCACAGAGCGGCGATCCACCTCACAATCACCGATGATTTCCCGCTTGCTCAAGCCTTTGTGATCATCGAGGCGTTGCCCGCCGAACAAGCGCCACATTGATTGCATCAGACGACCGCTATCTAACGCCGACTTGACGTTGCCCAGCGCGCGCCGAGACTCTATACCATCCAACGCACAATCGAGGACGACATGAGCGTGGCTGAAAAATCCGAGAAGAAATCCGGCGGGCTTGGCGAAATCGTCAGCGTCATCATCCAGGCTTTGCTGCTGGCCATGGTCATCCGCACCTTGCTGTTCCAGCCCTTCTCGATCCCGTCCGGCTCTATGCGGCCGACCTTGCTCGAAGGCGACTATCTGTTCGTCACCAAATGGTCCTATGGCTTCTCGCGTTATTCGCTGCCATTCGGCCCCGACATCTTTTCCGGCCGCATCTGGGGTTCCGATCCGAAGCGCGGCGACGTGGTGGTCTTCAAGTTCCCGCCGGATCCGTCGCTCGACTACATCAAGCGCGTCGTCGGCCTGCCCGGCGACAAGATCCAGATGAAGGACGGCCAATTGTTCATCAACGGCCAGGGCGTGCCTCGTGTGAAAACCGGCCAGATCCAAAATCCTGATATCACGGAAGTGCCTGAGCCGGTCGACGTCTATCGCGAGACCCTGCCCAACGGCGTCAGCTACGACACGCTCGACCTGACACCGAATTCGATCACCGACAACACCCGCGAGTTCGTCGTGCCCCCCGGCAACTATTTCATGATGGGCGACAACCGCGACAACTCCTCCGACAGCCGCCTCAGCGTCGGCTACGTGCCGGCGGAGAACCTTGTCGGCCGCGCCAACATCGTCTTCTTCTCGATCGCCGGGAAGGCGAGCCCGCTCGAGATCTGGAAATGGCCGTCGCTGGTGCGCCTGTCGCGCCTGTTCCATTTCGTGAATTGATGGCTTTGAAGCGCCCGACGGGTGAAACTCTGGCCGATTTGGTGACAGCCAAAACCGGCCATTCCTTCCGGGATGTCCGTTTGCTCGAGACCGCGCTGACCCATTCCAGTGCGGTCAAGGCAAGCAGCAACAACCAGCGCCTCGAATTCCTTGGCGACCGCGTGCTCGGCCTGATCGTTGCCGACCTGCTTTTCGAAAAGTTTCCTGAAGCGCCGGAAGGTGAAATCGCCCCGCGCTTCAATGCCCTGGTCGATGCGCGGACATGCTCCGAGATCGGCATTGAAATGCAGCTCGAAGATCTGGTTCGGGCCGACGCTGCCTTGAAGGCGCGCTCGCGTGGCTCGGGCGGAAACTATCTGGCGGATGCGGTCGAGGCGCTGATCGCGGCGGTCTATATCGACGGCGGCCTCGATGCCGCAAGGCAATTCGTCCTGCGCTACTGGGAGCCGCGCTCGCAAAAGGTGGTGGCCAAGCCGCCCAATCCGAAATCCGACCTGCAGGAATGGCTCGCCAAGACCAGCGATGTCAGGCCAGAATACGCGATCGAGAAACGCGAGGGACCTGAACATCAACCGGTTTTCACGGTGTCCGTGAAGGTCGGCGGGTTTGCGCCGGCAAGCGGCACGGGCGGCTCTCGCCGCGCAGCCGAAGAAGCGGCGGCATCGGCGTTTCTTATGCGCGAGGGCATCTGGGCCAACCAAGGGAGTGCGGCATGACCGGCAGCGAAGATCTCCCTCCGGCAGCGGAGCCCACGCATTCCGGCTTCGTTGCCCTGATTGGGGCGCCCAATGCCGGCAAGTCGACGCTGGTCAACCAACTGGTCGGCGCCAAGGTGTCGATCGTCACCCACAAGGTGCAGACCACCCGCGCCATCGTGCGCGGCATCGCCACGCATGACAACGCGCAGATCGTCTTTGTCGATACGCCCGGCATCTTCAAGCCGAAGCGCCGGCTCGACACCGCGATGGTGACCACCGCCTGGGGTGGCGCCAAGGACGCCGATATCGTGCTGCTGCTGATCGATGCCGAGCGCGGCATCAGGGGTGACGCCGACGCCATCCTCGAGCGGCTGAAGGACGTCCGCCAGCCGATGGTGCTGATCCTCAACAAGGTCGACCGGGTCAAGCACGAGGCGCTGCTGGCCCTGGCTGCGGCAGCAAACGAAAAGGTGCCGTTCAAGCGCACCTTCATGGTCTCGGCGCTGACCGGCTCCGGCTGCAAGGATTTGCTCGACTATCTCGCGCAAGCTCTGCCGGTCGGCCCCTGGTACTATCCGGAAGACCAGATCTCGGACCTGCCGATGCGCCAGCTGGCCGCCGAGATCACCCGCGAGAAGCTGTATCTGCGGCTGCATCAGGAGTTGCCCTATTCCTCGCATATCGAGACCGAGAAATGGGAAGAGAAACCGGATGGCTCGGTGCGCATCGACCAGACCATCTATGTCGAGCGCGACAGCCAGAAGAAGATCGTGCTCGGCCACAAGGGCGAGACCATCCGTGCCATCGGCCAGTCGGCGCGCATGGAAATAGCTGGCATTCTCGAGCAGAAAGTGCACCTGTTCTTGTTCGTCAAAGTGCGTGAAAACTGGGGCGACGACCCCGAGCGCTACCGCGAGATGGGGCTTGAGTTTCCCCATTGAGCTTCATCGTCTGGAAATGCCGCCCGGCAGTTTGAGACGATGACATGCCTGATCCAAAACCGACCATCCATACCGATCTCGTGCGCCGGTTGATCGCCGCGCAATTTCCGCAATGGCGGCATCTGCCGGTGAGGCCGGTGGCGTTTGGCGGCTGGGACAACCGAACCTTCCACCTCGGCAATGATATGACTGTGCGGCTGCCGAGTGCCGCACCATATGCCTTGCAGGTCGAAAAAGAGCACCGCTGGCTGCCCAGGCTGGCGCCGCTTCTGCCGCTGCCGATCCCGGTTCCACTGGCGATGGGCGAGCCTGGGGAGGACTACCCCTGGCAATGGTCCGTCTACCGCTGGATCGACGGCGAAACAGCCAAGACCGCCGAAATCGCCGATCGCCGACAGTTCGCGGTCGATCTGGCCAAGTTCCTCATTGCGCTCCGGCGGATCGATCCGGCGGGCGGGCCGCCCGCGGGCCAGCACAATTTCTTCCGCGGCGGATCGCTGAGCGTGTATGACAACCAGACAAGGGAAGCACTCCAGGCGCTGGAGGGGCAGATCGACACCCAGGCGGCCACCGCTGTCTGGTATGCGGCCCTTGCCGCCACCTGGCAAGGGTCGCCCGTCTGGTTCCACGGAGACGTCGCTTGGGGCAACCTTCTGGTCCAAAACGGCCGTTTGAGCGCCGTCATCGACTTCGGCACCTCCGGGATCGGCGATCCCTCTTGCGACCTGGCGATCGCCTGGACGTTCTTCCAGGGCGAGAGCCGGGAGGCGTTCCGTGCCGCCATCGACGTCGATGAAGCGACCTGGGCGCGCGGCCGCGGCTGGACGCTGTGGAAGGCGCTGATCACCGTTGCCGGACACGACGCCAACCAAGCCGAAGCCGAGCGATCGCGCCGCGTCATCGACGACGTCCTGGCCGATCACCGGAAATTCGCGTGATCGGAGCCTTTCGACGATGTGCGGAGATCCAATGTCAGCACAGATCGCACGCGGTGCGCCAAAATCTTGATTTCGCCATGCAACCGGTGACAAGCTCCTGCCATGGAATGGCGCGACGAGGGAATCATACTCGGCACCCGGAAGCATGGCGAAACCAGCGCCATTCTCGAGGTAATGACGCGTGCGCATGGCCGCCATCTCGGCCTGGTGCGCGGCGGGCGCTCGCGCAAGCAGCAGCCGGTGCTGCAGCCCGGCAACCGGGTCGACCTTTTGTGGCGGGCACGCCTCGACGAGCATCTCGGCACCTTCCAGGCCGAGGCGATCGAGATGAATGCCGCCCGGTTGATGGACAGCGCAGTCGCCGTCTACGGCCTGCAGACCATGGCCGCGCATCTCAGACTCCTGCCCGAGCGCGACGCCCATGGCGGCCTGTATGAGACGCTTGCCGTGATGATCGCCCATCTGGACGATTCGGATGCCGCCGGCGAACTGGTGGCGCGCTTCGAACTGCTCATCCTCGACGAACTCGGCTTCGGCCTCGATCTCAGCCAGTGCGCGGCGACCGGCGCCAGGCAGGATCTGGCCTACGTCTCGCCGAAATCCGGCCGTGCGGTGTCGCGAGCCGCCGGTGCGCCGTGGCGCGACAAGATGCTGGCGCTGCCGGCCTTCCTGCAGCGCGGCTCCGGCTTGCGGGCGGACCACGCGGCACTCGAGGACGCCTTCCATCTGACCGGTTTCTTTTTCACCCGCCATGTCTACGAGCCGCGCGGCATCGAACAGCCAGACGCCCGCGCCGGCTTTCTCGCCGCCTTGCGCAAACATCATGCGCCAGGTAAGGCGATCGGCGCCAAAGCCTCCGCCAGAGGCATTGTCAGATAAGCGAAGCGGAAACTCCTACTCGGGCTCTCATCGTTCGGTCCGTATTGTTCCCTATATGTTCGAATCCCGAAATATGTTAAGCATTGGCAAATGGGGATTCGAACCTTGGAACAAAAAATAGCTCATCTTGGAATGATCCAAGGTATCATTGGCCGGATGGCATCTGACAGCCAGACCTTGAAGACCCTAGCCATAACGGTCGCTGCCGCAATCATAGCACTTGGCCAGACCCAGGTCGGAACGCCGCCCGGCTCGACGCCATCTTACCTTCCACTGATCGCGATTTTTCCGATTCTAATCTTCTGGGGACTGACAGCCAAACAGCTGCACGTGGAGCGGGCTTACAGGCGCCTATACGATGCAGTTCGACTAGATGAGGAAATCTCTCCATTTTCCATGAACTGGCGAGAGTTCCGACATCAGGTTGCAAGCCCTTTCAGACTGGCGTTTTCTTGGACTGTCGCGTTGCCCTACATAGGGGTCGTAATTATCTTAGTGGCTGTTTGGCGCTACGGAGGTCATCCATGACCGACGAAACCGGTGACTTGCTCAAGGCTATTGTCAACGCTCTTACAAGGAGCGACCCGCCACCTAACTCGGTTAGGGGGCTTGTTGCAGGTTCGACTCCTCGGCGTGATAACCCATCCAATAGCTTGTTGGGTTCGATATCTCCGGCGCCGGCACCTAATTCGCTTGAGAGCTCGCTTGGCGAATTACTTAGAGGTTTGGCACCTCGTCGCGAAAATCCGTTCAATAGCTTGCTCGGTTCGCTGGCTCCGCAGCCTCCAGAAAATCTGATGGGCCTGCTGAGTCTTGGCTTTAAGGGATTGGGGGCGCCGACGATTCCGAGACCTCCTCTACACGTCGAACCGAAGAAGCGTGGGATTTTCTTTTCTTTCCATTACGCAGACATTCATCGAGTGAACAACGTACGCAATGCGATGCAATTCCAGAAGGATGTTAAAGACGCCAGTTGCTTTATCGACAAGAGCGTTTGGGAAAAGGCGAAACTTACTGCCCCAGAATCTCTGAAGGGCATGATCCAGCGAGAAATGCAATTCAGTTCAGTGGTCTGCGTTCTATTTGGTTCTGAAACATGGGCTCGACGCTGGGTTCGCTATGAGATCGCACGGAGCGTCATTGAGAAGAAGGGCCTGATGGCTGCAAGCATCAATAGTTTGCCCCACATTCAGGACGGGGTCTCCCACACCACAGGTCCAAACCCGTTGGAATACATGGGGGTCGGAAAGATTGAAGACGGGACAGATCGCCTTTTCGAAGTAGGGGATGATGGTCGTTGGCGTCGCTATCGCGATTACCACTTGCCTGTATCTTTGCCGAAGTATCTTGCCACACCATCACCCGGACATCTTTCTCCGCTCAACAGAGGTGCAATGACCTACGACTTCCAGCAACAAAATGGTTGGAAGAACTTGGGCGAGTGGGCTGATCTAGCGGCCAAGTTGGCAGGACGCCTGTAGCCGCCTCTGCACGAAATCGTCGAGAATGACGCGCTGGCCTTTCAGTATTTTGAGGCTTGCCTCGGCGAAGGAAAACCAGCCGGCCCTGTCGATTTCGGGAAATTCCCTCGTCACGCCTGACCTGGGCGGCCATTCCATCGTGAACATGTTGCTTTTAACGGCATCGGGATCGAAATCGGCTTCGACACTCCAGGCGATGACGATCTTGCCGCCGGCTTGCCGATAGCTGCCGACAGGTTCGAAATCGCCATCGATGCTGACTCCGAGTTCTTCCCCAGCCTCGCGCCGGGCGGCGGCCAACTCATCTTCATTGTCCTCGACGAGGCCCTTGGGGATCGACCAAGCGCCTTCATCCTTCCTTGCCCAGAATGGGCCGCCGGGATGGACGAGCAGAAATTCGAGAATGCCGGCCCTTGTCCGGTGGATCAGCAGCCCTGCACTTCGTTTCGGCATTCGATTTCCCCACAGTTCATCCGAGGATAGCATGGCTCCTGGGCAAGTGGCGGCGGCATGCCATTCCTGGCTATCTCAGATGATGGGTGAGGATAAAGACCGTAGGCCGCTGGAATTTGCCGACGAAACATGCTCGATAACTTCTTTTCGGCCACCATTGCGGTGGCGTGACTTGAATAGCCGTCTGGGGTGGCCGTGTGGCCGCCGCAATTGTCAGTGAAAACTGGCCTGGTTTGGGGGAACCGCCATGTTTGAAAGCCTGATTGGCGCCGTCGTCGTTATCGTGCTTTTTGTCCTCGTCTTGCGCCAGCAGGGCCGCGTCAGTCTGATCGAGCGCGAGCTCGGAGCGCTGCGCAGCCTGGTTCTGTCCGGCGTGCATGCGACACCGCCCGTTGTCAAACCGGTCGAGCAGGTTGCAAGCGCACCGGCGGATGCCGCTCAGGCCACCGCACCAGTTGCCGACATAGCTTCGCCAACAACAGCCGACGCGGCACATGCCCAGGCACCGGCCGCCGAAGCCGATGCGGCCACCAGCGAGGCCGTGCCAGAACTGTCAGCCGCGGCCAAGGCGGCATTCACCGGATCCGCGCCTGCCGCCACGGCGAAGGCAGCCCGCCAGTCCGAGGTCGAAACCGCGCTCGGCACACGATGGGCGGTCTGGGTCGGCGGCGTCGCGCTGGCCCTGGGCGGCCTGTTCCTGATCCGCTACACCATCGAGGCCGGCATTTTCGGCCCTGAAGTGCGGCTGTCCCTGGCGGCGCTGCTCGGCCTGGTGCTGATCGGCGGCGGCGAGTTCATCCGCCGCACCGGCTTCAAGGTGCCGGTGCAAGGGGCTGCAGGCGCCTATATTCCGGCGATCCTGACGGCTGCCGGCGCCTTCATTCTGTTCGGTACGGTCTATGCCGCGCACGCCATTTACGGTTTCGTCGGCCCGGCCTTCGCTTTCGCCGTGCTCGGCGCCATCGGCGTAGCGACCATTGTCGCCGCTCTCGTCCACGGTCAGGCCCTGGCCGGCATCGGCCTTGTCGGCTCGATGGCGACGCCGGCGCTTGTGTCCTCGCAGGCGCCCAACCCATGGGCGCTGTTCGTCTACCTGGCGATCGTGCTTGCCGCCACAGCCGTGATCGCCCGCATTCGCGACTGGAAATTCCTGATTGCGGCCGCCTTCTTGGGCACCGGCGCCTGGACCATCGCCTACATGATGAGTACGCTCGTCGCCGACCTTGCCGTCATCCGGTTCGCCGACCTTGCCGTCGTCCTGTTCATCGACGCGGTGACGCTGGCGGTGCTTGCCTTTGTTTGGCTGGGCAGTCGTGGCGGCGAAGCGGAACCTGCAAAGGCGGGCTTCGACTGGCCCTCGATCGTGCCTGGCGTTTTCGTTGCGTTTTCAGCGCTAGGCCTGTCCGTCGACACGACGCTGGTCGCCGCCGGTGGCGCCTTGCCGGGCGCCTTCGTCCTCGTCGCCCTTGTCGCCACCGCACTCTACCGGCCGCGCGCGCTGCCGCTGCTGCATGCCGCCGGCGTGGTGAGCGTGATGATCCATCTCGGCATCATTCCGCCCACCACCATCGGCTCCGACATAACCCAGGGGAATATCGGCTTTGACGGCATGCCGGTGGCGGCCGGAAATCCGTTGACACTGCGCATCGGCATTGGCCTCGGCCTGGTCTTCATCGGCGCCGGCTTCTGGGCCGCACGCCGCTTCGCCGCCTCAGCACGGGTCCGCGCGGCATGCTGGGCGGCATGGGGCGTCGCTGCGCCGCTGCTTATTCTGCTGACGCTGTGGCTTGCCTACGGCAATCTCGACCGCGACCTTGTCTACGCAGCGATAGCTGCCCTTCTGGTTGTTGTCTTCGCTGCCGGTGGCGAATGGATCGCGCGCGCCGAACAGCCGCCGCTCAAGGGCGACATTGCCGTCTCCTTCGCGCTTTGCGGCTCGGCTCTGGCCGGCCTGCTGATGCTGCACATGGCCTTCGGATCCGGCTGGACGACCATTCTTGCCGGCGTTGCCGCCATCGTGCCGGCGCTGGCGACGCGTTGGCGTTCTTATCCCGTGCTGGGCTGGATTTCGGTCGGCGCGGTCGTCGCCGTGCTCGGCCGCGTCGCCTTCGATCCGACCATCGTCGGCGCCGAGTTCCTGACGACGACGCCGGTGTTCAACTGGCTGCTGCCGGGATACGGCGTGCCGGCGCTGGCCTTCGGCTTTGCCGCCTGGCAACTCGCGCGTACCACCCCCGCACTACCAACAACTGGCAATGGCCGGCCGCGCCTAGCGATGGAGGCGGGTGCAGCCCTGTTTGCGCTGCTCACCGTCGCCATGCTGGTGCGCCACGCCATGCATGGCGGCGTCATCGACACCGGCCCGGTGACGCTCGCCGAACAGGCGATCTATACGCTGATCGCCATCGGTGCCGGCGCGATACTGGTGGCCATCGACATGCGCTCGCCAAGCTCTGTGCTGCGCTACGGCTCGATGGCCGCCGGCGTGCTCTCGGTCGCCTTCATCGTCCTCCAGCATTTCCTGGTGCTCAATCCGCTGTTCACCGACGAATCGACCGGCCAGATCCCGGTGTTCAACCTCTTGTTCCTGGCTTACCTGTTGCCGGCCATAGCCGCCGGCGGGCTGGCGCTCTATGCCAGGGACAAGCGGCCGCCATGGTATGCGCAGATGCTGGCGGTAGTAGCGGCATTGCTTGTCTTCGCCTACGCCACACTGTCGGTCAGGCGCGTGTTCAAGGGCGAGTTCATCGGCCTGTGGAGCGGCCTCGGGCAGCTTGAGACCTACACCTATTCGGCGCTCTGGCTGATCATCGGCGTCGTGCTGCTGACCGCCGGCGTCTGGCTGAAGTCGCAGGTGCTGCGCATTGCCTCGGCGGCGCTGATCGCGATTGCCGTGGTAAAAGTCTTCCTGTTCGACATGTCGGAACTGGAAGGCGTGCTCAGGGCGCTGTCCTTCATCGGTCTTGGCGCCGTGCTGATCGGCATCGGCCTGTTCTACCAGCGGCTGCTGACGCGGGCGGCGAGGGAGGCCAACGCTGCAACTTGAAGTGATATACGAGATGGAATATATGAATATCCAACGGAGGATATTCGATGCCGCTCTATATCCGCGACGACGAAGTGGATGCGCTGGCCAGCAGATTGCAAAGCGAGACGAACGCTCCGAGCAAAACGGAGGCGGTGCGGGTCGCGCTCGTGCACGAACTTGAGCGCAATCGGGCGAAGGTGCCGCTGCGCGATCGGATCGCCAGTCTTCAGGACAGGGCCAGGAAGCTTGGCCTGCCCAATCCCGATTTCGATATGAAGAAGTTCACCGACGAGATGTGGGAAGACTGATGTTTGTCGACGCGTCGGTGATCGTCGCCATTCTCAACCAGGAACCTGGGTGGGAGGAATTGCTGAAGCAGCTATCCGGTTTTTCCGGGCAGGTCTGGGTTTCTCCGTTGGTTCACTTCGAAGCAACACAGGCATTGGTAAGGGCCGGCGCCGGCCCGCGCAGACCCAGCGCTGAAGCCCTTCTCCATGCCCGCGATCTGATCGATGAGTTCATTGTGGAGATCATGGGAGAGAGTCTGGCCATTGACGACAACATCGGCTCTCGGGCCATTGACGCGAGCGCCCGTTACGGCAAAGCCGTTGGCCACAAGGCGGATCTGAATCTCGGGGACTGTTTTGCTTACGCCTGCGCGAAAAGCCGCGATCTTCCACTGCTGTACAAAGGCCATGATTTCGCACTGACCGATTTAGGATAATTCGGCCCGTTTGTTGATTGCGGGGAATAATTTAGCCGATCAACTCGTTGTCTCACTGCTTGGGTGACCGGGGCGGCAGACCGCTTCGCGCTGGCCGCTTGCGCCGCGCCGGGAAGGCGCGTTCAATCGGGTTAAACAAGGGCGACCTCAGAACCAGCGGTCATGGACGAAAAGAAGGCAGCAATCCTTGGCGAAATACCGCGCCTGCGCCGCTACGCACGCTCGCTTCTGCGCGACCGCGAATCCGCTGACGATCTCGTCCAGGATTGCCTCGAACGAGCGCTCTTGCGGCTTGAAAGCTGGCAGACAGGAGAAAGCCCCCGGAGGTGGCTGTTTACGATCATGCATCATTTGTTCATCGATCAGATGCGCAAGGTGAACCGGCGCGGTGAGGCGGCGATCCTGCCGCTTGACGCAAACGAGGCGCAGGCAGTCCCCGCCGAGCAGGCCGAGAACGCCGCCTCGCGCGAGATCATCGACGCATTGCAGGCGATCAGCCCCGACCGCCGCGCCGCTCTCGTCATGGTCGCCATCGAAGGATTCTCCTATGCCGAAGCCGCCAACATTCTCGGCGTGCCCGCCGGCACGCTGATGTCGCGCATAGCGCGCGGACGCGAGGAGCTGCGCAGCCTGCTCGATGACACGGCGCGCCGCCGCTCGATAAGGATCGTCGAGAAATGACCCGCCGCGATTTTTCCGAACGCGATATCCACATGGCTCTCGACGGCGAGCTGCCGGGCGACGAGCGCGCCGCCTACGACGCCTGGATCGACGCCAATCCCGAAATGAAGGCGAAAAGCACCCGCTACACCGCCGACCGCGCCGCGTTGCGCGCCGCCTTTGCCGGTGTGCTCGACGAGCCCGTGCCGGTGCTGTTCAAGCAGATCGTTAGCGGTGAAGGCGCGACCAAAGCGGCGGCGCGGCAGTCGCGCTGGTGGCTTGCGGCCGCGGCGGCCGCAGTGCTCGTCATCGGCGGTCTTGGCGGCTATTTTGCCGGCATCGACGGCATCGGCAGGGAAGATGGCGCCGATGACCAACTGGCCGAAGAGGCGATCGCCGCCCATGTCATCTATGCCGCCGAACAGCGCCATGCGGTGGAAGTGCCGGCCAGCGACAAGGATCATCTGCAGACCTGGCTGTCCAACCGCGTCGGCCTGAAGCTGGTGGCGCCCGATCTGGTCGCGGAAGGCTTCCAGCTGGTTGGCGGCCGGCTGCTGCCCGCCGGCCAGGGCAAGGCAGCGATGCTGCTTTACGAGGACGCCAAGGGTCAGCGCATCTCCTTGTTCGTTACCGCTGATTCCTCAGCCAAGTCCAAGGGCACCTACATGGCCGAGGCCGACGGCCCCGAGGCGGTCTACTGGCTGGACAAGGGCTATGCCTGCGCCGTCGTCGGCTCGCTGCCGCGCGAGCAACTGGCTGCGGTCGCCAAGCGGGCCTACGGTCAGCTTCTGGCTGGTATCGCCAGTTAAGCGCATTCCGTTTCGGGAATGCGCCGGGGTAGAAAGTGTCACAATTCGGCCCTATTCGAAGTGCGATAGCGCTTGATGGATATCGGCGTTTCGGCTGATGTTTGCGACGTTTTTGACTGCGGTCTTTTCCTCCACCCAATCGAGGTTTTCCAAACCCGCATGCCTGCCGAGATTCGCAAGGCCCGCGCGTCCGACGTCGATGACCTCGCAGCCATCGAGAAGGCGGTCTTTTCCAGTGACCGCATTTCCCGGCGCTCCTTCCGCTTGTTGATCGAACGCGAGACAGCCGAGATGCTGGTCGCCGAAAGCGATGGTCGTGTCGCCGGCTACGCCATCGTGCTGTTTCGCAAGGGCAGCGGCGTCGCCCGGCTCTATTCGCTTGCCACCAGCCCGTTTTTCAGCGGCCGCGGCATTGGCCGCATGCTGCTTGCAGCGGCCGAAGAAGCTGCCTTCGAGCACGACCGCATGATGTTGCGTCTCGAAGTGCGCGAGGACAATCTTCGCGCCATCGGCATCTATGAGCAGAGCGGCTACCGCAAGATCGGTCGCGAGCCCCACTATTACGAGGATGGCGCCACCGCGCTGCGCTACGAAAAGACGTTGCGCGGCGATATTCCCGTCGCCACCAAAGTCCCGTTCTACCAGCAGACCTGCGAGTTCACCTGCGGTCCATGCTGCCTGATGATGGCGATGGCCAATTTCGATTCGGGCTTCGTGCCCGATCCGGTCATGGAAATCCGCCTATGGCGCGAGGCAACGACCGTGTTCATGATGTCCGGCCCAGGCGGCTGCGAGCCCTTCGGCCTTGCGGTTTCCGGCTACGAAAGCGGGCTTGCGGCGGAAATCTTCGTGTCCTTCTATGGCGCGCTGTTCTTGCAATCGGTGCGCAGCGACGACAAGCGCCGGGTGATGGAACTTGCCCAGGTGGACTTTCGCCGCCGCGCGGAACTTTACGGCATCCCGGTGAATTACCGTCCATTCACCATCGACGATATCCGCGGCGCCCTGGCTCAGGGAAAACTGGTGCTGGTGCTAATCAGCGGCTTCCTGATGTTCGGCAAGAAGGTGCCGCATTGGGTGCTGGCTATCGGCGACGATGGCGACCACATCCTGATCCACGATCCCTGGGTCGAGGACGAAAGACAGGAGACCATCCTCGATGCCGCCAACATTCCCGTGCCGCACGGCATCTTCATGAACATGGCGCAATTCGGCCGCGACGGACTGCGTGCTGCCATCACTCTTGGGAAACGCTGATAACAATGACCTGGGTCATCCTCACCGGCCGTCAGAACGATCTCGACCCGGCGGCGACGCCGCACAAGATCATCACCAACCGTGACTATCTTGCGCATCCGGCGCTGTTTCGCGGCCAGCAGCCGAAGGTCATCAACCTGTCGAACAATTACGCCTACCAGAGCCGCGGCTATTATGCCTCTCTGCTCGCCGGTTCGCGCGGCCACAAGGTCATCCCGACGGTCGAGACGATGATCGACCTGTCCGAGCGCAAGCTCTACGAGCACGCGCTGCCGGAACTGGAGCTGGCGCTCAACAAATGCCGCAAGGATCTCGGAGGCGTTTTCCCGCAAAAAATCTGCATCTTCTTCGGCATCGGACCGTCGAAGGTCTGGGACCGCTTCGCCAAGCTGTTGTTCGACTGGTTCCGCGCTCCGGCGCTTGAGGTTCACATCAAGGACAGCGCCGAATGGGCTTCGATCCGCAAGATCGGATTCCTGCCGCTGGCCAGGATGGCCGAGGAGGAAGAAGCCTTATTCGTGCAGGCGCTCGAGACGTACACCAACCGCGAGTGGCGCGACACCAAGGGCCGCACCCCGGCACGCTACACCTTCGCCACGCTGGTCGATCCGCATGAGGAACTGCCGCCGTCGGAGATTTCCTCGCTGCGTTACTGGGCCAAGATCGCCGAAAAGATGGGCGTCGAAATCGAGCCGATCACCAGGAAGGACTTGGCCAAGCTCGCCAATTACGACGCGCTGTTCATCCGCGAGACCACCTCGATCTCAAACCACACCTACCGCTTTGCGCGCCGCGCCCAGCAGGAAGGCATGCCGGTGATCGACGACCCGCTGTCGATGATCCGCTGCACCAACAAGGTCTATCTCAACGAACTGATGGCCTACAACAAGGTGCCGGTGCCGCCGACGGTGATGATAGCCGGCACCTCGGATCTCGAACTGGCGGCGCAGACGCTCGGCTTTCCGCTGGTGCTGAAGATCCCGGATTCATCGTTCTCGCGCGGCGTCAAGAAATGCGGCAACTTCGAAGAACTGAAGACGCTCGCCACCGAGTGGCTGGAGGATTCCGATCTCCTGATCGCGCAGAAATTCATCCCGACCGAATATGACTGGCGCGTCGGCGTGCTCGGCGGGCAGCCGCTGTTTGCCGTGCATTATCTGATGGCGAAAAAACACTGGCAGATCGTCAACCACAAGGCCAGCGGCAAGCCCGACCAGGGCGGTATCAAGACCTTCACGCTGAAAGAGACGCCGCCGCATGTCGTCGACACCGCGGTGAAGGCGGCGCGCTGCATCGGCGACGGGCTTTACGGCGTCGATCTCAAGGAAACCAAGGATGGCGTCTTCGTCATCGAGGTCAACGACAACCCGAACCTCGACCATGGCTGGGAGGATTCCGGCGAAAAGGACGAAGTCTGGGTGCGGCTGACGCAATGGTTCCTGGAGCGGCTGGACCGTCCCGGGCGTTAGTTTGCCGTCCCGGGCGGTAATTCAACCGAGGGGGAAAAATGCAGTTCATCGTCATCGAGGATTTCACCGGCTGCGACCGCAAGGAGATCTACCGCCGTTTCGGCGAGCGCGGCCGATTGAAGCCGGACGCGCTTGTCGTGCACCACTCCTGGATCGCGGCTGATATGAGCCGCTGCTTCCTTTTGGTCGAAGCCGATGACGTCACGCTGCTGCAGCGCTGGGTCATCGAATGGTCTGACCTGGTGGAGTTCGAGATCATTCCCGTGGCGACGAACAAGGACATGGTCGCCGCACTGGCCGGCCATCTCTGAGCAGTTCGGTCCATCAGCCGAGCACCGGCGAACCCACCGACCGCCGGCATTCCTCAGTCAGCCAATTGCGAAACGCCGCCACCAGGTCGCGCCTTGCACTGCGTTCCGGGATCGTCAGGCAATATGGCTGACGCAGCGCGATCGATAGGGCATTAGCCCGGACCAAACGGCCCTCTTCCAGCGCCCCGGCGCAATAAATGCCTTGCGCCAGCGCCACGCCCAGCCCTGAAATGGCAAGGTCGAGCGCTGCCCGCGACGAGTTCGCCGACAGGCCGCGCTGCACTGCGCGGCCGGGTTCTATGCCCGCCGCCTCGAACCAGGTGCGCCAAGACGGAAACGACGCGCCGGTCGGTCCCCAGTCGGTGTGAATCAGTGGCAGGCCGGCGAGGCTGTCGGTTTTGGCGGTGAGTTCTGGCGCGCAGACGGGGTAGACGGCGTCCCTGACAATGTCTTCGGTCGGGTGTTCACGATAGTGCGGGCCGAAGGACAGCCGGATGTCGATCAGTTCGCGGTCGAACGGCACCGGATCGTCATCGCCGCGCAGGGATATGTCGACGGCGCCGTGGCTGGCCACAAAGCCGGCGAGACGTTCGGAAAGCCAGCCCATCGCCATGGACGGCGGCACCGATACGACAAGCCGCGGGCGGAAGGCATCGCTGCCACGAGCGATGCTGCCGATCTCCCGAAAAGCCAGGGTCAGCCGGGGCAGCATCTCGACGCCGGCTTCCGTCAGCACCACGCGGCGGTTGACGCGATGGAACAGTTTTCGACCCATCTGCTCCTCGACGGTGCGAATGAGCTGGCTGACCGCAGCCGCCGAGATCGAGAGCTCATCCGCCGCTGCGGCGAAACTCCCCGAGCGCGCCGCCGCCTCGAAGGCTTGAAGTCCTCTCAGGGAAGGAAGCGCGGTCATTGGGTGATCCGATAGGTAAGGTCAGCTTATCTGTGTCGCAGAAATCCTCGTCTTTCGAAAGCTTTCTTATTCGAGTAGCTTGGCGCCATGACCGTATCGGCCCAGTTTGAACCCAGAGACCATCGCGACGTCATCGCGTTCCTGACCAATGAGCAGCGCAGCCGCCTGACCGGCAAGTCGGACGGGCCGGGTCTGGTCCAACTCGCCTTCCATCTCGGCGCGATTGTGGCTATCGGCGGGCTGATTGCGGCCAAGGTGCCGTACTGGCCGCTGTTGATGTTGCCGCAAGGCATTCTTATCGTCTTCCTGTTCACGCTGCTGCTGAGACGGTGCACAGGACGGCGTTCGAGACGCAGTGGCTCAACGATGCCGCCGCAAGGGTCTGCAGCCTGGCGATCGCGCTGCCCGCCGACTGGTTTCGCTATTTCCACTTCGCCCATCACCGTTTCACCCAGGATCCCGAGAACGATCCGGAACTCGCCTTCCCGAAACCGGAGACGATGCGGCAATACATCGTCCACATCTCGGGCCTGCCGGTGTGGTGGGGGCATTTGCAGACACTCTACACCAACGCGATTGGCGGCTGCCACGACAGCTACGTGCCGCCGAAAGGCCTGCCCAAGGTGCGCACTGAAGCCCGCGCCATGATCGCTTTCTATGTCGTGGTCGCCGCGCTAGCCCTGTGGTTCGAGGCAAGTGTACTGCTCTATGTCTGGATCGTGCCGGCGCTGCTCGGCCAGCCCTTCCTCAGGCTCTATCTGCTGGCCGAGCATGGCCGCTGCCCGCTTGTCGCCAACATGCTGGAAAACACCCGCACCACGCTGACCAACTGGCTGGTGCGCAAAGTCGCCTGGAACATGCCGTATCACGCCGAGCACCACGCCAATCCCGGCGTGCCCTTCCATCAGCTGCCGGCCTTCCACCAGCTGATCGAGCGCCATCTCAAAGTCGTCGAACCCGGCTACGTCAGCTTCCACGAGAAATACGTCGAGACCTTGCGCTGAGGCGCTCGGCCGTCAGCGTAGCGTCTGCTCAACGAGCGTGACGAAATAGCGGAGCACGGTGGGGACGATGGCGTCGTTGAAGACATAGCGATCGCCGTGCAGCCCTTCGCCCAGTCTGACCGCTCCTGCGCCGACCCAGGCATAGCAGCCGCCGGCTTCGCGGACCATGTAGGCAAAATCCTCGCAGCCGAGGCTCGGGTTGAATGCGGTCTCGACCTGCTCGCGGCCGGCAACCGCGGTTGCCGCCTGGACGGCCCGGTCAGTGGCAGCCGACGTGTTGACCAGCGGCGGGTAGCCTTTCTTGTAGGCGAGCTTGGCGGTGAGTGCATGCGCCGAGGCAATGCCTTGCGCGATGTCGCCGATCAGCCTTTCGCAATGGTCCGACAAAGTTGGCTCGAAGAAGCGGCAGGTTCCCTGCAGCCAGACCTTGCCCGGCACGATGTTGCCGACATTGCCGCCATGGATCTGGGTGATCGAAACGACCAGCGCCATTTGCGGGTCGACCGAACGGCTGACGATGCGCTGCACGGCTTGAACGAAGGCGCCGGCCGCGAGCACGGGATCGTCGCCTAGCTGCGGCATGGCGGCATGCGCGCCGGTCCCCTCAAAGTTCAGTTCGAAAGTGTCGACGGCCGCCATCATCGACCCGGCACGGGCCGCGATCTTTCCGAGCGGCAGCCCCGGCCAGTTGTGGACGGCGTAGACGGCTTCCACGGGGAAGCGCTCGAACAGTCCGTCCTCGATCATCCGCATGGCGCCGCCTTCATTTTCTTCCGCCGGCTGGAAGATGAAACAGACGGTGCCGTCGAAGGCTCTGTTGTCGGCGAGCAGCTTGGCGGCGCCGAGCAGCATCGCGATGTGCCCGTCGTGGCCGCAGGCATGCATCACGCCGTCTTTCTTCGACGCATATGGCAATCCTGTCTTCTCCAGCACGGGCAAGGCATCGAGTTCAGCCCGAAGCCCGATGGCGCGCACGCCTGGTCGTCCTCTGAGGACGCCAACCACGCCGGTGCCGCCTTTGCCTTCATGAACCTCGTCGAGCCCGAAGGTGCGCAGCTTGTCGGCGACGAAGCGCGCGGTCTCATACTCTTGGAAACCGAGTTCGGGGTTGGCGTGGATGTGACGCCGCCATTCCACCACCTGCGGGGTGAGGGCGGCGATGGGGTCGTTGTGCAGCATTGCGCTCTCCTTGCCGGCTATCGCAAATTCGGCCTTTTCGATGCCAGCACGTAAAGGATTTGCGCCGGCAGCGTCTTGAACAGGATTGACCGTGTCTGGAATTCAACAGCCTCAGGAGACGACGCAGTTCTGGCGTCATCCGCGCTTTCGCGATCTTGGCATGCTCAAGGCGCGCTTCACGCGGCATCGCTACCAGCTGCACACGCACCCGACCTATGTCGTCGCCCTGATCACGCAAGGGTGCGAGCGGGTCCGCATCGGCAACGAGACTGTCCTCGCGCGGTCGGGCACGGTTCTGCTCGTCAATCCGGAGATATGGCATGACGGCGAGGCGGGTGCCGACCAGGGTTGGGCTTACCGCACCTTCTATCCGTCGGCCTCGCTCATGGGTGCGATCGCGGACGAACTCGGGCAGGATCGCCCGCCGTTGTTTTCGCAAGCGATCGTCGATGATGCCGATCTCGTCCAGGCAGTAGGCGTCGCGCACTTGGCTTCGACATCGGGTGATGCCACGAGCGCCGAAACATCCATGCTGATCGCCTTGCGCAAGCTCATCCTGCGCCATGGCGATTGGGGCGGCCGGCGGCGCGAGGCGGTCGAAAGCTTCGGATCGAAAAGCCGGCTCCGGGTCTATGAACAGGTCATCGAAGACCATCTGAACTCGGACCTCGATTTGCAGCGGCTCGCTGAAGCCGCAGGCGTGACGCGCTTTCAAGTTATCCGCGATTTCAGGAAAGTGCTGGGTCTCACCCCTGCTGCCTTCATCCGTGACCGCAGGCTGCGCCGTGCCGATCTGCTGATCCGGCAAGGTTCAGATCTCGCCGGTGCCGCCTTTGCGGCCGGCTTCTCCGACCAAAGCCATCTCTCGCGCACCTTCCGCGCCGCGCATGGAATGACGCCGGGGATGTTCAGGCGCGCCGGGACGCTGCCCTCTTCTTGAGAAGTCGAGCCATGTCGGCGGCCTTTGACGGCATGCCGATCAGAAAGCCCTGCACCTCGACGCAGCCAGCCTTGCGCAATACGTCGAGCTGCGCTTCGGTCTCGACGCCTTCGGCGGTGACGGTGATGCCAAGTTCGGCACCAAGCCCGATGATCGTGCGCACGATCGCCGCCGTGTCCTTGTTGTCGATATCGTGGATGAAGGAGCGGTCGATCTTGATCTTGTCGACGGGAAAACGCCTGAGATAGCCGAGCGACGAATAGCCGGTGCCGAAATCGTCGAGCGCGATGCGGATACCGAGTTCGCGCAGCTGCCTCAGCGTCTTCAGCACCGTCTCGCTCTCATCCATCAGCACGGTCTCGGTGATTTCCAGTTCGAGCCGGCTGGCCGGCACGCCGGAAACGGCCAGCGCCGAAATCACGCTGCGGGCAAAGTCGGCGCTTCTGATCTGCACTGCCGAGACATTGACGGCGATGCGCATTCCAGGCGGCCAGCCGGCGGCCACGCTGCAGGCCTGTTTCAGCGCCCATTCGCCCAGCGGAACGATCAGCCCGCTGTCTTCGGCGGCTGCGATGAAATCGTCGGGCGCCACCAGGCCGCGCGTCGGTGAATTCCACCGCATCAACGCTTCGGCGCCGACGATCTTGCCCGACGCGATGTTGGTGATCGGCTGGAACTCCAGCACGAACTCCCGCCGCTTCAGTGCCGTCTCGAGATCGGTTTCGAGCGCCAGGCGCGCCCGCACCAAGGCATCCATGCCGGGCTCGAAAAAGCGGTAAACGTTGCGGCCTTCGCTCTTGCCGCTGTAAAGCGCCATGTCGGCGTTCTTCAAAAGCGTGTCGGCGTCCTTGCCGTCACCGGGATACAGCGCGATGCCAAGGCTGATGCCGACATGCATCTCGCGGCCCTTGTCGCGAAACGGCTGGCTGACGACAGCGACGATGCGTTTTGCCAGTTGTTCCGCATCGGTGGAGCCTTTGGGATTGAACTGCAGGATGGCGAACTCGTCGCCACCGAGGCGGGCGACCATATCGGTGTCGCTGCGCAGGCTGTGCCGCAACCGCTCAGCCACGCATTTCAGCAGCCAGTCGCCGGCAGGGTGTCCCCAGGTGTCGTTGACGGCCTTGAAACGATCGAGGTCGAGCGAGAAGATCGCCAGCGGTGTATCGCCGGCCATCGCCTGGTCGAGCCGTTCGCGAAACATCGAGCGGTTGGGCAGGTCGGTCAGCGTGTCGTAATGGGCAAGGTGGCTCATGCGCTCTTCGGCGCGCCGGCGCTCGGTGATGTCTTCGAAGGTCGCCACCCAGCCGCCACCGGCAAGCGGCCGGCGCGCAACCAGCAGCGTTCGGCCATCGGCAAGGCTGCGGTCTGTCGAACGCTCCTCACCGGCCTGCAGGCTGGCTCTGGTGTTGGCGATCTCGCCGTCAATGTCCATCGACGGATAGATGCGCAGTCGCACCATCTGTTCGAGCAGGGCGCGCTGGCTCATGCCGAGCGGGAAGTCGTCAGGCGTGACCTTGTAGAGGTCGAGGAAGCGCTGGTTGCGCACGATCAGCGTGCCTTCGGCGTCGTACATCAACAGGCCTTGCGACATGTTGGCGAGCGCCGCATCGAAGCGGCGGTGCTGCTCCTTCAGTTCCTGCTCGGCCCGCCTTTGCTCCGTAATGTCCTCATAGATCGACACCCAGCCGCCTGAGGCCAGCGGCCGGTGCGTGATGGAAACGATACGTCCGTCCGACAGTATTTCCTCGTAGGTCGAGGCTTGCGCGCGCTCGATATAGGGCTTGCGGATGGCATACAGGTCTTCGGCGCTCTGTGAGGCGACACCGATGTCGACGCTGTGCTTTAGAATGTCCAGGAACGCGATGCCGGGCCGCACGATCTTCGCGTCGAGGGAGAAGATGCTGATATAGTTGCCGTTGCAGATGATCATCCGCTCGTCGGCGTCGAACATGCACAGCCCATGCGACATATTCTCGACGGCCGCGGAAAAGCGCTCGTTCTGGTGGCGCAGTTCGTCGGCGATCTGCCGTGGCGCGGCCACGCCTCCGGCTCCCCGTCTGCGGACGGGCGAACCACCCTTGACGTGCGCAACGGACATGAGGCGTGCCTGCTGACCGTGATCGAAACCCGGTACTGTGGTTACCGCTGGTTAATTTAGCGTATGTTCACTGCGCCGAATGCACGGCAACCGTTGCCTGGCGTTGCTTTTCAAGCCTGGCGTAGCGTTTGAGGAAGGCAGCTTGCGCGGAGGTCACCGAGTGCGGCGTAAAGTCGAAGCGGTCGGCATTGAAGCCGCGCGGCCGGCCGAAGAACTCGGTTGCTTCTGCGGTCGAGAAACCGGCAAGCAGCGTCGCCTCGTAATAGGCGGCGATCTGGTCGGCGCGCTTGATCTCCTTGCGCAAGCCGACGCCGAGTTCGGGCGGCAGCGAAAAGCGCTGATGGATGGCGCGCTGGAGACGCAGCTCACACTCCTTGTAGGAGCCGCCCATTACCGATTTGAACGGCGAGATCATGTCGCCGATGACATATTCCGGCGCGTCATGCAGCAGTGCTGCCAACTGAGCGTTGGCCGAGGCGTCCGGCTGCAACTCGCTGAACAGCGCCTCGACCAGCAGCGAATGCTGGGCAACCGAAAAGGCGTGATCGCCGCGGGTCTGGCCGTTCCAGCGGGCGACGCGGGCAAGCCCGTGGGCGATGTCGGAGATTTCGATGTCGAGCGGCGAGGGGTCGAGCAGGTCGAGCCGCCGTCCCGACAGCATGCGCTGCCACGCGCGCGGTGGCGCTCCGACGCGATCGGCAGCCATCAGGCATCCTCCGCGCCGATGGCTTCCCTGGGAAAGCTGAACTGCGCCCAGGCCGGGATGGCGAGCGAGACGGTGACATCACCGGCCAGTACCGGCTGGCCAGCGTCGAGCGCCGCCTTGACCCGGTCGATGCGGGCAATGGTGAGGCCGGCCGTGCCCGCGGTCGAGCCGAGCGTGCCGACCGGCCGCCCCGCAACCGTCAGCTCCGAGCCCGGCGCGGGCAAGGCATGGTCGGCCGAAACGATCAGCACGCGCCGCCTGGCGGTGCCGCGATGCTGCATGCGCGAGACCACTTCCTGGCCGACATAGCAGCCTTTCTTGAAGCCGACGCCGCCGGTCTCGTCGAGCAGCACGTCGTGAGGGAAGGCATCGCCGAGCTGATAATCGGGACCGCTTTCGGCAATGCCGTTGGCGATGCGGAGCGTCTGCCATGCAGCCGGATCGCCACCTAGGGATGCGCCGCCATAGGAACGGCTCACAACCACATCGCGGAAGCGGGCATCGGCAAGTGTCGTTGAATCAGAAGGTGAGGCGCTTGAATCATCGCCCCACGCAACCGTCACAAGCACTTGATCCTGCTTCGCGATCTCGGCCTTGGCGCGCAGCTTGTAAAGCATCAGCCGGCGCAGGAAGTCGTCTGCGACGTCGGCACGGCAATCCAGCCGGAATCCGTCCTCGCCGCTACGCGAGATCAGGAAATCAAACAGGATCTTGCCTTGCGGCGAAAGCAGCGCACCGGGTTTTGCCGCACCGGCGCCCAGCGTGTCGAGGTCGGTGGTGAGGATGTTCTGCAAAAAATGCTCGGCATCCGGGCCTGACACAGAAATGAGAGCGCGGTCTTTGAGCAGGGCAAAAGGCATGGGCGGCAAAGAACCTGATCTTGCAAAACGGTCGGCCTTTACGTAAGCCGACGATACTCCCCCCGCAAGAGACCGAACGCCCATGGCCACCACCTACGACCTCATCCTGACAGGCGGCACGGTGGTCAACCATGATGGCGAGGGCGCGCGCGATGTCGGCGTCAAGGGTGGTCGCATCGTCGCAATGGGCGATCTTCGCCAAGCTTCGGCCGGCGAAGCGATCGACTGTCGCGGGCTGCACGTCCTGCCAGGCGTCGTCGACAGTCAGGTGCATTTTCGCGAGCCGGGGCTGGAGCACAAGGAAGATCTGGAGACGGGCTCGCGCGCGGCTGTGCTGGGCGGGGTCACCGCCGTCTTCGAAATGCCCAACACCAATCCGCTGACCACCAGCGAGGCGGCGCTTGCCGACAAGGTGCGCCGCGCCACCAGCCGGATGCATTGCGACTTCGCCTTCTGGGTTGGCGGCACGCGCGAGAATGCCGATGATGTCGGTGAGCTCGAGCGGCTGCCGGGTGCTGCCGGGATAAAGGTGTTCATGGGCTCGTCCACCGGCGACCTGCTGGTCGAGGACGACGAGGGTGTCGCATCGATCCTGCGCAACACCCGCCGCCGTGCCGCCTTTCACTCGGAGGACGAGTTCCGGCTGCGCGAGCGCCTGGGCCTGCGCGTCGAGGGCGACCCGTCATCGCATCCCGTCTGGCGCGACGAGATCGCGGCGCTTCGCTGTACCGAGCGGCTGGTGCGCATCGCGCGAAACACCCGCGCCCGCATCCATGTGCTGCATATCTCCACTGCCGAGGAAATCATCTTCCTCCAACAGCACAAGGATGTCGCCACCTGCGAGGCGACGCCGCACCATTTGACACTCGCCGCCGACGACTATGCGCGGCTGGGCACGCTGATCCAGATGAATCCCCCGGTTCGCGCGGCCCGCCATCGCGACGGCGTCTGGCACGGCATTGCGCAAGGCATCATTGACGTGCTCGGCTCCGATCACGCCCCGCACACGCCGGCCGAGAAGGCAAAGCCCTATCCGGCCTCGCCGTCTGGCATGACCGGGGTGCAGACGCTGGTGCCGATCATGCTCGACCATGTCAATTCAGGCCTGCTGACCCTGCAGCGCTTCGTCGACCTCTCCAGCCACGGCCCGCAGCGCATCTTCGGCATGGCCAGGAAAGGCCGCATCGCCGCCGGCTACGATGCCGATTTCACCATTGTCGACCTCCAGCGGCGCGAGACCATCACCAATGCGCAAGCCGGCTCCAGGGCCGGCTGGACGCCCTATGACGGCAAGGAAGTCACCGGCTGGCCGATCGGCACCATCGTGCGCGGCCGTCGCGTGATGTGGGAAGGCGAGATCGTCACGCCCGGGCAGGGCAGGCCGGTAGAGTTTTCCGAGGCGCTGCCGGCTTAGCGGTTTCTTGCTGCGTTGGATTTTTTAAGCGCTATCCACTACGTTAAGGGCATTATGAACGCAGATATCGCGCCCATGATCGTCCCTGCGGAGTTTCCGGAGCTCCAGGCGCTCGCCTGGAACCGCGATGCGGCACGCCCGATTCCGGCCGAAGAGGCATTTGCGCTGTATGAGCGTAATTGGCGGTTTGTCGATCAAAAGCGTCTTACTGTGCGTGAGAAGATGCTTATCCAAAGTTTGGCAGACAAATTCGGTCACGGCGTGCTCTTGACCGCCGGCTGATTTCCCTCACCTGATCGTTCCTCGCAGCCGGAATATCAACAGGACACACCGCGAGCGTCATGATGGAATTCAAGAGGCCCGAGCACCAGATCATTGCCGAAGCGCTCGGGTTGATGGATCGCCATTTCCTGACCGCAAACCAGTGCTGGTTCGGCGGTGGCACTGCGATCGTTATGAAATTCGGGGAATATCGCCGCTCACTGGATGTGGACTTCCTGTGTGCCGACAGTGATGGCTATCGCGAATTGCGGACCTCCGCAGCCGAACGTGGCGTCAGAGCGTTCTTTCCTGAGCCGGTCGAGGCTGTTCGGGACTTCCAGATCGATCAATATGGCTTGCGGACGATCGTGCGGTTGAAAGGCCAAACGATCAAGTTTGAAGTCATCCGCGAAGGCCGCATAAAACTGCGAGGCCATTTCGACGACGATCTGAATGTATCCGCCCTGGTCCCGGCGGATATGTTTGCCGAGAAGTTGCTGGCGAACGCGGATCGATGTCAGGACCGTGCAATTGCATATCGCGATGCCATCGATCTTGGAGTGCTGGTTGGCATCTATAAGGAAATCCCGAGCGACGCTGTTGGCAAGGCGAAGGCGGCCTATGGCGTGGATATCGAGCGCAAGGTGGCTTGGGTGGTAAACAGGCTGCGGGACAAGGAAGAATTGCGGCATGCCGCCGAGGTGCTGCAAATGGATCCCAACGCGGCGGTCGAAGCGATTTCGGCCCTTCGAAATGAAGGTATCCGCATATGGCCTGACACAGGCCTCGAGCTTTCTAGCCCTAGCCAGTAGCCATCCCAGGGGGATCGCCGTTCAATCCCCGGCGACGAAAAACGTCCACTGCCCGGTGGGCGTAATGCCGACGCGGTAGAAGATGTAGGCTCCGAACTGCTTCATGTCGTCATAGTCGCCGGCGGTGACGATCTTGAACAGTTCGACCCGCTGCCTGGCGTTGAGCTTGTCCAGCGGCAGGGCGAAGAAATATGGCCAGACATAGAGTTCCTGCGGTGTGCCGACGTCTACATGGACATAGCCGGCATTGAGCACCTCTTCCAGGATAGCGAGGATTTCCTGACCTTCCTTGTCGCCCGATAGCCCTTTCAGGAAGGCGATCGGGTCGCCCTCGATTTCGCCCAGCGACAATTGGGTCATGGTGTCGCCCTTGCCGATCAGCGGCCGCAGCTTCTCGATGTCGCCGCTGACGCAGGCCTCGACCATCAGATCGCGCATGCGCCTGACGGGCTCCGGCAATTTGGAAAGGTCGTAGACGACTTCAGGCACCGGCCCTTCGGGATCGGCACTTGGGTTGGCCACGCCGCCATCGTTGGCGGGGGCTTCCGGGTGGCTTTGTCCGGGCTCTGACGGCGATTTCGGCTGGCTGGCCGCCGGCGGCGTCCTGCCGGGCAGGTCGGGCATTGGCACTGAATTTTCAGACGGCGCCGTCTCACCATTGGCGGGTGGCCCGGCAGGAGCTGGAAGCTCCTCGCGCTTGATCTCGCTCAGCGCGCAGGCAGGGTTGCTGGTCAGGACAAGCGCCAGCGGAACCGCGGCGCAGGAAGCGGCAAGCCAGATGCTGAGGACCACGCCGCGAGGCCGGCCTGACATCGAAAAATTCACCGCTTGCCTCTCCTCGGGCCTAGGCTCTTCAGGCATGATGCCCAAACGACTCGCCGTCGTCAAAGAACCGGTAAGCTGGCAGTGCACCCTCTGAGACGCGCGACGCCTAGTGCCGAAACCGCTCCGGCTCGAATGCGCCGGCGATCACCTTTTCACGCATGCGATCGAGCAGGGCAAGGGCCGAGGTTTCGCCATTGGCTCGCAGCATCTCGCCGAACGCGGTTTCAAGCGCTGCCTCGGCGATGATTTCAGGTTCTATGCCGGCCGACAGACCTTCCGCCCAGGCCTCGCTATGGCTTTCCACCGCGGTCAGGCGCTTTTCTTCCCTGACCAGCGCGTCGATGTCGTTGACGCCATGTTCCATTTGCGATGTCCACCTTTCAAGCGGCGGTCCGACGGGTCGGATCCGGCTTGGCTGCCCCTATCTCACGCAGGCTAAGTAAGTGTCTGTAAATACGACATTTTTTTGATCGTCTTTACAAACTTCGTCGCCTGCGTTCGGTCCGATTCAAACTTAGCCGATTAGCCCGGTGAGCGGGATGAAAACCTTCAGTTTGAGTTAATTCCGCATTCGCGCGCTAACGTTTCGTTAATACTGTTGCGCAAGTGCAACACCAAGATTGCATCAACGTGCCGTGGATACAAGGCGGGTGCTCGAAAAGGCGTGGCTAAACGCCGTCTGGCGCTCGTCAGTTGCCGTAACGCGAGGCGATGTCGCGCGACAGCGTCTCGCCTTCCTTCATGTAGCGGCTGATGGCTTCGGTCGCTGACGGCGTGCATTGGGTATAGGTGCCGCCGAAGGAACGGTAGCCGCGGTTGAAGCTGGCGATGAAGCGGGCGCGCCGCTCGGGATCGGGATTTTCTGAATCGATCAGCTTTTCCATCTCGGTGCGCCACTGGTCGCCCTTTTCGCCGCACAGATTGCGCAGGAAATGCAGCGATCCCAGCACCTCGGCCAGTCGCATCAGCCCGGGCTCGAACGGCGACTCGGCGGCCAGCGCCGGCTGCACGGCAAAAGCCGTGGCGGCGGCGATGCATGCGGCAAGGAACAGCGAGGTGCGGGTCATAAGTCTATCTGGCGAAACATTTTGTCGCCTGCAAGGCGATTCTCGGAGCGGCAGATACCGGTCTGTTTCAGGCCAAGAGTTCTTCAGCCACCTCCATGACGTCACCCGCGAGCGGCAGCGTCGCCATTTCATCAAGACTATAGAAGGCGGCGGTCTCGGCATCGTCGCTGGCCGTCGCTTCGCCGCCGGCATAAACGGCGCCGAACACGGTCAGCAGATAGTCGACCGGGTGGTTCTCGCCGCTGCCGTCGATGTGGATGTCGCGAAGCGGACGATAGTCCTGCGCCCGCAGCCCGGTTTCCTCCAGCAACTCGCGCACTGCCGCTTCTTGCAGCGTCTCGCCGGGCTCGACCTTGCCGCCGGGAAAGGCATAAAGCCCCTGCGACGGCGGCCGCGCCCGTTTGACCAGCAGCACCGTCCTGCCGCGCACGACGGCGACCGAGACTGCGGGAAGTGTCTTGCGCTGCTCGTTCATCGATCTCGTTTTCGCCTATGTGAGGCCAAACCCTTGTGGACCGGCCGACGGCGAGCAGCTTTAGCGGTTGCGCAGCGCCGGTTCCATCGCCACGTTCGCGATCGGATCAATTCATCGAGCTTTCCCATGTGCGGACGCTTTGCCCTGACGGCCACGCCGGACCAGACCGCCGCCTTGCTCGGCCTGTCGGAGCTGGAGGATTTTCCGGCCCGCTACAACATCGCGCCGACGCAGCCGGTGCTGATGGCGCTGTCGGGGCCGCCGCGCATGCCGGGCTCGAATTTCCCGGATCGCCAGGCGATGCTGGTGCGCTGGGGGCTGATCCCCACCTGGGTCAAGGACACCAGGGAATTTCCGCTGCTCATCAACGCGCGTTCGGAAGGCGCTATTGAAAAAGCCTCGTTCAAAGCCGCCATGCGCCATCGCCGTGCCTTGGTTCCGGCCTCCGGCTTCTATGAGTGGCAGCAATCCGGCAGCGGCAAGAAGGGCCAGCCCTACTGGATGCGGCCGAGGCATGGCGGGTTGATCGCCTTTGCCGGGCTGATCGAAACCTATGCCGAGCCGGGCGGTTCGGAAATGGACACCGGCGCCATTCTTACCGTCAACGCCAATGCCGGCATCGCCCATATCCATGACCGGATGCCGGTGGTGATCGCGCCGGAAGATTTTGCCCGCTGGCTGGACTGCCGCACGCTCGAACCGCGCGATGTGGCCGACCTGCTCAAGCCCGCGCTGCCCGATTTCTTCGAGGCAATTCCGGTCTCCGACCTCGTCAACAAGGTCGCCAACACCGGGCCGGAGATACAGGACATGGGCATCGTCGAGCCCGGCAAGGTCAGGCGCCAGAAGCCCGGCGCGGACGACAGTCAGATGACGCTGTTTTAGAGCGCGCTCCCAAGAAGCCAGGTCCGGTCTTCGGGAAGAACCTGCTCAATAGGAAGAGCTGTTGTTTTCAGGCGCGCTATGGGCGCCTCAGCCTTCCGTTCCGGCGCACGCCTTGTCGGCGGCCGGCACGATGCCTGTTCAGGCAGCGCGGGGCGAAGTGATTTTCGGCGCCGGCTTTTTATTCTTCGCGGTATGGAGAAGGGCGGCGACGATCGCGGCCGGGCCGATCGCACGGTAGTGGTTGGCGAGCGCCGGTTGCTTGGCGCGGCTCGATTCCTGCTTGGTTCGTGACATCGATCTCTTCCCTGGTAACATTTCCGTGTCTGCGTTTGCCGGCCGAATCTGACCGAATCGTGACCTATGGTGGACTAGCCGGCGAATGTTTCATGACTGTGCCGACATGTTTAATAAAATGTTTCAGCGGCTCCTGACCTATGATCCAGCGACGCTTTTGCCGGAAGTTGCGACTTGACGGCAACACCGGCCAAGGCGATAAAGCCGCCGATGAAAACGTTTTCCGCCATTTGTGGCATTTGCATTATTGGCTAGCTTCGCGCTGGTCCGGACGTTTTCGCCTCATCTTTCCCCAGAGTGGACAAACGCCCCGGCCAGCAGGCTGGAGCCGATTTGTGCCTTGGCACAGGTTAGACTCCATCCAGAACTTAACGGGCCGGAAGGGCACGCATGTCTGACGCATCGAAGGGTCTCAGCCTCTACAACACGCTAACGCGGACGAAGGACGTGTTCCTCCCGCTCGACCCGTCGAATGTGCGCATGTATGTCTGCGGTCCGACCGTCTACGACTTTGCCCATATCGGCAATGCGCGTCCGGCGATCGTCTTCGACGTGCTGTTCCGTTTGCTGCGTCACCTCTACGGCGAGGCTGGTGTCACGTATGTGCGCAACATCACAGATGTCGACGACAAGATTAACGCCCGCGCGCTGCGCGATTTCGGCGCCGAGATCGCGTCGGGAAACCTGACGCTCAACGAGGCGATCCGCCGCGTCACCGAAAAAACCGCCGACCAGTACCACAAGGATGTCGCCGCACTCGGCTGCTTGCCGCCGACGGTCGAGCCACGCGCCACCGAGTTCGTCGCGCGCCGCGCCGACGGCAAGGTTGACATGATCACCCTCATCGAACGTTTGATCGAACGCGGCCACGCCTATGTCGCCGCCGGCGAAGTGCTGTTCGACACCGCCTCGATGCCGGATTATGGCGAGCTGTCGAAGCGCAATCTCGACGAACAGCAGGCCGGAGCGCGAATTGCGGTCGACGCTCACAAGAAGAACCCGGGCGATTTCGTGCTGTGGAAATTGTCGTCACCGGAAGAGCCCGGCTGGGACAGCCCATGGGGCAGGGGCCGGCCGGGCTGGCACATCGAATGCTCGGCCATGTCGGCCGCCTATCTCGGCGATGTCTTCGACATCCATGGCGGCGGCCTCGATTTGATCTTCCCGCACCATGAGAACGAGATCGCCCAGTCGCGTTGCGCCCACGGCACCGACGTCATGGCCAATGTCTGGATGCACAATGGCTTCCTGCAGGTCGAGGGCCAGAAAATGTCGAAGAGCGTCGGCAATTTCTACGCGATCGCCGAACTGCTGGAGACCGAAACTTTCGGCGGCCGCAAATGGCCGGGCGAGGTGCTGCGTCTGGCGATGCTGATGACGCATTACCGCGAGCCGATCGATTTCTCCGTGCGCAAGCTGGAGGAAGCCGAGAACACGCTGCGCAAATGGAAACGCGCAGCTGACCTGGCGCCGTCGGCAGGGCAAGTCCCGGCGGAGATTGTGGCGGCACTGTCGGACGACCTCGCCACCTATGCCGCCTTCCAGCAACTCACGCAGCTTGCCGGTGAGGCCGCGGAGGGCAACGAAGCGGCCGCATCTCTGAAGGCATCGCTGTTGTTCCTCGGCTTCGATATTGGCGCGGCCAAGGTCGACGAGGTTGCGGTCGCCAAGGCGATCGCCAAGCGCTTGGAACTGATCGCAGCGAAAAACTGGGCCGAAGCCGATCGCATCCGCGATGAGCTTCTGGCGCAGGGTGTGCAGCTGAAAGACGGCAAGGATCCTATCACTGGCGAACGCGTGACGACGTGGGAGGTAAAGCGGTGAGGGTGGCGCGAGACACCGTTGTAAGATTGGCGAAGGCCGGAGCGACAGCCAATCTCCCCCCTTGCGGGGGAGATGTCCGGCAGGACAGAGGGGGGTGTGAAGGAACGCCAGCGTTGCTTCTTGCCCACTTTCATTTCGGTCACTTTCTGAGAACGCAATGGCTGCCGGTTGAGACGCTGGCGGGACAGCACCCCCCTCTGTCCTGCCGGACATCTCCCCCGCAAGGGGGGAGATCAGCCCTCGCCTCGGTTTTCGCTAATCGCCAGCGCGGAGTGGCCTGAGCATGGGTCACGACCTCGTTCCATCGCGTCAGCGCAAGAATGCAAAGTCCATGCGTCGCGTCATGACCGATGCCGAGCTGAAACTGTGGAATGAGTTGCGGGCTCACCGGCTGATGGGGATGAGCTTTCGCCGACAGGTACCGATTGGGCCCTACATTGTCGACTTCGCCTGTTCGGCCCACCACCTCGTAGTCGAGGTTGATGGCAGTCAGCATGCCGACGTAGAAGATGCAGAACGCGACAAGGCACGCAGCGCTCAATTGAGTGCCAGTGGCTGGACCATCCTGCGCTTCTGGAACGACGACGTCATCCGCGATATCGACAATGTCTGCCAGCACATCGTCATCGAGGCCGGCTTGGCCGGCGCCGACGTGCCGGCGCCAGCAAGGGAGGAGCTTGTTTCATGATCGACCATCTCGGCATCAATGTCGCCGACTTCGACGCGTCGAAAGCCTTTTATGACCAGGCGATGGCACCGCTTGGCGCCTCGCTGATCTACATGGTGCCACTGGAATATACCGGCGGCGCCAAGGTCGGCGGTTATGGCCGCGACCGGCCGGTGTTCTGGCTGCAGGCCAGCGATGACAAGCCGAGGACCCATCAGCACGTCGCCTTCACCGCGCGCAGCCGCGCCGAGGTCGACGCCTTCCATGCCGCGGCGCTCGCCGCCGGCGGCAAGGACAATGGCGGGCCGGGGCTGCGCCCGCATTATCACCCGGACTATTACGGCGCCTTCGTCTTGGATCCCGACGGCAACAATGTCGAGGCCGTCTGCCATGCGCCCGAATGACTATGAAACGGAGTGAAACGCCATGAGCCTCGACAACCGGCCGATCTACACCGGCGGCTGCCAGTGCGGCGCGGTGCGCTTTCGCGTCGAGGGTGCGCTGGGTGACGCCTCGATCTGCCATTGCCGCATGTGCCAGAAGGCGTTCGGCTCATTTTACGCGCCCCTGGTCTCGGTGCGTGGCGCCAAACTCGACTGGACGCGCGGCGAACCGAAATATTTCGCCTCGTCCAGCCACGTCGATCGTGGCTTTTGCGGCAATTGCGGCACGCCGCTGACCTTTACCGCGCCCGACGGCGTCGGCCTTGCCATTGGCGCCTTCGACAATCCGGCCGAAATCGTGCCGCTGATCCAGTGGGGCACCGAGGCAAAACTGCCTTATGTCGACACCCTTCCGCAATTGCCGGGCGAGGACACGATGGCCGACATGTCGTCGGCGCCTTATCTTGCCGAGCTTGTCTCCTACCAGCATCCCGATCATGACACCGAACAATGGCCGCCAGAGGAAAAGTTATGACCGATGAAGTTCGAACCGGCGGCTGTCAGTGTGGCGCCGTCCGTTTCCGCATCAAGGGCAAGCTTGGCCGGGCGTCCATCTGCCATTGCCGCATGTGCCAGAAACAGTTCGGGTCGTTTTTCGGCGCCCTGGTGACAGTGCCCAAGGATGGCGTCGAATGGGTGCGCGAGGAGCCGACCTACTTCCAGTCGTCGGTCAACATCGATCGCGGCTTCTGTGCCCGCTGCGGTACACCGCTGACCTATCGCCAACCTGGCGCACTGGAGATCGCCATCGGCGCCTTCGACGACCGCTCCGATCTGGCGCCGCAGATCCAGGTCAACTACGCGGTCCGATTGCCTTGGGTGGAAACGATCTTTGACCAGCCCGTGCATCAGGATCCGGATTTCTACTCCCGCCAGGAGCAGATCATCTCCTTCCAGCATCCCGACCACGAAACCACGGACTGGCCCGCGCACGGCCTGAAGATATGAGCAATGAAATGAACAGTGAACTTCGTACTCTTTATCCAGAGATCGAGGCGTTCGAGTCCGGCATGCTCGATGTCGGCGACGGCCATCATATCTACTGGGAGCGCTCCGGAACCAGGGGCGCCAAGCCGGCCGTTTTCCTGCATGGCGGTCCCGGCGGCGGCTTCTCGCCAAAACATCGGCAATTGTTCGACCCGAAGCTTTACGACGTCATCCTGTTCGACCAGCGCGGCTGCGGGAAATCGACACCCAACGCCTCGCTCGAGGCCAACACCACCTGGCACCTGGTTGCCGACATCGAGCGGCTGCGTGAGATGTGCGGCTTCGAAAAATGGCTGGTGTTCGGCGGCTCGTGGGGCTCGACGCTGGCGCTGGCCTATGCCGAGACGCATCCTAATCGCGTCAGCGAGCTTGTCGTGCGCGGCATCTACACGCTGACCCGCGCCGAACTCGAATGGTACTATCAGTTCGGCGTCTCCGAGATGTTCCCCGACAAATGGGAGCGTTTCCTGGCGCCAATTCCTGAAGCCGAGCGCGGCGACATGATGGCCGCTTACCGCAGGCGGTTGGTCGGCGCCGATGGCAAGGCGCAGCTGGAAGCCGCCCTTGCCTGGAGCCTGTGGGAAGGTGAGACGATCACGCTGCTACCGGAGCCGGAGACCAGCGACAAGTTCGGCGAGGACGACTTCGCCATCGCCTTTGCCCGCATCGAGAACCACTATTTCGTCCACGCCGGCTGGCTGGAGGAGGGGCAGCTTCTGCGCGATGCCCATAAGCTCGCGGATATTCCCGGCACAATCGTCCACGGCCGCTACGACATGCCGTGCCCGGCGCGCTATGCCTGGGCCCTGCACAAGGCCTGGCCGAAGGCGGATTTCCACCTCATCGAAGGCGCCGGCCATGCCTATTCGGAGCCGGGGATTCTGGATCGGCTGATACGCGCGACGGATGGGTTTGCGGGGAAATGACAGCGCGCGGCACCCCCCTCTGTCCTGCCGGACATCTCCCCCTCAAGGGGGGAGATTGCCTGTCATCGGGCCTTTCGCAAATCTCCGTCGCTGCGGGAAAAGATCCGACGCTAAAGCTGCCGATCTCCCCCCTTGAGGGGGAGATGGCCGGCAGGCCAGAGGGGGGTGCTCGCGCGCCAACAGAACAATGACAAAGCAACGCCTCTATCTCTTCGACACAACCCTCCGCGATGGCCAGCAGACGCCGGGCATCGACTTTTCCGTCGAGGACAAGATCGCGATTGCCAAGCTGCTCGATGAGTTCGGCATGGACTATGTCGAAGGCGGCTATCCCGGCGCCAATCCGACCGACACCGCCTTCTTCCAGCAGAAGCGCACGGCGAAGGCAAAGTTCGTCGCCTTCGGCATGACCAAGCGGGCAGGCGTGTCGGCGTCCAACGACCCGGGCCTGGCAGCGCTCGTGCAGTCCAAGTCCGACGCCATCTGCTTCGTCGCCAAGAGCTGGGACTATCATGTCCGCGTCGCGCTCGGCTGCACCAATGAGGAAAACCTCGACTCGATCAACGCGTCGGTCGAAGCAGCTGTTGCCGCCGGCAAGGAAGCGATGGTCGATTGCGAGCATTTCTTCGACGGCTTCAAGGCCAATCCGGACTACGCACTGGCCTGCGCCAGGACCGCCTATGATGCCGGCGCGCGCTGGGTGGTGTTGTGCGACACCAATGGTGGCACGCAGCCCTCGGAAGTGCGCGCCATCGTCGACAAGGTCATTGTTTCAGGCATTCCGGGCGGCCATCTCGGCATCCATGCCCATGACGACACCGGCCAGGCGGTGGCCAATTCGCTCGCCGCCGTCGAGGCCGGCGTGCGCCAGATCCAAGGCACGCTGAACGGCATCGGCGAGCGCTGCGGCAACGCCAATCTGGTCTCGATCGTACCGACGCTGGCGCTGAAGCCGGCCTTCGCCGATCGGTTTGAAACCGGCATCTCGGCCGAGGCGCTGACCGGGATATCCCGGCTTTCCCGCGCCTTCGACGAATTGCTGAACCGTGCTCCGGAAGCGCAGGCGCCCTATGTTGGCGCCTCGGCCTTCGCCACCAAGGCCGGCATCCATGCCTCCGCACTGGCCAAGGAGCCGGCGACCTATGAACATGTGCCGCCCGAGGCGGTAGGCAACCGCCGCCGCGTTATGGTTTCGGACCAGGGCGGCAAGGCCAATTTCCTCGCCGAGCTGAAGCGGCGCGGCATCGATGTGCCCAGAGACGACCATCGTCTCGATGCGCTGATCTCGGTGGTCAAGGAGCGCGAGGCCGAGGGCTACGCCTATGAGGGCGCCGATGCCTCCTTCGAGCTGTTGGCGCGCAAAATGCTGCACGGCCTGCCGGAGTTCTTCAACGTCACTTCGTTCCGCTGCATGGTCGAGCGCCGCTTCGATGCCAACGGCCAGTTGAAGACGGTCTCCGAAGCCATCGTCAAGGTGATGGTCGAGGGCGAGGAGAAGATGTCGGTGGCCGAAGGCCACGGCCCGGTCAACGCGCTCGACATCGCGTTGCGCAAGGACCTCGGCAAATTCCAGAGCGAGATCGCCGACATGGAGCTCGCCGATTTCAAGGTGCGTATCCTCAATGGCGGCACCGAGGCGATCACTCGCGTCCTGATCGAATCGCATGACGGCACCGGCGCACGCTGGTGGACGGTCGGCGTGTCGGAAAACATAATCGACGCCTCCTTCCAGGCGCTGATGGATTCGATCGTCTACAAGCTGATGAAGAACCGCGACATGGCGGGATTGGTGGCGGCGGAGTAGGGTTGCAAGACGTGGGTTTCCTCGCCCCCCCGAAGTGGGGCGAGGAACTGGCGCCGCCCCTTGAGCCATCAGCGGAAGTCCATTGATCCATCATAATTTTGCGATGGTTTTGGATGGCCCACTGGGCCATAGCGTTTGCCATGGCCAGCGACACGATCCAGCCCGACGCCGACTCCAAAGCCCGCAGCGGCTTTCTCCTCGCGCTCGGCGCTTATCTGCTATGGGGCCTGTTGCCCTTCTACATGAAGGCGGTTGCGCATCTGCCGCTGATCGAGGTGATCGCCCACCGCATCGTCTGGTCGGTGCCGATTGCTGCTGCAGTGCTGGTCTGGGCCGGCCGCACAGCCGATTTCAAGGCGGCGATCCGCTCGCCGCGCAGCATCGCCATGGCGGCGCTGACGGCGACCCTGATCTCCGTCAACTGGGCCATCTATGTCTGGGCGATCTCGGTCGACCGCACCGTCGAGACCGCGCTCGGATACTACATCAACCCATTAGTTAGCATCGTCGTCGGCGCGTTGTTGCTCGGCGAGAAGCTCGACCGGCTGCAGATCGCGGCCGTGTTGCTGGCGGCGGTCGCAGTTGCCGTTCTGACCGTCGATGCCGGCAAATTGCCTTGGGTGTCGTTGGCGCTGGCGTTTTCCTTCGCTGCCTATGGGTTCTTCCGCAAGACGCTGCCGATCGGCCCGAGCCAGGGCTTTCTGCTCGAAGTGCTTTTGCTGTCGGTGCCGGCGCTTGCCTACATCGTCTTCCTGGTCGTCAACGGCCAGGACCATTTCATCTCCAGCAACGGCACCGATATGGCTTTGCTCATCGGCTGCGGCCCAGTCACCTCGGTGCCGCTGCTTCTGTTCGCCTTCGGCGCCAAGCTTCTGCGCCTCTCCACCATCGGCATCATGCAGTACATCGCACCGACCATGGTGTTCCTGATCGCCGTGCTGATTTTCGACGAGCCGTTCGGCACCACGCAAGCAATTGCCTTCGCGCTGATCTGGGCGGCATTGGCGATGTATTCCTGGTCGATGTTTCGTGGCCGTGAAATCCGCCCGGTGGCGTTGGCCCCGAAGTAGGGAGCCTTTCGATGTACGTGCTGCATATCGCCAACAAGAACTATTCGTCATGGTCGCTGCGGCCATGGGTGCTGATGCGCACCCTCGACATTCCGTTCGAGGAGCAATTGACGCCGTTTCCGACCGGGCCCAGTTTCGATCTCTACCGGGCGTTCTCGCCCAGCGGGCGCGTGCCTTGCCTGGTGGATGACGGCTGGGCTGTCTGGGATTCGCTGGCTATTGCCGAGTATCTCGCCGAGCGCCACCATGGTGTGTGGCCTGCTGAGGCCAAGGCGCGAGCCTGGGCGCGCTCGGCCGCCGCCGAAATGCATTCTGGTTTCACGGCCTTGCGCGGCGCATGCCCGATGAATTGCGGCTTGCGGGTGAAACCGTTGCCGATGTCGGACGCGCTGAAGCAGGATCTGTTCCGTTTGGGCGATCTCTGGAACGATGGCCTTGCCCTGTTCGGCGGGCCGTTCCTTGCCGGCGGCCATTTTACCGCCGTCGACGCCTTCTTTGCTCCGGTGGCGTTCCGTGTGCTATCCTATGGGCTGTCTTTCGAAGGGGCAGCTGCAGCCTATCCCCCGCAATTGCTTGGCCTGCCGGCCATGCAGGACTGGTATGCCGCGGGTCTCGCCGAGACCTGGCGGGAGCCGGACCATGAGGCGGAGGTCGCTGCCGCCGGCACCATCGTCGAGGATCTTCGCGCTACGGCGTGATGGGCAGCGCGGCCTCTCTCACTATTCACTATCACATCTTATCAATCACCGACTGCACGCCTTCCGTCGGCGCATCGACCGACGACCCCGCCACCATGATGGCGGCGACGATGGCCTCGGGGTCTTCGACCACCAGCGGCTTGACCCGTTGCGCGGTGTGGATGAAGCCTTCGCTGGCCATATGGTCGAGCAGCGCCAGCATCGGATCCCAGAATCCTTGAACGTTGGCGAAGACGATCGGCTTGCGGTGATGGCCGAGCTGGCCCCAGGTCATGATCTCGACGATTTCCTCGACCGTGCCGATGCCGCCGGGCAGCGCCACAAAGGCGTCGGATTTCTCGAACATCTTGTGCTTGCGCTCGTGCATGTTGTCGGTGATCAGCAACTCGTCGAGCCGGTCAAGCGCGGTTTCGGTCGCCTCCTTGTTGATGAGGAAGCGCGGAATGATTCCCGTTACCTTGCCGCCGGCCTTGAGCGCGCCTTCGGCGACTGCGCCCATAATGCCTTTGGTGCCGCCGCCATAGACCAGCCGCAGGCCGGCTTTGGCGAGCGAGCGGCCAAGCAGGTGCCCGGCCTTGGCATAGATTTCATCGCGGCCCGGAGACGAGCCGCAATAGACGCAGACGGATCGAATCGTGTTCATTCGTGATTGGTGATTGGGTCTGAATGCGGGGTCAAGCCCCAAGGGCTGACAAGCCCGGGCTTTTTCTTGTCGGTGCCGGCAAAACACGCTAGACCGGCTTCAGGTGGCTAAGGGGTAGGGGAAATATGGCTGGTAATCCATTGAAGGCGTTTCTGTTCGCGGCCGGTGGGACCGTCGCGGTCGTCGGAACCGCCTATGTATCGGGCGCACTCGACCCGTATCTGAATCCCACGCCGCCTGCGGCGATTGCATCGCTGACGCCGCCGGCTGAAAAGCTGGCCGATCCGGGGACCGAGGGAAGGCTGCCGCCGGCGCCCGCCGCGCCCACCGATGCCAAGGCTCCCGCAGCACCCGCGCCTGCCGACGCAACGGCTCCCGCGACCGAAGCTGCGGCTCCGGCGGCACCTGCCGCGCCCGCTGCTGCCCCAACAACCCCAGCGCCGGCCGCGGCCGGCCCGGTTGCGCCGAGCTTCGACGTCGTGCGCGTCGAAAGCAACGGCTCGATCGTCGTTGCCGGCAATGCTGCGCCCAATTCGAAGATCGAGATCCTCAACGGCTCCTCGGTGCTTGGCTCGACTGTCGCCGGTCCGGACGGCGCCTTCGTCATCGTTCTCGACGATCCGCTGAAGCCCGGCGACTATACGATTGCGTTGCGCGCGACGGCCGGCGATGTGGTTACCCCTTCCGTGCAGACCGCCGTCGTTTCGGTTCCCAAGGACGCCGCCGGCCAGGTGCTGGCGATGGTCGAGGAACCCGGCAAGCCGGCCGAGCTGCTTAGCGTCCCGGCGCCTGAGACCAAGCCCGCGGCACCGGCCGCCGGCGATCAGGCCGCTGCCCCAGCCGCTGAGGCGCCTGCTACGGCTGCGCCTGCCGTGGCCGCTGAAACAGCACCTGCTGCTCCGGCTGTGGAAGCCGCAACTGCGCCAGCAGTACCTGCAGCGCCGCCGGCGGCAGGCGTGGCTGCACCCAAGATCGTCGTCGAGGCGGTCGAGATCGACGGCAACAAGATCTTCGTCGCCGGTCTGGCTGACGCCGGCCGCAAGGTGCGCGCCTATGCCAACGATATCCTGCTTGGTGATGCGGTGACCTCGCCCGACGGTCATTTCCTGGTCGAGGCGACGCGCGACATCCCGGTCGGCAGCTACACCATCCATGTCGACGGTCTCGACGCCGACGGCGTGAAGGTCGTGGCCCGCGCCGCCGTGCCGTTCGAGCGCGAACCCGGCGAAGCGATCGCCGCCGTGGCGCCCGCGGAGGCCAAGCCCACCGAGACCAAGCCCGCCGAAGCAAAGCCTGCTGAGCCGGCCGCACCGGCTGCTGCCGAAGCACCGGCCGCTCCGAAGCCTGCGGCGCCAGCCACTATCGCGGCTGCCCCTGCGAAGCCCGCACCAGCTGCTGCCGCGTCCGCACCAGCCGCACCGGCGGCTGAAGCGCCGGCTCCGGCTGCCCCGGCGGTTGCCGGGGCACCTGCGGCACCGGCAGCGCCTGCCGCTGAGGTTCCAGCCGTCGTCGCGGCGGCAACGCCCGATGTGCCAGAGACGGTGGCGCCAAAGCTTGAACATGCCGACGGCGCGGTGATCATCCGCAGACACGACACCCTGTGGCGGATCTCGCGGCGCGTCTACGGTCACGGCGTGCGCTTCTCGACCATCTATCTCGCCAACCAGGACCAGATCAGCGATCCCGACCGCATCTGGCCCGGGCAGGTGTTCAAGGTTCCGGAAAAGTCCAAGGAAGGCGAAGCCGCCGACCTCAAGGCGATGGGCGAGCAGGTGACAACGGCGCCGGTGAAGACGCAGTAGCGGCCGAGCGCTTGATCTCCCCCCTTGAGGGGGAGATGGCCGGCAGGCCAGAGGGGGTCGCCGCGCATAGAACGCCGACCTTCTCTTTGCTGCAAACGACGTTGCGTCAGGACGTACCGACCCCCTCTGTCGCCTTCGGCGACATCTCCCCCTCGAGGGGGGAGATTAGGTCGCTCTACCCATCGGGTTAGCTTGCCACGCACCCGTTCATCGTCTATCGCCGATGAACGATGGCAGACTCGCTCGCTGAACCAGACCACGCAAACTTGGCACCGCCTGAAAGCCGCGCCGTTGCCGCCCGCTTCGCGGCACTCTCGCATCCGGCGCGCATCGAGATCCTTAGACATCTCTCGGCCAGCAATTCCTGCTGCTGCCGCGAGGTGGTCGATCATCTCGATCTGGCGCAGTCCACCGTGTCCCAGCATCTGAAGATCCTGGTCGAAGCCGGGCTGGTCCGCTTCCAATCCGACCGTCAGCGCTCGCGCTACGAAGTCGACCGCGCCGCGCTCGCCGACGTTTCCGCATCGCTGACCGCACTCGTCAATTCCTGCTGCTCCGGCCGCTGACCTCTCACCCCAAAGGAAAGACAAGTGGCAGAAAAAACCGTTTCCGATAGCTCGACCTTCGGCACCTTGCGCAATCTGTGGCCCTATATGTGGCCGGCCGACCGCCCCGATCTCAGGGCACGCGTCACCTGGGCGACGCTGCTTCTGGTCGTTGCCAAGCTGACGCTGGTTGCCGGGCCCTATTTCTTCAAATGGGCGACGGATGCCCTAGCCGGCGACGCCAAATCGCCGCCGCCGCTGCCATCTTTCCTGCTGGCGCCGGTGATGCTGGTCGTCGCCTACAATGTCGTGCGGCTGGTGCAGCTTGGCTTCAACCAGCTGCGCGACGCGCTGTTTGCCCGCGTTGGCCAATATGCGGTGCGCCAGCTCGCGTTCCGCACCTTCGTTCACATGCACCAGCTGTCGCTGCGCTTCCACCTCGAGCGCCGCACCGGCGGCCTGTCGCGCATCATCGAGCGCGGCACCAAGGGCATCGAGACGATCGTGCGCTTCATCATGCTGAACACGGCGCCGACCATCCTCGAATTCGCGCTGACCACCGGTATCTTAGCCTACACTTATGGCTGGAAATATGTGGTCGTGGTGGCAGCCACGGTGTGGCTCTACGTCTGGTTCACGGTTCGCGCCAGCGACTGGCGGATCTCGATCCGCCGCGACATGAACGACAGCGACACCGACGCCAACACCAAGGCGATCGACTCCCTGCTCAACTACGAGACGGTCAAATACTTCAACAACGAGGGTATGGAGGCTGAGCGCTTCGACCGCTCAATGGCACGCTATGAGATGGCGGCGACCAGAATATGGACCTCGCTCGGTTGGCTGAATTTCGGCCAGGGCATCATCTTCGGTCTCGGCACCGTCATCGTCATGTGCATGTCGGCGCTGGAGGTGCAGGCTGGCACGCAGACGGTCGGCGATTTCGTCTTCATCAACGCCATGCTGATGCAGCTTTCGGTGCCGCTCAATTTCATCGGCTTCATCTACCGCGAAATCCGCCAGGGGCTGACCGACATCGAGCAGATGTTCGACCTGCTCGATGTGCCGCAGGAAATCACCGACAAGCCCGATGCCAAGCCACTGGCTGTTACAGCCGGCAAGGTCGAGTTCCGCGACGTGCACTTCGCCTACGACCCCAGCCGCAAGATTCTGAAGGGCGTCTCCTTCGAGGTTCCGGCCGGCAAGACGGTGGCCATTGTCGGTCCGTCCGGCGCCGGCAAGTCGACGATTTCGCGGCTCTTGTTCCGCTTCTACGACGTCCAGGGCGGTCAGGTGCTGATCGACGGCCAGGATGTCCGTGATGTGACGCAGGCGAGTCTGCGCGGCGCCATCGGCATGGTGCCGCAGGACACCGTGCTGTTCAACGACACCATCGCCTACAACATCCGTTACGGCCGCATCGGCGCCAGCGAGGAAGACATGCAGAAAGCCGCCGAGCTTGCCCAGATCGGCCCGTTCATCGAACGACTGCCCGAAGGCTACCGCTCGATGGTTGGCGAGCGCGGGCTAAAACTGTCGGGCGGCGAAAAGCAGCGCGTGGCGATTGCCCGCACGATTTTGAAGGCGCCGCCGATCCTGATGCTCGACGAGGCGACCTCGGCGCTGGACAGCCACACCGAACAGGAAATCCAGGCCGCCCTCGACCTGGTCAGCAAGGGCCGCACCACCATCGTCATTGCCCACCGCCTGTCGACGGTGATCACCGCCGACGAGATCATCGTGCTCAAGGACGGCGAGATCGCCGAGCGCGGCACCCATGCCGAGCTGATGCAAAAGCATGGCCTCTACGCGTCGATGTGGGACCGCCAGCGCGAAGCGACAGAAGCCGAAGAGAGGCTTCGAGTTGCACGCGAGAGCGATGAGCTGGGTGTGGTTGTGCGCAGGCGGACTTCGGAGGTGAGCTAGGCGGCGGAGCGCCGATCTCCCCCCTTGAGGGGGAGATGTCGCCGAAGGCGACAGAGGGGGTCGCCGCGCGTGGAGCGCTAACCTTCATCGGTCGCAAGGGGGCGCATCCAGTCGAACCGACCCCCTCTGGCCTGCCGGCCATCTCCCCCTCAAGGGGGGAGATATGCAGCGTCGTCGCCATCATCACCACCGAAAGTTTCCCCTTGACCTCAACCTAAGTTGAGATCGCAAACCCGTTCCTGAGCCACCGAACCCAAGTCGTTCAAGAACGGAGACAGATTCAAATGGATAAACTTGCCGAGGCAGCCGTGTTCAGGGTCGACAAATTCGTCGTTCCTGCCGAGGCCCGTGAAGAAATCCTTCGCAAGGTCAGGGCGACTCATGAATTGCTGCGTCTGCAGCAAGGCTTCGTCCAGGATTTCGTGCTCGAGCAATTTTCGGGCCCGGGCGAGTTCAACCTGGTCACCATTGTCGAATGGGAAAACCAGGCGGCCGTCGACTATGTCGTGCCGATCGTCAAGGCAGCCCATGAGCGGGCGGGCTTCAACCCGCAGGAGACCATTGCCCGGCTGGGTGTGAAGGCCGATATCGCCAACTATCAGCGTCTACCCGAGATGTAAGACGGCCAGCCGACGCCATGTGCGGGCGCTTCGACGCTCAGCACCTGGCCAGTGCGGGCATCGCTGATCATGTTCTCGAAACCACGCCATTCGGCGGCGACGATGAACAGTGTCGTGCCATCCGGCCCGCCCAGCATGCAGGCAAAGCAGCCGCGATCGGCATCGACTGTCTGCAACACCTCGCCACCTTCGCGCACCCGCACGCAGCGCTTGTTGGGAACATCCGCGTACCAGGCAGCCCCTTCGGCATCGAGGCAGATGCCGTCGGGAAAGCCATCGAGATCGGCCCAGACCCGGCGGTTGGAAAGCCCGCCATCCTCCGCGATATCGAAGGCGGTCAGCCGGTTGGCATGCGACTCCGCCACGATCAGTGTCCTGTTGTCCGGCGTCACCGCCATGCCGTTGGCGAAAGCGATGTTCTCGGCCACTTGTCGAACCGAGCCGTCCGGCGTGATCAGCACGATGGTGCCGGGCCCGAAATGCTCGCCCGGTGCAGGCGCCGACCCGCCGCCATTGACATAGATGATGCCGCGCCCGTCGACGACGATCTCGTTCCACGGGCTGTTTGACAGTTCTCTCAAATCGGCATGGGTGGCGAGCGTGCCATCCGCCTCCTGTCGCAGCAACAAGCCATCCCGACCCGAGACGATCAGCAATCGGCCATCCGGCAACCAGTCGATCGAATAGGGCAGGATGGCCGGCACGGTGAGCATCACCTGGTTCCCGCCGTCCTCATCCACCGCGACGATCTCTCCGGTTCCCCAGTTGCAGAGCCACAGGCGTCCGTCGTGCCAGCGGGGAGACTCTCCGAAAGCGAGGCCTTCTGTAATGACCTTGGCGTTCAGGGCGACTGATTTCGAGGATGGCATCTCTGACCCTTGGTTTGTCGACTCGCCGCAATTCGGCTTTGTCGCGAAGCGCTTTCCTGCCAAGGACGTGTGAATCTATGGCGCCCCGACATGACCGTCGACTATTTCGGCAAACCATCGTGCGGATGCCTCTGGATCAGAGTGCCTTTAATCCTTGAGGGCAGCTGATATTGTCGCGTCGGAAATAACCCGTTCGCGCAAGTTTTGCGACCAAGAGAGTATTTTCGATGTTCGGTTTCTTTTCCCGCAAATCCAAGAAAACGCCCGAGAAGTCGGCATCAGATTCTGGAAAGCAGTTGGAATTCGGCCTGCCGTTGCCGGTCGTCGTACTGCGTTCGAACGTCGAGGATCCTGATGAAGAGCCGTTTTTTCTCGTCTTCGCTGTCATGCAATTCGTCACAGCGATGGTTTCCAAAGGACTCTATCGTTATCCCGAAATCGACACCAAGGCGATGCAGGTCCTTCATGCCGACTCGTACTCTTCGGAGGTAAAGAACGGCGGCCATAGTCAATTCATCCACAATGCCGGGCAGGAAATCGGCGCCATGATTGCCAACGCACGAGCTGGACTCACTGCTTGTGGCGCAAAGGGCCAGCTTGCGACTTTGGAAAAGATGTCCAGCTGGATTGCAGACCATCCCAACGAAGCCGCCCAGCAGACGGGCTTCGAGGGCGGGCGGGATGATTTTCTCGATACACTTGATCATGCGTTCTACGTTGCGGATGAGGCCGCGCCCATGGAAAACCTTTTGGCGCGCTGGATCGCGTCATGGCCTGATCTGCAAGTTGTCGATAGTGACGATTACGACGACGTCATACACCGGCTGGTGATGGCCAATCCGAAGCGCGAAGGCAGGCTTCTTCATAAGTCCGTTGGCAACTTGGCAGGCCAGATGATCTTGAGCTGGCGCGATGTCGGGGCCGGCCTTGCCTGCGCCAAGATCGCGCCGCCCGAGATCAAAATTGCGTTCGGCATGGCAAGGATGCTGAACATAGAAGGAGAGAAACAGCTTCAGACCAGCGCGAAGAAGACCCGACTATGCAGTGCGACGGAGACACACGTCACGGTCTACGAGTACATCGCTCCAGAAGACTTGCTTGTCATACCGCCAGGCGAGAGCCCGCTAGCGGCTAACGCCCCGAAAGTTGGCGCCAAGCTTGGCATTGCTGAAGAGCCCGAGATCACAGCGGTCATTGAGCTGGCGGAACAATACCATGCTCCCGCCGCCGTCGACCTCCTGCTCCGCAAGGCAGGCTTCGACCCGACGGATGCCATCGTTTCTGCGAATTCGGTGGTGCAGAAGGAGGAAGGAGCAATCGTGAATTGGGTGGTGCTGGCATCAGGCCAAGTCTTCCTTTTCCAATCGTTGCGGAACGGCGGTGTGCTCTTGCGCGGCAAGGATGATGAAAGCCTCGCTGAGGCCGCTATGGCCGAGCTCAATGCCCACTTTGATCGCTCCGCTGCGGCGGGTTAGCGACAGCAAGCCTACTTTTTCTCCGTCAGGAAGAACATGCCATCGGCATGGCCGTTGGCACCGCATGACAGGGGCTCCGATCTGCCATCCTTGCCGGCGCCGCTCTGCTCGACGACAAGCGCATCGCCGTCGCGGCGAAAGGTGAAGACAAAACCGGTTGGGTTGTCGTTGTCGTCGGTGTCGACCAGTCGCAGAGTGTTGCGCTTCTCGACCGTGCCGTCGATCTCGCATGACCCACTTCCCGAGACTGGATTGGAAACGACATCTTCCGAGATCTCGACCTTGCCTCCGCCAACAGCCTTGATGTCGACGCTACCGCGCACGCTGCTCCATGTGCCGATGAAGCCGCCATCGGCCGGCTTACGGATGCCGCCCAGGAAGGTCGCGCGGTCATGCAGGAATTCGCCGAGATCGAATGTCTGCTGGTCCTTGGGCGTGTTCTCGTTGAAACCGGCGATCTGATCGCGATAGGCGATGAAATCGCTTTGGTCGTCCCGCAGCGCCTTCCCGGCATGAGCATCGAGCCTCTTTAGCAGCGCGGTATAATTCTTCGCGACGTCGGCATCGGCTTGCGCCAGGACCGGATCGGCGCAAATGGCCTTTTCCGCCAAGCTGGCGGCCTTGGCGCAGTCGAAGGATGGCTTGCCTTGCGCAACTGCGTGGTCGCTCGCTGCCACAAGTACGGTCAAAACGGCACCCACGGCTGACGATCGTATGGCAACAAGATACGTTTTGCCTGAATTTGGCGCCATGGCAGTCGGCCTTTTCGCCGCGCGTTCAGCCGGCGTTGGCCCGAATTCTGGCGGCAAAGCAGCCGACAGGCAAGCACGTCACGTTCCTGCCGGCTGCGGACGATGCGGCCTTGCCCAATGTTGCGTTGCGGCAGCGGAGCCTTTCCGGTATTGAGGCCGGACCTGAAACAGGGACCGCCCCCATCCCATGAGCCCCATCCGATGAGCCTTGTCGATTCGATCAAGAATGCCTTCGTTCCGATCCATCGCGAGGGCTATCCGTTCATTGCCGCCTTTGGTGCGGGCACGCTGTTCCTCGGCTATTTCTCCTCGGTGCTGTTCTGGATCGGCCTGATCCTGACCGCCTGGTGCGTCTATTTCTTCCGTGACCCCGATCGTCTCACCCCGGTCGATGACAGGCTGGTGGTCAGTCCCGCCGACGGCGTCATCTCGGCGGTCGGCCCGGCCGTGCCGCCGCGCGAGCTTGGCCTCGGCAACACCGAGATGACCCGCATCTCGGTGTTCATGAACGTCTTTTCCTGCCATGTGAACCGCGCTCCGGTGCGCGGCCGCATCACCAAAATCGAGCACCGGCCGGGCAAGTTCCTCAATGCCGAACTCGACAAGGCAAGCTCGGAGAACGAGCGCAACGGGCTGGTCATAGACAGTCCCAACGGCATCGTTGTCGCCGTGCAGATTGCCGGCCTAGTGGCGCGCCGCATCGTCTGCTGGGCCGAGACCGGCGGCTCCATTGCCGTCGGCGAACGCTTTGGCCTGATCCGCTTCGGCTCGCGCGTCGATGTCTTCCTGCCGTCGACCGCGGTGCCGCGCGTCGCCGTCGGCCAGACGGCGGTCGGCGGCGAAACCGTGCTCGCCGAATTCGGCGGCGTCGCCGCAACCCCGCTCGTCAGGATTTCGTAAGCGGTGGGCGCGCCGTTCAAAAAGTTCGAGGCCCATGGCAGCGGCGGCCCGCGCATCCGCGAAATTCCGATGCGCATGGTGCTGCCTAATCTGGTCACCGTGCTTGCCATCTGCGCCGGCCTGTCCGGCATCCGCTTCGGCTTCGAGGGCCGTTTCGAGCCGGCCGTGGTGATGGTGCTGCTCGCCGCCTTCCTGGACGGCATAGACGGGCGCCTGGCGCGCATGTTGAAGGCGACATCCAAATTCGGCGCGCAGATGGATTCGCTGGCCGACATCGTCAATTTCGGCGTCGCGCCGGCACTGGTGCTCTACGCCTTCCTGCTCGACCGCGCCGGCTCCTTCGGCTGGATCGCAGCTCTTCTGTTCACCATCGCCTGTGGCCTGCGGCTGGCGCGCTTCAACGTGCTCGACGAAGACCATGACCGGCCGATCTGGCAGGGCGAATACTTCGTCGGCGTGCCGGCGCCGGCCGGCGCCGTGCTGGTTATGCTGCCGCTCTATCTGTCCTTCCTGCGGCTCGGTCTCGAGCCGGACCGCCTGACGGCATTCGTCGCCACCGGCTTCACTGTGCTGGTCGCTTTCCTGCTGGTCAGCCGGCTGCCGGTCTATTCCGGCAAAAGCCTGAAAGTGCCGGGCGACAAGGTGCTGCCGATCATCCTGGCGGTCGTTCTCTACGTCCTGCTGTTGATGACCTATTCCTGGTACACGCTGACCGCCTCTGTCGCAGGCTATCTCATCTTCCTGCCTTTCAGCGTGCGGGCGTATTCGAAGCGCGCCAAGCGCGAGGGCGAAAAAGTGCCGCCGTCGGATATTGGGTAGTTGTTATCTCCCCCCTTGAGGGGGAGATGTCGCCGAAGGCGACAGAGGGGGGCGGTACGCCCTGGACGCGACCTCGTTTGAGCGAAGAGGACGTCGGCGCTTCACGCGAGGCGACCCCCTCTGGCCTGCCGGCCATCTCCCCCTCAAGGAGGGAGATACGCTAAGCCGCCAGGCCCAGCCCCAGCTTCTCGATCGCCAGGTTCCGCGTCGAGACATAATCCGTCTTACCGGAACCCAGCACCGGGATCTCCTCGACCTTGACGATGTCGTTGGGCACCATCAGTTCGGCCGCACCTGCCTTCTTGCCGAAGGCGCGCAGTTCTTCCGGATCGGCGTCGTCGGCGGTGGTGACCAGCACGATGCGCTCGCCGCGCCTCTTGTCCGGCACCGCCACCGCGGCGTGGCGCTCTTCCGGCCACAGCGACTGCACCAGCATCTCGACGGCGCCCAACGACACCATCTCGCCAGCGATCTTGGCGAAGCGTTTTGCCCGGCCGCGAATGGTGATGAAGCCTTCGCGGTCGACCGAGACGATGTCGCCGGTGTCGTGCCAGCCGTCCAGCGGCTGCAATTCGCCGGGCCGGTCAGCGGTCATGTAGCCCATCATCAAATTCGGCCCGTCGAGCCACAGGCGGCCGGCACCCTCGATACCCTCGACCGGTTCGAGCTTCATGCGCATCGCCGGCAACAGCCGTCCGACCGTGCCGTCGCGACCATGGATGGCGGTGTTGACGGCGACGACGGGAGCGGCCTCCGTCAGCCCGAACCCCTCGATGATCGAGGCATCGAAGCGCTCGCGATAAACGCGCCGCGTCTCCGGCTTCACCGCTTCCGCGCCGGCGACGACGAAGCGCAGGCTGGAGAAATCGCCATCCTTGGCGGTGCGGGCATAGTTGGCAAGGAAAGTGTCGGTGCCGAACATGATGGTCGGCTTCACCTTGCGGGCGATCTCCGGGATGATCTTGTAGTGCAGCGGTGACGGGTAGAGGAACAGTTTCACCCCGGTCACCAGCGGCAGGATGGTACCGCCGGTCAGGCCGAAAGAGTGAAAAACCGGCAGCACGTTGAGCAGGATGTCGGACGGCGAAATGGTAATGCGCGCCTCGGCCTGCATGGCGTTGGCGTGGAGATTGCGGTGCGACAGCACCACGGCCTTGGGCGTGCCTTCCGAGCCTGAGGTGAACAGGATTGCGGCGGGCTTGGCCGCATCCTGCCGCTGCAGCGGGAACCGCCACAGCACCGCTGCTGCGAGCTTTTCCAGCGTCGTGACGCTTGCGCGCACATCCTCCAGCCACAGCATTTTGGCGCCGCCGGCCTCGATCGCGGCGATGATGTCGGCAAGCGCCGCCTTCTCGACGAACGCGCGCGAGGAAACCACCGTTCGGATGACTGCCGCGCGCACCGCGGCGGTTACGCTGGCCGGCCCTGCCGTGTAGTTGATCATCGCCGCTACCCGGCCGGCCGAGAGCAGGCCGACGAAGGACAGCACCACGCCATTGGCGTTGGGCAGCAAAACCCCGACCGCTTCGCCGGGCGCCGCCACCGCCTCGAAACGGCGGCCGAGCACGCGCGCGCCGATGAACATTTTTCGATAGCTGAGCGAGCCGCTGATCACATCCTCGATGATCGGATGCGAGGCGCCGGTGCGATCCGCGGCATCGCGCATGGCCAGGAACAGGCCGCGATCGAGGTTGCTGCCATAAAGCCGCGCCTCGGCGATGCGGTCGAACAACGCATTGGTGTTGGAAGCCTGGTCGGGGTTGCGCGCCACCAGTTCGGCAATCGTCATTGGCTCCAGCACGCTGATCGAGAGTTTTGGGAACCAGTGGCGCGGCGCCCGGTTCTTTGGCGTCAAGGAAACCGGCAGGTCGCGCGCGCCGGTGACGAAGATCGGCACGATGCGGGCGTCGGCCTGCATGGCGATGCGGGTGACGGCGCGGAACAGGCGAAACGTCTTCACATCGGGCTCGACGTCATCGGGCAGATAGACGGCAAGCCGGCCTTTACCCTTCAGCACCCTGACCAGCCGCCGGCTGACGAAGAGATGCTCGGCGTTGAAGGCGATGGTGCGGCCAAGCTCGCGCCAAGGCTCCATCCAGGGCGAGCGCGCCGAGGCCTCGTCGAGAATGTGCAGCGTGTCGTCGGGCAGCAGCGACAGCATCAGCGCCGGCTCGAAGCGTGACTGGTGCGAGACCACATAGATCACCGGCGTCGGCGCGTTGCGGGCAATGCGGATGCGCCGGTCCTCGATCCGGTAGGCGAGCTTGAACGGCACATAGAGCAGCGCCTGGGTAAAGCGCAGGTCGAGACGAAACGTCTCGATCGCGCCAATCAGCAGCCAGGCCAGCACGAGGCCTGCAAGCAGCGCCAGTGTCAGGATCATGCCGCGTCTCTCCCAACGGTCCGGTATGCGGCTCTTCGTCCGCTTGGAGAGCAGAGGGTAGCGCAATGGGGGGCAAGGTCAATGTAGAGCCTCTTCCTTCTCCCCGTTCACGGGGAGAAGGTGCCCCGAAGGGCGGATGAGGGGCGGCGCTGCGCTTTCACGTTGGCTCAAGCCGCCTTGATCCGCCCGCTGATGAACCGGAACTCCTGGCTCTTGCCGCCATAGCCATAAGCTGCGGCCGGAACCTCGTGCACGAAGGCATAGCTTTCCTCGTGCACACCACCCAGCAACTTACCAAAGGCCTCAAAGATCGCCTTCAGATAAGCCTCCAGTTCCAGCTTGGTGTTGGTGCCGTCGACCACCTTGATGTCGAGCCAGAAGGTGTTGGCGCCATGCTCCGCCAGCGATTTGCCGCCGGCGAACCAATGCTGCGGGTCGACATAGGTGACGGCGACGGCGGTGATCGTCGGGTCCTTGCGCAGATGGGTTGCGGTCAGGCCGGTGATTTCCTTGGCGATTGTGGCGGACAGCTTGGCGTCGGGTTTGCCGGTGACGCTGATGTTGATGATGGGCATTTTTCTCTCCTTCGTTTGAGCGGCGTCTGTTTGCCGTTGGAGAGACAGTGCCACCGTCTTTAAATCAAAAAAATCGAATTGTTTCGAACAAAAGGTTCTGTATTATCGAAGTATGCAAGCTCTCGATCCCGATCTGCTCAAGACCTTCCTTGCCTTTGTCGATGGCGGCTCGCTGGCTCAGGCTGCGTCTGTTGTCGGCCGCTCGCCCTCGGCGGTGACCGCGCAGATGCAGCGTCTGGAGGAGATCGTCGGCGAACCGCTGCTGGTGGCGCAGGGGCGCGGGCGCGGGCTGACGCCGGCCGGCGAGGATCTTGTCGGTCATGCCCGCCGCATTCTTGCCGTGCACAGCGAGGCCTGGCTGGCGCTCAAGGGCGCGCGTGCCGCTGGTCGCGTCGCCATCGGCACGACACAGGATTTCGCCGATAGCGGCCTGCCGGAGCTGCTGCGCGCCTTCGCGACCAGCCATCCGCGCGTCAGGGTCGAACTCCGCGTTGGCCGTTCGGCCGAGCTTGGCGAGGCGCTGCAGGCCGGGCAGCTCGATCTGGCCGTTGTCATGCGCAAGACGCCGGCCAATGACGAAGTCGGGCTGTTCAGTGAGCCGATGCTGTGGCTGTGCTCGCAAAAAGGGCTTGCCGTGCGGGAAGAGGAATTGCCGCTGGCGCTGCTCGACCCCTATTGCGGCTTTCGCGAAGCAGCACTCGCGGCCCTCGATGCTGCCGGCCGCCGCTACCGCATTGCCGCCGGCAGCGCCAGCCTTGCCGGCTTGCGCACGGCGGTCAATGCCGGCATCGCGCTGACCTTGCGCACCGCCCGCTTTGCCCATTCAGGCATTGCCGAAGCACCGCGCGAATTCGCCCTGCCGCCGGTGCCGACAGCGCAATTCGCGATAAAACTCGGCCAGGGCGCCGAGCGGCCGGCGCGCGATCTTGCCATCCTGCTCAGCGACAACCTCGCCTTGCCCGGCTTTGCCGTCTGATGTCCAAAGAAAAAGCCGACCTTTACGGTCGGCTTTGAGGAGGACGGGTCGAGGGGTTTGGGGGGACTTGGGGGGTGACCCGTCGCACATAAAACTGCCTGATCCGCATGATGGTTCCATGACTTGGAAAATAATTATTGGGTTGCCGCGCTTTTTCTCGCGGCCAGCCAGTCGCGCCCCGCATGGGCGAAAACCGCGCACAGTACTATGGCGCCGCCGATCAGGCTGGCGGCCGGCGCGATCTCGCCGAGGAACAGGAAGGCGAACAGGATCGCAAACGGCACTTCGGCGGCACCGAGAAGGCCGGACTCGGGCGCAGGGATCAGCCGCGAGCCTTCCGTCCACAGGATCGACGCCGCCGCAAACGATCCTCCGAAGGCGACGAGCAGCACGGCGTCGCGAGCAGAAATCGCCAGGGGGTCGGTGACGAACCAGCCGAGCACGAACAGCAGAAGCGCCGAGACTGCGCCCGCCCACACCACCGGCGTGTCGCGGAAGGCGCGCACCATGATCATGTAGAGCGCGCTGCCGGCGGTCATCAGCAGCGCGAGCCCATCGCCAAACAGATGACCGCTGCCGAAGCCGGAGCCGACCATCATCGCCACGCCGCACAGCGAAACGGCGGCGGCGGCAAGCGTCTGCGCCCGGAACGGCTCGCGCACCAGCACGAAGGCGAGCAGCGCGGTGATGAAGGGCGCGGTGGCGTAGATGACCGCGACATTGGCGACATAGGTGAATTTGAACGCCGAGATGAAGGCGATGCTGGCCGCGGCGCCCTCGAGGGCCAGCAACCAGCCGCGCCAGCCAAGCCGCAAGCTTTCCCGCCCGCCGGAGCGGCGCCGGCGCCACAGCACATAGAAGGTGATCAGGATCGCGCCGACAAAGCCGCGCCAGCAAGTGATGGTCAGCGGGTCGGCGTGGATCGATTTGGTCAGCACGCCGGTGAGGGCGAAGAAAGCCGCCGAGGCCGCCACCAGCATGATGCCGAGCGTACGCTCGGCAGCGGTATCTGTGGTGCCTGGGCCGTCGAGCGCTTCCGTCATCTCAGCAGCCTATCCGTCTTCTCCTGCCACCATGCTGTCAGCACGGGGTACTCATAGCCGCTTGCGGAAATGCTCGTTGCCGATGATCAGCAGGCCGGCGCCGACGATCAACGCCGCCCCCAGAAACACCTCGCGACGCGGCACGTCGCCCCAGATCGCAAAGCCGAGCCCGAAGGCCCAGACCAATGAGGTGTATTCGAACGGCGCCACGATCGACACCGGCGCCCGCTTCATGCCTTCGAACAGCATAAATTGCGCCACGCCGCCGAGCGCGCCGACGCTGATCAAAAGCAGCAACTGGCGCCAGTCCGGCATCTGCCAGACCAACAGCGCCGGCACCGTGGAAAACACCAGGAAGTAGAAATTGTTGAGCACAAGCTGGATCAGCGTGCGCTCGGCCAGCGCCGTCTTGCGCAACAGCACCACGGCAATGCCCCACAGCACTGCCGCAGCCAGTACCAAGAGCATCGGCACGGACAAGCCGAGACGAGTGGGATCACAGGCGATGAAGACGCCGACGAAGCCGATGAACACCGCCAGCCAGCGCAACAGCGGCACCTTTTCGCCAAGCATCACCACCGACAGCACGGTGACGATGATCGGGGCGGCGTAATAGATGGTGGTGAGTTCGGCCAGCTGCAGGGAGCGGGCCGCGTTGTAGTAGCAGAGCCAGGCGCCGAGCGTGAAGGCGCTGCGCACCAGCATCGGCCGCACGATGGGCGAGCGCATTGTGTCGGCAAAGACGCGCGGTCCGCCGATTGCAGCACAGCCGATAAGCACAGCGATCGAGCGGAAGAACATGATCTGCCAGACGCTGATGCCGACGACCAGAAGCTTGATCGCTGCGTCCTGGGTCGAAAACAGGAAATAGGCGCAGCCGGTGAACAGGATGCCGGCAAGCACCCTTTCGCGGGTTTCCAGAATGGCAATATCGGCCATGCGGCGTGTCCGGCGCTGTCAAGAGGACGAAGAAGAAGCCTGCCCCAATCAGGCTCCCATTGCAGGCTATACGGGCGAAAGCCTGCGGGGCGCTACGCCAGTGGCAAGCTTGCGTTGGCGCAGCCTGGCCGACAGCGTGGGCACGCCGTTCACTGTGTTGCCTGGTAGAGCTCCGAAGCGGCCTCCTTCAGGGCGCGCCGGCCGCCCGGCCTGAGATACATCATGTGGCCGCCTTCGACGACGTCGAGACGGATGGGTTTTGCCCCGCCCAGCGTCGGGATTTGGCTCACCAGATAGCGTGAGGCCAGATAGGGAGTGACCAGATCGGTGTCGCCGTTGACGATCACCACGCCGAGCCCCGGGTTGAGCGAGCGCGCCCGCTGCAGATCGTCCATCACCCCGGCATAGCCTTGCCGCGAGCCGCCATAGTCCCAGGCGTGGGTCACATCGCCATTGAGCAACCTGTAGCTGACATCGGTGCGAAAATTCAGCTCGTCGCGCGCATAACCGACAAAGGCCGAGGTCAGCGCCGGCACGCTGCGGTCGAGCACCGGATCCGGGCCGGCGCTGCGGGCGCTCTCCGGGGCGATGTCGCTGGTGGCGATGGTGCCGTCATACGGGCTGAGCACTTTGCCACTGGCGCGCTGGAATTCGCGCGCGAACAGGCCGGTCGGGATGCGGGCGAAATTGCGCTGCACGAGGTCGAGCGGCAGGCCGGTGATCTCGGCCACGCGCTGGCTGGCCAGCCGCCCGCCCTGTTCCAGCCCGCCGGTCAGAGCCGTGAGGTAGTCGCCCAGCGCATACTTTTCGACCTCGGCGAGCTTTTCGCGCAGTGCTTCGCCGCTGAAGCCTTCGCTGCGCAGGCGCACCGCCGCCAGCGAGGGCAGTTCCAGCGCCCAATGCAGTGGCTGGAATTCGTCGGGCAGCACCAGCGTGAACTCCAGTGCAGGCGAGATCAGTACGATGCCGTTGGGGCTCAGGCCGACATCTTCCTGCAGGGTCCTGGCGAGAAGTGCCGCGCGGAACCCGCCATAGCTTTCGCCGGCGAGGAAGAGCGGCGATCCGGTGCGGCCGTTCTGGGCGAGATAGAGCCGGATGAAAGCGCCGATCGAACTGGCGTCCTGGCTGACGCCCCAAAAATCTTTCGTGTCCTGGCCGGGGGCCTCGCGGCTGTAGCCGGTGCCGACCGGATCGACGAAGACGAGGTCGGTCATGTCGAGCCAACTGTCGGGATTGTCGATCAGCTTTTGCGGCGGCGGCAGGAATTGGCCATCGGCGCCGGTCGCGACGACACGCGGGCCGAGTGCGCCGAGATGCAGATAGGCGGATGCCGCGCCCGGGCCGCCATTGAAGACGAAGGTGATGGGGCGAGCCTTCTCCGCGCCCGCCAGTGGCGGCAGCGTGTAGGCGACATAGAAGATTTCCGCGGTGACCTCGCCCTTGCCGGATAGCAGCGACAGCGTGCCGGCCTTAGCCTGATAGTCCAGCTTGCGCCCGGCAATGGTGATTGAATGGCTGGTCGTCTGCGGTGCCGGCAGCAGCGACAGCACGCCGCCGGCAGGGGCGGGGCGCTCGGGCGTTTCGCCGAGGACTGGCTGCGCGAAGGCTGCAAGCACCAACAGGGTAAGCGAGATCAGTTTCAGCTTGAACGGCATGATGCCTCCGCGGGAATGACTCTGGTTAGGTATGGCTCGGGCGGTCGAAGTCAAAGTAACTCTTCGCGAGCTAGCGTCCTTCACGCCCCCCTCTGTCCTGCCGGACATCTCCCCCACAGGGGTGGAGATTGGATGTCGCGACCGCCTTCGCTAATCGCCGGCGAAGAAAGCGCCATTGGCGTTGCTGCCGATCTCGCCCGTGTGGGGAGATGGCCGGCAGGCAGAGGGGGGCGCTGTCCCGCCGGCATTTCGGTGCTATCAAAGCGCGAAGAACTCGAAAGGACAGACCATGGACGCCACCGAACTCAAAGCCATGCAGGCGCCGCTCAAGGAGGCCTATCGCGGCGATGCTACGCAGGCGCTGATCACGCTTCGCGCCAAAGGCTCCATCGACGACCAGTCGATTGCCTGCAAGGTCGAGACGGGCAGGGCGCTGGCGGTCGCCGGCCTGCATCCGGCGACCGCCGGTTCCGGGCTCGAATTGTGTTCGGGCGATATGCTTTTGGAGGCGCTGGTGGCGTGCGCCGGCGTGACGCTGAAGGCAGTGGCGACGGCGCTGGAATTCAGGCTTGGCGCAGCCACCGTCGAGGCCGAAGGCGATCTCGACTTTCGCGGCACGCTGGGCGTGGCCAAGGACGCCCCCGTGGGCTTTCGCGCCATCCGGCTGAATTTCAACCTCGACACGGATGAGCCGCAGGATCGCATCGACGCGCTGATCAAGCTGACGGAACGCTATTGCGTGGTCTTCCAGACCATCAACAGCAAGCCGGAGCTGACGGTGAAGGCGCGCGCCTGATCTCCCCCCTTGAGGGGGAGATGTCGCCGAAGGCGACAGAGGGGGTCGGGCCGACTGGACGCCACGCCCTTTGTGCGGAAGGAGGTTGGCACTCTACGCGAGGCGACCCCCTCTGGCCTGCCGGCCATCTCCCCCTCGAGGGGGGAGACTGCGCTACTGCGCCGCAGGCTCTTCCGCGTCGCCCTCATCGGTAAACGGGGAGGCGCTCGGCACGCAGTTGACCGCCCAGCCGGCCGGCGTCGGCTGCTTCTGATATTCGGTAATCGCGTTTGTGCACTGTTCGCGGGTGTCGAAGGTGCTGGGCAGCACCACCATGCCGCCTTGCGGGCCGGCGATCACCAGGTACCAGACCAATGCTACGCTGGGAGCAGCCATGGGAATTCCTCGCTTTGCTGGGTGTCGGAGTCGGGTCGACCCTAGCAACTCCCGGCTGATGGCGAAAGCAGGGCGATGGGGGAGGGACCTGCCGGACCATCACAGACCCGTGAACGAACCGCTCCCAGACGTCTCTCAGTTCGCGGCAAAGCAGTAGAACAGGCCGTCGCCGCCGGTGCCTTTCAGCGCCTCCTGGCTGCAGCCGCCGCGCGAGGCATGCGAGGAGTTCCAGGATTTCGCCGCCGCCGACTCATCAAGGCCGGTGCGGTCGTGATGGCCCATCATCGCCGCGCCCTCCGCCCCGCTCAAGGTCCAGTCGCCGCAGGTCTGGTCGGCGAGCTTGGTGCCGTCAGGCTTCGAGCCGGTCAATATGTCGTGCCGGTTCGGCTTATCGCCGCGGCCGTTGACCACCTCGCCCTTTTCGTTGAGCGCCGTCTGCTTGGTGATGGCGTTGGCGTCGCTATGCAGCGAGGCGACGTCATCGGCAATCTTCTCCCCCTTGGCGTTGACCCAGGGACCCTTGCCGATACGGTCGCGCGCATCGACATTGGCGCTCGAGAGATAGGCGTGCCATTCCTTGCCGGTAACCCCAGCCGCTTCCGCCAGCGAGGCGCAATGCGCGTCGGCACCCTTGAGACCGCCGAGATCGGCGCCCTTGCCGGAACCGACGCTGGTGACGAAGAAACTCATCTTGGCGTCTTGCGCCAGCGCCACGCCGGCTGTGGCGGCAATCGCGGCGGCGGCAACGAGAAGAAGTCTACGCATGTCGGTCCTCCGGTTTCGAATGTCCTACATTCGAAGAAACGTAACTGGAGGCCTGTTTAATCCCGCTACAACCCGGTTTATTCCGGCTGCCGGTAGGCGACGAAGCGGTTGTTCTTGACCTGGAAGATCAGCCCCGTCTCTTTCATCTCGGGGCTCGCCAGCGGCACGATGCGTTTTGCCACCTCTGACGGGTGCGGCAGCGTTTCCGGATCCTCGCCGGGCGCGGCCTGCGCACGCATGGCGGTGCGGGTGGCGCCGGGGTCGACCGCATTGATGCGGAGCGCCAGGCTCTGCGTCTCATGCGCCCAGGAACGCGTCATGGCTTCCACAGCCGCCTTCGACGCCGCATAGGGCGCCCAGAAGGCGCGCGCCGAATGCGCGGCCCCGGACGACATGAGAATGGCGCGGCCGGCGTCGGACAGCCTGAGCAGCGGGTCGACCGAGCGGATCAGCCGCCAGGTCGAGGTGACATTGATGGTCATAACCTTCTCGAAGGTTTTGGCCTCGACATGGCCGATCGGCGAGATGACGCCGAGCACACCGGCATTGGCCACCAGAATGTCGAGCTTGCCCCAGCGCTCGTGAATGGCGCCGCCCAGCCGGTCGATGCCGGCCATGTCTGAGAGGTCGAGAGGCACCAAAGTCGCTTCGCCCTTGCCGGTTTTCGCGCGCTCGGCCTTGATCTGGTCGTCGAGTTCTTCCAGCCCACCGACGGTCCGGGCAACCGCAATGACATGCGCGCCGGCGGCGGCAAGTTCCCTGGCGATGAAGTAGCCGATGCCGCGCGAGGCGCCGGTAACGACCGCGACGCGGCCGGAGAGGTCGAGGGTCATGCGAGCGCTTTCAAGGATAGCAGTTGGGCTTTACGCCCCGTTGTTCGCCAGCAGCGACAGCGTGCGCACATTGTCGTGGCCTTCGAAGTCGAGCAGGCGGGTCGGGTACTGGCCGGTGAAACAGGCGTCGCAGAATTGCGGCTGCTCATTGTCGCGGCTGGCTTCGCCGACGGCGCGGTAGAGCCCGTCAATGGTGAGGAAGCCGAGCGAATCGACACGGATGAACTCGGCCATTTCCTCGATCGACATGCGCGATGCCAAAAGCTTCGACTTCTCCGGCGTGTCGACGCCGTAGAAGCACGACGCGCTGGTCGGCGGCGAGGCGATTCGCATGTGCACTTCCTTGGCGCCGGCGTCGCGCACCATCTGCACGATCTTCTGGCTGGTGGTGCCGCGCACGATCGAATCGTCGACCAACACCACGCGCTTGCCCTCGATCATCCGGCGGTTGGCGTTGTGCTTGAGCTTGACGCCCATATGGCGGATCGAATCGCCGGGCTGGATGAAGGTTCGGCCGACATAGTGGTTGCGGATGATACCGAGTTCGAAGGGGATGCCTGCCGCCTGGGAAAAGCCGATTGCCGCCGGCGTGCCGGAATCCGGCACCGGCACGACGATATCGGCATCGACCGGGCTTTCCTGCGCCAATTCGGCGCCGATACGCTTGCGCACTTCGTAGACATTGCGGCCTTCGACCGAGGAGTCCGGGCGGGCGAAATAGACATATTCGAAGATGCAGAAGCGGGTCTTCTGCGGCTCGAAGGGGAACAGGCTCTCGATGCCCTTCGAGGTCACCACGACCATTTCGCCGGGCTTCAGGTCGCGCACGAAGCGGGCGCCGATAATGTCGAGCGCGCAGGTTTCGGAGGCCAGGATCCAGGCGCCGTCGAGGTCGCCGAGCACCAGCGGGCGGATGCCGAGCGGATCGCGGCAGCCGATCATCTTCTTGGAGGTCATCGCAACCAGCGAGAAAGCGCCTTCAACCTGACGCACGGCGTCGATGAAGCGCGAATTCAAATCGCGTTCCTTGCTGGTGGCAACGAGATGCAGCAGCGTCTCGGTGTCGGAGGTCGACGAGAAGATCGCGCCCTGTTTCTGCAGCGCGCGCTGCACGGTCATGGCGTTGGTGAGATTGCCGTTATGGGCGACGGCAAAGCCGCCATCGGCGAGTTCGGCGAAGAAGGGCTGGATGTTGCGCATGCCGGCGCCGCCCGTCGTGGCATAGCGCGTGTGGCCGATGGCACGGTTGCCTTGCAGGCTGTCGATGACGTGCTGCTTGGTGAAGGTGTCGCCGATCAGGCCGACATGGCGTTCGACATGGAACTGCGTGCCGTCATAGGAGACGATGCCGGCCGCTTCCTGGCCGCGATGCTGCAGCGCATGCAGGCCTAGTGTGACGATGGCCGCAGCGTCCTGCCGGCCGAAAATGCCGAACACCCCGCATTCATCGTGGAAATGATCGTCTGCTTCGGCGGAAAGGACGTCGTCCGCGTCTGCCTTCGAAACTGCCATGGGGCTCAAGCTCCGCTAAAATGGCCATATAGTGCGATAGCACCGCGAAAGCAACGCACGTCGTGCGCCGTTCACACCATAGTCAGGCCGGAACTGCCGGGATGGCGCCTGTCAGGCACCATCCGTCCGTATCAGTTTGCCGGCGCGGCTGGGGCCGGAGCCGGAGCAGCGGGTGCGTTATCGGCCGGAGCGTCGGTCTCGTCGTCGGGCGCCGGCGTATCGTCACCGGTTGCCGGAGCATCCGCCGCCGGTGCATCGGCCGCCGGAGGCGTCTCGGCTGCCGGCTGATTCGGATTGAGCTTCTTCAGGATGGCGTTTTCCGGATCTTCGGGCAGCAGGCTTTCCAGCTTGGCGCCGATGGTCTCGAGCAGCGGCTTCGACTTGGCGTTGGCGATCCAGGCAGGGGCCTTGGCGCCGGCCAGCCAGTTGAAGAACAGCAGCGCCACGGCGACGACGAGGACGCCGCGCGCGGCGCCATAGAGGAAGCCCAGCGTACGGTCGAGCGCGCCGATCCTGGAATCGATGATCCAGTCGGCTAGCTTCATGGTGATGACGGAAACGACGATCAGCGCGATGAGGAAGACGATGCCGGCGGATGCCGCCATGGCGATCTTGTCGCTTTCGACATAGGGCTGAACGTAAGGCAGCACCGGCTTGTAGAAGAAGAATGCCGCCGCGGCGGCAGCCGCCCAGGACACGACGGACAGGATTTCGCGTGACAGGCCGCGAACCATGGCGAGCATCGCCGAGACCAGGGTGAAGCCGACGAGAATTCCGTCCAGCAGCGTAATCGGCATGTCTTTCGCCCCACTCAGATTGTCTTTTCACGGCTCGGGCGAGCCGCGTCAATCTTCCACGTCGACACGGCTGCGCCGTGAGCCGGCTATGCGTGCGACGAGATCGGCAAGTTCGGTCGGCTGGAAAGCGCCGGCCCCGATCCCCCCGACAACCTCCTCGCTGCCCAAGGGCAGCACCGCACTTCCAAAACCCAGCTTTTCGGCCTCTTTAAGGCGCTGCTGCGCATGCGCAACCGGCCTCACTGCGCCCGACAGGCTGATTTCGCCGAAATAGACGCAATCGGCGGGAAGGGCAAGACCGGTGAGCGACGAAACCAGTGCAGCGGCAACCGCCAGATCGGCCGCCGGCTCGGAAATCCGGTAGCCGCCGGCGACGTTGAGGTAGACATCGTGGGTGCCGAAGCGCACGCCGCAATGGGCTTCGAGCACGGCAAGGATCATCGACAGCCGTGCGCCGTCCCAGCCGACGACGGCACGGCGCGGCGTGCCCAATGTGGACGGCGCCACCAGCGCCTGGATCTCGACCAGCACCGGACGTGTGCCTTCCATGCCGGCAAATACCGCGGCACCCGGCGATTTTGCGTGGCGTTCGCCGAGGAACAGCTCCGACGGATTGGCGACCTCGCGCAAGCCCTTGTCCGACATCTCGAAGACGCCGATCTCGTCGGTCGGCCCAAAACGGTTCTTCACCGTGCGCAGGATGCGGTAGTGATGGCCGCCTTCGCCTTCGAAATAGAGAACGGCGTCGACCATGTGCTCGACGACGCGCGGACCGGCGATCTGGCCTTCCTTGGTGACATGGCCGACCAGCACGATGGCAGCACCGGTGGATTTGGCGTAGCGGATCATCGCTTGCGCCGAGGCGCGCACCTGGGTGACGGTGCCGGGCGCCGAGTCGGCCATGTCGGTCCACAGCGTCTGGATGGAATCGAGGATGACGAGGTCCGGCCTTCTGCCGTCGGCTATTGTTGCCAGGATATCCTCGACATTGGTCTCGGCGGCAAGTTCGACCGGCGTGTCGGCGACGCCAAGCCGCTGCGCCCGCAGCCGGATCTGCGCGACAGCCTCTTCGCCCGAGACATAGACGATGCGGTGGCCTTTTGACGCCAATGCTGCTGCGGCCTGGGTAAGCAGCGTCGACTTGCCGATGCCGGGATCGCCGCCGACCAGCAGCGCCGAGCCGCGCACGAAACCGCCGCCGGTGGCGCGGTCGAGTTCGCCAATGCCGGAGATGATCCGCGGCGCATCCTCGATGTCACCGGACAGGCTGGTCAGCACCACGGCGCGGCCCTTGCGCGCATTGCGCGTGTTGGCCGGTCCCGAGCCGATGCCGCCGGCCGTGCCTTCCTCGACGAGTGTGTTCCACTCGCCGCAGGCATCGCATTTGCCGGCCCAGCGCTGATGCACCGACCCGCAATTCTGGCAGATGAACTGGACGCGCGATTTAGCCATCAGCAGTCACCTACGCGCAGTGCTGAAGCTAGAAAGGCTGGTGGGGCAGCACCCCCCTCTGGCCTGCCGGCCATCTCCCCCTCAAGGGGGGAGATCAGCAGCTTTGGTCTCGGTGCCCACCCTGCCACGTTGAAAATTGGCGAAAGCCGACATGACATCCAATCTCCCCCCTTGAGGGGGAGATGTCCGGCAGGACAGAGGGGGATGCGAAGGAATGAGGCCTTTCTCAACAGACTACTCGAACCTCTCCGCAATATGATGCTCTTCGGCGAGGTCGGAAAACCGTGTGAACTCGCCATGGAAGGCGAGGCTCACCGAACCTGTCGGGCCGTGGCGCTGCTTGGCGACGATGACTTCGGCCTTGCCGCGCATCTCGTTCATCTCGTGTTCCCACTTGATGTACTCGTCGGTGCCGGGCTTCGGCTCGCGGTTCTTCAGATAATATTCCTCGCGATAGACGAACATCACCACGTCGGCGTCCTGCTCGATCGAACCGGATTCGCGAAGATCGGACAGCTGCGGGCGCTTGTCTTCGCGGCTTTCGACCTGACGCGACAGCTGCGACAGCGCGATGATCGGAACGGAGAGTTCCTTGGCCAGCGCCTTGAGGCCGGTGGTGATCTCGGTGATTTCCTGCACCCGGTTCTGCGACGATTTCGCGCTCGACCCCTGCATCAGCTGGATATAGTCGATGACGATGAGGTCGAGGCCGCGCTGACGCTTCAGCCGCCGCGCCCGCGCCGACAGCTGCGCGATCGAGATACCGCCGGTCTGGTCGATGAACAGCGGGATCTTCTGCATGGTCTGCGAGCAGGCGACCAGCTTTTCGAAATCCATCTCTGAAATCTCGCCGCGGCGGATTTTTGACGACGAAATTTCCGTCTGTTCGGAAATGATGCGGGTGGCGAGCTGCTCGGACGACATTTCCAGTGAGAAGAAGCCGACGACGCCGCCATTGGCTGCCTTGAACGAGCCGTCGGCCTGTTGCGCCGGCTCATACATCTCGGCGATGTTGAAGGCGATGTTGGTGGCTAGCGATGTCTTGCCCATGCCCGGACGGCCGGCAATGATGATCAGATCCGACGCCTGCAGGCCACCCATGCGGCGGTCGAGATCGCGCATGCCGGTGGCGAGGCCCGACAAATGGCCGTCGCGCATATAGGCGGCGTTGGCCATGTCGACGGCGGTCTTGACCGCGTCGGTGAAGCTCTCGAAGCCGCCGTCGTAACGGCCGGTTTCGGCCAGTTCGAACAGCCGCCGCTCGGCATCCTCGATCTGTTCGGACGGCGCCATGTCGACCGGCGCGTCATAGGCGATGTTGACCATGTCCTCGCCGACGGTGATCAGCGCCCGGCGCGTGGCCAGATCGTAGATGGCGCGGCCATAGTCGGTGGCATTGACGACGGTGACGGCTTCGACCGCCAGACGAACCACATATTGCGCCACCGTCATGTCGCCGACCTTCTCGTCGGCCGGCAGGAAGGTTTTCAGCGTGATCGGCGTCGCCACCTTGCCCATGCGGATGAGCTCGGCCGCGACCTCGAAGATTTTCCGGTGCAGCGGCTCGTAGAAATGGCCGGCCTTGAGGAAGTCGGAGACGCGGTAGAAGGCATCGTTGTTGACGAGGATGGCGCCGAGCAGCGCCTGTTCGGCCTCGATGTTGTTCGGCGCTTCACGATAAAGCGGTTGCTGCTCCGCCACGCCGAATTTTCGCGCTGCCTCTGCCATGATGTCCCCGATTTTGATCCCGGCTTCTCGATATCAGAACGAGATAAATCGGTGCTGACCTTTCTGCATCACCGCACGACCAATCAACCTCGATGCCCCGTTTGTTCACAGGGGCGGCAAACCGTCCACAGAAGAGTGTTTCCGCGCCCCGATTCCGGTTGACTCAGAAAGGCGCTGACTTTTATCCGAGTCGTTGGAACAAAGCAAGAACAATCTCGGTGATTATCAGCTTCTTCCGTCCAATGTATCACCCCAGTCCAGCCGCCGCGCTGCCTTGAACAGCTCGCCTTCGCGCTTGGTGAAAAGTGTCTCGCCGACGCCGCCATCCGGCTGGCACAGTTTGAGCAGCACCTTGCCGGAGCCCGATTTCGGCGGCGCAATCACGCGCGGCTGACGTACAGGCGCGGGTTGCCGCGACGCCACGACGTAGATGAATTTCTCGTCCTCCCACGGCACGTCGGCGTCTTTGGCCAGGCGATGCAGGCGCGAGCGGGCGACGCGGCGCGAAAAATGGCACCAGTCGGGCGGCTCAAGTGGGCAGGGCGCCTCATGCGGACAAGGCGCCAGCACATGCGCCCCGGCCTCCAGCAATTGCCTGCGCACTGCCAGGATGCGCTGCCAGCCGGCCGGTGTGCCGGGCTCGACGATCAGCAGTGTGTCGCCGGTCAAATGCCAGAGCCGGCCGACAAGCTTCGGCAGCGATGCCGGCGCGATCTCGTCCAGCACATAGGCGCAGGTGACGAGGTCGGCAGGCTTAAGATCGGCAAGGTCGATGGTCACGTCGCCGGCGCGCCAGTCCATTCTGGTGGCGATGGTATCAAGGGCGAGCGACTGGCCAACCTTGCGCACCGCGGCGCTTGCTTCAACCAGAACCGCCTCTTCGAGGTCGGGCCACAGGTCTGTAGTGGCCCAAAGCACCGTGCCAGGACCGGCGCCGACATCGAGCAAGCTCGTTGGCTGGAAATCGGGCCGCGCATAGGCGAGTTCGTCGAGACCGGCCCGTACCGCCGCGTAGGTCGCCGGCAGCCGCGTCGCCAGATAGGCTTTTACCGCCATCTCTTCGGCCATGTGCAGGCGCCCGTCGCGCAATTCGGCGCGGTAGCGGTCAGACAGCGTCTTCGCCGCCTGGCGCAGCACCGCCAGCGGTATCGTTTCGAGCAGGCGCTCGACGCCTTGTCGCAGCGAGGCGGGGAGTTCCACGCTCAGGCTCCGCGTGCCGCGAGCACCGAGGCGCCGGCGAACTCGACAAGGGTGGTGGCGATGGTGGGCAGGCAGGTCATTAAAAAAGGTCTCGCGAGAACGAGACCTTTTTCAGTGTCAGAGCCGTCAATGGCAAGCGGCAATCGCAATCGAGGCGTTATTCGCGATCCGCCACCTTGCGACGGCGCGCTGGCTTGGCCGCAACGGACCTGACAGCAACGGACCTGGCAGGCACAGACCTGGCGACAGCAGGCTCGGCGGCCGCCGCCTCCTGACGATGCCCCATTTCGCGCATTTCGAGCGCCTTTTCACATTTGGCCATGTAGTCGCGCGTCATCGGCAGCGTGTCGTTCTTCTTGGCGATCTGGATCTGGAAGATCACCAGATCCTGCCAGCGGAAGGCGGCTTCCGAAGCCGCCAGATAGAACTCCCACATCCTGCAGAAGCGCTCGTCGTAGATGGCTTTGGCCTTGTCGCGGTTGGCGGCAAAGCGCTGGCCCCAATGCTTCAGCGTATCGGCATAGTGCAGCCGCAGAATCTCGATGTCGGTGACCACAAGCCCCGACTTCTCGATCGCCGGCATCACCTCCGACAGCGAGGGAATGTAGCCGCCCGGAAAAATGTACTTGCGGATAAAGGCGCTGGTCGCCCACGGCACGCCGGAGCGGCCGATCGTGTGCAAGAGCATGACGCCGTCGGGCTTCAACAGCGTCGCCGACTTGTCGAAGAAGGTGCGGAAGTGGTTGACGCCGACATGCTCGAACATGCCGACCGAGACGATGCGGTCGAAGCGTTCGTTGAGTTCGCGGTAGTCCTTGAGGTCGAAATGCACGCGGTCCTGCAAGCCTTGCGCATGCGCCCGGTCGGTGGCGACGCCGTGCTGCTCGGTCGACAGCGTCACGCCTTGCACGTCGACATCGAAAGCCTTGGCGAGATAGAGGCCGAGTCCACCCCAGCCGGAGCCGATATCGAGCACGGTCTGGCCGGCCTTCAGCCTGAGCTTGGCTGCGATATGGCGTTTCTTGGCCATCTGCGCCTCGTCGAGCGTCATGTCCGGCTGTTCGAAATAGGCGCAGGAATACTGCATGTCGTCGTCGAGGAAGAGCCGGTAGAGGTCACCCGACAAATCATAGTGGCGCTGCACGTTGCGGCGCGCCCGTGATGCGGTGTTGATCTGCTGCAGGCGGCGAAAGGCGTGGCGCAGACCCTCGATGGCCTTCGACCAGGTGGCGTCGATACCGCCGCTGCCCATGTTCTGGAAGGCGATGCGCATCATACCCAGTACGCCGCCCTCGATGATGTCGAGTTCGCCGTCCATATAGGCTTCCGGCACGGCCAGCATCGGATCGAAGGTAATGGCGCGCTCGGCATGCGCGGTCTTGATGTGCATATGAACCGGCTCGCCGCTGCCGTCGCCGAAAACCACTGTCGAGCCCTTCGGCCCGGTGACTTTCAGATTGCCCGTACGCACCAAGCGGTCGAGAACGCGTTTCAACAGAATATTCATCACCAAATGTCCCCTCACGGTCAGCCTGGCGGACCAATTCTGCAACAATATATAGGGGTTCGAAAAGTTCCATTTGGCACAAAAATGCCCGGGCGAGAGGCCCGGGCATTGGTCCAGAAAGGCTGGATGACGAGGAAGTGATTGGAGCGCTGCTCCCCTCGCTTCCCGATCAGGCCCCGTGCGGGATCAGGCGTTGTCTTCTTCGCCGCCTTCGAACTCGGTGTTCGGGTCGAAGAAGTTCTCCGGCCGTGCGTTGTCGTTGATGTCATCGCCATAGATGGCTTCGGCGGTGGTCAGCGTCTCGCCCTTGGCCTGGCGCTCGGCTTCGTCGGCCGTGCGGGCGATGTTGAGGCTGATGGTGACCTCGACTTCCGGATGCAGCGCAATCGCCACATTGGTGACGCCGATAGTCTTGATCGGCTGGTTGAGCTGGATCTGGTTGCGGTTGACCGAGAACCCTTCGGCGGTCAGCAGGTCGGCGATGTCGCGGGTCGACACCGAACCGTAGAGCTGGCCTGTCTCGCCGGCCGAACGTACGGCGATGAAGCTCTTCCCGTCGAGCTTTTCGGCAACCTGGCTGGCTTCCGATTTGCGCTCGAGGTTGCGGGCTTCGAGCTGCGCGCGCTGTCCTTCGAACTTCTTCTTATTGGCTTCGTTGGCGCGCAGCGCCTTGCCCTGCGGCAAGAGGAAGTTGCGGGCAAAGCCGTCCTTGACCTTGACGGTATCGCCCATCTGGCCGAGGCGGGAAACGCGTTCGAGAAGAATCACTTGCATGGTCTTGTTCCTTCGTCTGGCACCGACCGCGGGATCGGCGCCGAATTGAATGGAACAGGTCAGGAAGCTCTGAGCGCCTTGGCGCCGGTATCGCTGTCCTGCCTGTCGCGGCAGTTAGAGGCTTTTCAGCTCAACTCGGGATTTCAATGCATGTCGCCAAAAGTGGTCCCGGTTTTGGGACAACGACATGCATCATCAAATTACCCCTGCGGCGCCCGTCGCCGTGGGAGAAGGAAGCGGGCGGCGAACCGCCCGCCCGAAAGTCTTAGCGAACCACGTAGGGCAGCAGGCCGAGGAAGCGGGCGCGCTTGATCGCCTTGGCGAGTTCGCGCTGCTTCTTCTGGCTGACGGCGGTGATGCGCGACGGCACGATCTTGCCACGCTCGGAAATGTAGCGCTGCAGAAGACGCACGTCCTTGTAGTCGATCTTGGGCGCGTTGGCGCCGGAGAACGGGCAGGTCTTGCGGCGGCGATGGAACGGGCGCCGGGTCGGGATCTGATTGATGTCGACCATTATTCTGCACCTCCTTCAACGCCTTCGCGCGGACGGCGCGGACCACGATCACCACCGGCATCGCCAAATGAGCGCGGCGGACGATCGCCACGGTCGCCGCGATCACGGTCGCCGAACGAGCGCGGACCACGATCACCACGGTCGCGGTCGCCGAAGCCGCCGCGTTCCGAGCGCTCTTCGCGCTTCTGCATCATGGCCGACGGGCCTTCCTCATGCGCCTCGACCTTGACGGTCAGGAAACGCAGCACGTCCTCGGACAGGCCCATCTGGCGCTCCATCTCGTTGAGCGCTGCCGGCGGGCAGTTGAGGTCCATAAGCGTGTAGTAAGCCTTCCGGTTCTTGTTGACCCGGTAGGTGAGGGACTTCAGTCCCCAGTTCTCGACCCGGCCGACGGACCCGCCATTTGCGGAGATGACGCCCTTGTACTGTTCGACAAGCGCATCGACCTGCTGCTGCGAGAGGTCCTGCCGGGCAAGGAACACATGTTCGTATAGAGCCATAGTGGTTCAGTGCCTTTCTTCGTTTCTCTCCCGGATCCTCGCGGCAAAAGCCTCTGCAACTTCTCTGACCCGCTGGTCCCGAGGGGGCGAGGAAGAAAGGAGCATTTCGAGACGGTCGAGAGCGGAGACACGGGAGGCGGAAGCGCTTCTGGCTTCACACGAAGGTTTTGGATAAAACCTCCGGCCCTCCGTTCAGCCCCCAGCAAGGACCGGCAGATTGCGGGCGTCTATATAGCAATTTGGCTGGAAGGCAAGGGTAACGCATGCTCCGGACAGCGTCCTGGCGTCGCAGGGTTGGAAAGACCAGGCATCAACTCGTATGCGGGGTACGACCGTTGATCGTTTCGGGGAAGAAGTCCGGAGCCGCCTTACGCTTGCCGAACATCATATCGTATTGCAGCAGGCGGAAATCGTTGATCGCCGGATCGATGTCCTTCTGCCGCGCCCAGTCCGCCGTGGCCTCACCTGACGGTGTCAAAAGCAGATTGCGATCCACGACGCGATAGCGTTCGCGCAGCGCGCCTAAGAAGCCGGTATAGTAGGGGTGCGTGATCCCGGCCGTGGTAAGGATATGGTAGGGCAGGAAGGCCGGGCTCACCGCGCCCATATCCTGCGCCGGACCGGTGCGGTTAGACCAGATGACCAGCGGCGTCTGATGATGCTCCAGTGCCGCCTCCGGCGTCGGTTCCTTGCGCGGCGCGACATTGTCTTTCAGGTAACCGGTTTCGACATAGACGGGGCCGAGCGGCGGCAGATGGTCGCCGAAGAAGGCGATGACCGTCGGCCGCTCGCGCTTCTTCGCCCATTCGATCAATCGTTCGAGGCCACGGTCGGCATCGGCGGAGCCTTCGGCGTAGCTGAGCAGCGATTCCCGCGCCCATGTGCTGATCGGTGCCGCGACCTTGTGGGTCGGATTGTAATAGCGGTACGGCTCGTAGGGACCGTGGTTCTGCAGGCTGACGGCGAAAAAGAACACCGGCCGCTCGCTGGCGTCGGCCTCTGCGATGATCTCGTCGGTCATCGAGGCATCGGAAGCCAGCGGCCCGCGCTTTTCCAGTGGCGGCAGCGTCTCTTCCGAGCGGAAATCGTCGAAGCCGAAATCGGCATAGACGGCGCCCCTGTTCCAGAACCAGTTGGTGCCCGGATGGATGGCGCGCGCCCGGTATCCCTCGCTTTTCAGGAAGGTCGCCAGCGACGGCGTCGGCGTGCGCACATATTGCTGATAGGGGATCGAGCCCGCCGGCAGGAAGGCATTGGAAAAGCCGGTCAGCGCCTCGAATTCGATGTTGGCGGTCATGCCGCCGAATTCCGGCGAGAACATGTAGCCGGAACGCAGCGCCCGCACATTGGGGATCGGGTCAGGCGTGATTGTGACGCCGGGCAGCTTGGTCGGATCCCAGAAAGATTCGCTCATCACCACGATGATGTCGGGTTTCTCATCCGGTACCGAGGCCGTCACATCAGGCCTGTCGATCGCGTCGATCGCCTTGTCGGAATAGCCCGCCGGCGCCGAGACATGCGCCATCGGCACGTTGAGCGCGAAGGCCAGCGCAAACCCGTTGGAGGCGTAGTTCTCCTTCTGGTCCCACATGATCGGGATGATCTGCAGCCGGTCGCGGGTCCACGAGAAGGTGGCGTAGTCCATGATCGAGACGAAGAAGGCGAGCAGCGGCACTGCCAGCGTCAGCCGCGCCAGCCGCCCTTTGCGGCTGAGGATCGGAACCTTGCGGCGCCACAACCGCCAGCCATAGATCAGCAGCGACAGGCCGGCGACGATGCCGACCGCCATGGCGAGCGCCGTCCAGGGCCGCTCGCGCACCAGGAGCGGCATCAGTGCCATGATCTGGCGCGAATAAAGAAAATCGGTTGGGTAGAGCGGATCGCCGAGATAATGCGACTTCTGATGCCCGACAAAGGCCAGCGCCAGCGTCAGCGGCGCCACGATCATCAGGCTCTGGTGACTGCGGCCAAGCACGGCGTCCAGTCCCATCAGCACCAATGCAAAGACAATGATGGTGGTCCAGCCCGGCTTGAATGGCTGCAGGAAGAAGTCGACTGTGCCGAAGAAGTCGCCGCGCACGATCCATTCGATGGCGAACACCAGGATGGCGGAGGCAAGCAGCGTGACCAGACCGTAGCGGATGACCGGCCATCTGCGCCCCGGCAGGTAGCCGGTGGACGGATCGTCTTCCAAGAACTGTGGCGCGGGTACGGCCGCGCCCTTCCTGATCCTAGCCACGTCTCTTCCCCCGGCCCAAGCAACGCGCATTTCCACTCGCGCCACCGTTCTGTCATAGAACTGTCATGCAAAAGCTAGCGCCTGTGGCGAAAATAAGAAGAGCCAGCAAACGATTCGTGAGCGGTTTTCATCAGGTGTGATCGGCAAAAAGCCTTTGGGAACAGGGACTCGAGGTCAGCTCCGGTTCAAGCGAGCGCGGAAATGCCGCCTCCGGGCTTGACTTGACGGTCCGCCTTGCGTCACAGGCAGGAAAAATCAGCCGCTGGAGAGCGCCCAAATGGCCGTCGCATTCACCTTTCCGGGACAGGGCAGTCAGGCTGTCGGCATGGGCAAGGACCTCGCCGACGCCTTCCCCGAGGCACGCAGGGTGTTCGAGGAAGTCGATGATGCGTTGGGCGAAAAGCTGTCGAAACTGATCTGGGAAGGCCCGGAAGAGGCGCTGACCCTGACTGCCAATGCCCAGCCGGCGCTGATGGCGGTCTCGCTGGCGGGAATCCGCTCGCTGGAAGCGCGCGGCTTTTCGCTGAAGGACAAGGTTGCCTACGTTGCCGGTCATTCGCTCGGCGAATATTCCGCCCTTGCCGCGGCCGGTTTCGTTTCGGTCGCCGATGCTGCCCGGCTGCTGCGCATCCGCGGCAACGCCATGCAGGCGGCGGTGCCGGCCGGCGAGGGCGCCATGGCGGCGATCATCGGACTGGAACAGCCCGACGTCGAAGCCGCTTGCACCGAGGCCGCAACGGGATCCGGCCAGGTCTGCCAGATCGCCAACGACAATGGCGGCGGCCAGCTGGTGATCTCCGGCGCCAGGGCGGCGGTGGAACTCGCCGCGAAACTGTGCACCGAAAAGGGCGCCAAGCGGGCGCTGATGCTGCAGGTCTCCGCACCCTTCCATTCGGCGCTGATGGCGCCGGCGGCCGATGTCATGCGCGAGGCGCTGGCGGGCGTGACCAAGAATGCACCGGTCGTGCCCGTCGTCTCCAACGTCACTGTAGCCCCGACCCGCGACCCCGACGAGATCGCGCGCCGCCTGGTCGAGCAGATCACCGGCCGCGTGCGCTGGCGCGAAACGGTGGAGTGGTTCGGCGCCAATGGCGTCGCCACGCTCTTTGAGATCGGCGCCGGCAAGGTGCTTTCCGGCCTGGCGCGGCGGATCAGCCGCGACATCACCACATCGGCCGTCGGCACGCCGGCCGAAGTCGAGGCGGCGCTGGCCGCGCTTGCATAATCCACTGGCGATTCAACCTCTCCCGTGGGAAGGGTGTTCTCTTAAGATCAGGAGACGAAAATGTTCGAACTGACCGGCCGCAAGGCGCTCGTCACCGGCGCATCGGGCGGCATTGGCGAGGCGATTGTCCGGGTGCTGCATGCGCAAGGCGCCATTGTCGGCCTGCACGGCACCCGCATCGAGAAACTGGAGACCCTGGCCGGCGAACTCGGCGACCGGGTAAAGCTGTTCCCGGCCAATCTTGCCGACCGTGACGAGGTCAAGGCGCTTGGCCAGAAGGCCGAAGCCGAACTCGAAGGCGTCGACATACTGGTCAACAATGCCGGCATCACCAAGGACGGCCTGTTCGTGCGCATGGCGGACGCGGATTGGGACAGCGTGCTGGAGGTGAACCTCACCGCCGTGTTCCGGCTGACCCGCGAGCTGACCCATCCGATGATGCGCCGCCGCCATGGCCGCATCATCAACATCACCTCGGTGGTGGGCGTCACCGGCAATCCTGGCCAGACCAATTATTGCGCCTCCAAGGCCGGCATGATCGGCTTTTCCAAGTCGCTGGCGCAGGAGATCGCCACCCGCAACATCACTGTCAACTGCGTCGCCCCGGGCTTTATCGAATCGGCCATGACCGACAAGCTCAACGACAAGCAGAAAGACGCGGTAATGGCCGCGATCCCGACGCGCCGCATGGGCACGAGTGTTGAAGTGGCGTCGGCCGTCGCCTATCTCGCCTCCAACGAGGCAGCCTACGTCACCGGCCAGACCATCCATGTCAACGGCGGCATGGCCATGATCTGACGGGATATTGTCGGGTGATAAGAAGACATGGCCGGCTTGTGAAAAGAGACCATTTCGCCTTGGACCTCGGCCATTTTTCGTGTAATGCGGCCCGCAACCCGGCGGTTCGGGCAAAAACCGGTCCGGCATCGTTGCGTTTCCGGCAGGACCATCTTTCAGCTTGATTAGCGGCATTCTGCCCGCTAACGAAGACAGACAAACAAAAGACGAGGATGCCCCAAATGAGTGACACCGCAGAGCGCGTCAAGAAGATCGTCATCGAACATCTTGGCGTCGATGCCGACAAGGTGACCGAGCAGGCGAGCTTCATCGATGATCTGGGCGCGGACAGCCTCGACACGGTCGAACTCGTCATGGCGTTCGAAGAAGAGTTCGGCGTCGAGATTCCGGACGATGCGGCCGAGACCATCCTGACCGTCGGCGATGCCGTGAAGTACATCGACAAGGCTTCGGCCTGACACTATCCGCAGTCATCACCGGGGAGGACCTGCGATGAGGCGTGTCGTCGTCACGGGCCTTGGCCTGGTTTCGCCGTTCGGCATGGGCTTCGAGCACAGCTGGAAGGAACTTCTGACCGGCCGCAGCGCCGCCAAGCGCGTCACCGAGTTCGAAGTGGAAGATCTTGCCTGCAAGATCGCCCACGTCATTCCTCGCGGTGACGGCACCAACGGCACGCTCAATCCCGAAGCCGTGCTCGAGCCCAAGGAACTGCGCAAGATCGGCGACTTCATCCTTTACGGGATTGCGGCCGCCGACGAAGCGCTGAAGGATTCCGGCTGGGAGCCCAGCACCGAAGCCGAGCGCTGCGCCACCGGCGTCATGATCGGCTCCGGCATTGGCGGCCTCGAGGGCATCGCCGAGAACGCTATCATCCTGAAAGAGCGCGGACCGCGCCGTATCAGTCCATTCTTCATTCCCGGCAACATTATCAACCTGGTATCTGGCCAGGTATCGATCCGGCATGGGCTGAAAGGCCCCAACCACGCCGTCGTCACCGCCTGCTCGACCGGCGCGCACGCCATTGGCGATGCCGCCCGGCTGATCATCTTCGGCGATGCCGACGTGATGCTGGCCGGCGGCGCGGAATCGCCGGTGACCAGACTATCGCTTGCCGGCTTCGCTGCTTGCCGGGCACTGTCCACCGACCGCAACGACACGCCTGAGAAGGCCTCGCGTCCCTATGACCGCGACCGTGACGGCTTCGTCATGGGCGAGGGCGCCGGCGTCGTGGTGCTGGAAGAACTCGAACACGCCAAGGCGCGCGGCGCCAAGATCTATGCCGAGGTCACCGGCTACGGCCTGACCGGCGATGCCTATCACATCACCGCACCGGCCGAAGACGGCGACGGCGCCTTCCGCTGCATGACGGCGGCGCTGAACCGGGCCAAGCTGACGCCCGCCGACGTCGACTACATCAACGCGCACGGCACCTCGACCATGGCCGACACGATCGAACTCGGCGCCGTCGAGCGGCTGGTCGGCAACGCCGCCTCGAAAATCTCGATGTCGTCGACCAAGTCGTCGATCGGCCATCTCTTGGGTGCCGCGGGTGCCGCCGAGGCGATCTTTTCGATCCTCGCTATCAGAGACAACATCGCGCCAGCTACCATCAATCTTGACAACCCGGAACGCGAAACCGCGATCGATCTTGTTCCGAACACGCCACGGCATCGCCAGGTCGACGTGGCGCTGTCCAACTCCTTCGGCTTCGGCGGCACCAACGCTTCGCTGGTATTCCAGCGTTATACAGGCTGATTGCGGTATCGACCGGCGCGCCAGCGGTCTGTCGTCAATTTTGCCATATTCAAGCCTACTCTGCCGCTGGGGATTCGTCGCATCGGCCTGAAACCGAAGGCGCTTTTTTAAAAGCACGATGCGTAGGCTTGAAATGTTAGGGCACGCTGTGCGTCCAATCGGGCGCATGGTCGCTCTAAGAGATCAGATGGTAGGGCGCTAATGAACACCAATCCGGGCGGCAGCGGACAATTCGGACAAAACCAGCAGACCGGCCCGATCGTGCCGAAGACCGCGGCCGAAGCTTTGCGCCCGGAAGCCGGCACACCACCACCAAAGCGCTCGCGCGCCTCGCGCAGCCAAGTCGTCGTGTTCATGAACTTCGTCATCTCCGCGGTGATGTTGATGATCCTCGCCGCCGGCGTTTCGCTCTATTTCGGCAAGCAGGCATTCAACGAACCGGGCCCGTCGGTGGCCGGCGACACCTTCCTGGTCAAGCCGAGCACCGGCGTCCAGGATATTGCCGACCAGCTCGAACGGCGTGGGCTGATCAGCGATGCCCGCATCTTCCGCATCGCCGTGCGGGTCTATGGCAATGATTCAGCGCTGAAGGCAGGCGAATACGAGATAAAGCCGCGCGCCTCCATGCGCGACATCATGGAGCTTCTGAAGAGCGGCAAGTCGGTGATGTATTCGCTGACCATTCCCGAGGGCCTGACGGTCGAGCAGGCGCTGCAGCGCATCGCCGAGCAGGATGCGCTGACCGGCGACATGCCGGCCGCCAAGCCGGCTGAGGGCAGCCTCGCCACCGACACGCTGCGCTTTACCCGCGGCGCCACGCGCCAACAGATGGTCGACAAGCTGCTCGCCGACCAGAAGAAGCTGGTCGACGAGGTCTGGCAGCGGCGCGCGCCCGACCTGCCTCTGGCCAATGTCGACGACTTCGTCACCTTGGCCTCGATCGTCGAAAAGGAAACCGGCCGGGGCGACGAGCGCTCGCGCGTTGCCGCCGTCTTCCTCAACCGTCTGGCCAAGGGCATGCGGCTGCAATCCGATCCGACCATCATTTACGGCCTGTTCGGCGGCAAGGGCAAACCCGCCGACCGGCCGATTTATCAATCTGACATCCAGAAACAGACGCCTTACAACACCTATCTGATCAATGGCCTGCCGCCGACGCCGATCGCCAATCCCGGCCGCGCCGCGTTCGAAGCCGTCGCCAACCCGTCGAAGACCGATGATCTCTATTTCGTCGCCGACGGCACCGGCGGCCACGTCTTTGCCACCACGCTTGCCGAGCACAATGAGAACGTTGCCCGCTACCGGGCACTGCAGAAGAAGCAGGCTGAAGACGCCGCCAAGGGCGCCAAGACTCCGGGCCAGACCGATGCGCCGGCGGATGGCGACGACAACGGTGACGCAAGTGGCGATGCCGGCGATACGGGTGCCGCCCAGTAGCAGGCCGGCGCTTTCAGACGGATCGACCTTAAGCGACGCGGACAGAGGCGGACGCGCTGCTGCTTTGAACGAGTAGCGGGGTTCGAAGCGTTTTCGGTCTTGCTCGGGTGCCTCTGAATCTCGATTTCAGCCCTGCGAGATCGAAACGACAGCGGAAATCAACATCTTGCCGGTATTGCGATTCTGACATTCGCGCTGCCCGTGATATCGAACGCATGCGCAATTGTTAGAATCGGACCATCAGGGAGACACGAGCCGCATCATGAATTTGCAGAGCATGACCGGATTTGCACGCACTGTTGCCGAACATGACGGCGCCTCGATCGCCTGGGAGGTCAAGTCGGTCAACGGCAAGAGCGTCGAGGTCAGGTTGCGGCTGCCGCAAGGTTTCGAGCGGCTCGAACCGACTGTGCGGCAGACGCTGCAGAAGCGCTTTTCGCGTGGCAATTTCCAGGCGACGCTGGCCGTCGGCCGCGCCGCCGGCCAGCAGGCGCAGCCAGTGGTCAACGAAGCCTTCCTCAGGGATCTGGCGGGCTTGGCCAAGCGGCTGCAGGACCAGTTCGGTGTTGGTCCGGCAACTGCCGACGGTCTGCTTTCCCTGCGCGGCGTGCTCGATATCCCTGAAACCAGCGAAACCGAGGAGGTGCGGGCAGCACTCGACGCGTCAATCCTGTCGGCGCTGGAAACGGCGCTTACAGGCCTCGAGCAGGCACGCCAGAGCGAGGGCGAAGCGCTGCGTTCGCTGCTTTCCGGCCATATCGACGCCATCGAGGCGTTGACGCTTCAAGCCGAGGCCGACCCGTCGCGCGAGCCGGCGGCAATCCGCGAGCGGATCGCCGAACAGGTGCGGCTGCTGATGGATGCGTCGGCCAATCTCGATGCCGGCCGGCTGCACATGGAAGCGGCGTTCCTGGCTACCAAGGCCGATATCCGTGAAGAGATCGACCGGCTGAAGACGCATGTGGCGTCGGGCAGAGCGCTGCTGGCAAATGGCGGCGCTATCGGCCGCAAGCTCGATTTTCTGGCGCAGGAATTCAACCGCGAATCGAATACGCTGTGTTCCAAGTCGAACGCCGCCACTGTCACCGCCATCGGGCTGGAACTGAAGGCGGTGGTCGACCAGTTTCGCGAACAGGTCCAGAATCTGGAGTAAACCCGAATGGGTGGCAAGGAGCCGATGGTTGCCAGGGATCTCGGATCCCGCATTCGCCGCCGCGGGCTGATGCTGGTCCTGTCGTCGCCGTCGGGCGCCGGCAAGTCGACGATCGCGCGCAACCTGCTGGAAAGCGACGGCAGCCTGGAATTATCGGTCTCGGTCACCACCAGGCCACGCCGCGGCTCGGAGATCGAGGGCGTCCACTATCACTTCCGCACCACGCGCGAGTTCGAGCGGCTGCGCGATTCCGACGCGTTGCTCGAATGGGCCGAGGTGCACGGCAATTGCTACGCGACGCCGCGCGAGCCGGCCGAACTGGCGCTGGCGCAGGGCCGTGACATGCTCTTCGACATCGACTGGCAAGGCGCCCAGCAGCTCAAGGAGAAGATGCGCGCCGACATCGTCTCGATCTTCATCCTGCCGCCGTCGATGAAGGAATTGAAGTCGCGCCTCAAGCGCCGCGCCGAGGACCAGGAGCACGTGATCGAGACCAGGCTGAAGAACGCCCGCAACGAGATCGAGCACTGGAAGGAATATGACTTTGTCATCGTCAACGACGATCTCGACCGCGCCTTCGCCGAAGTGCGTGGCATCGTGACGGCGGAAAGGCTGCGGCGCGACCGCCGGCCCGGGCTGTTCGATTTCGTCTCGGGGTTGCTGGACGAGAAGACGGAATAGCTCGTCCACCGCTGGCAATCTAAATTAGCCGCATCAGCTGCCTGGCAGATCGTCCGGCCAACGCTGCGCTCCGTGAAGCACGCGCAGGATTCGAATCGTGCTGTTGGTCAGCTGATAGGCCGCGACATATGGCGTGCCGACGATGACGATCTCTCGTGTCCCTGCAAGCCTGCCGATCCGGCCGCTTTGGGGAAGGTCCCGAAGACGGTTGATTGCGGCGACGATCCGCTCATCGGTGGCGATCGCGGCCGCAGGATTGTCGGCCTCGATATGCGCGAAGATGCCGTCGCGATCTGAAGCGCGAATGGCGACCAGACGATCTTCAAGATTTAGGTTCACCCGAACGCCGCGCCGCGGCGCGTCTCTCGGCAAAATGCGCCTCGACTTGATCATCAGGAATGTCTTGTCGGGTGTCGTCGAGCGCTTCGCGAACCTTGGCGCGAAACCATAAATCATACGCCTCGTTGTTTGTGACGAGATCGATGGGCAGCGCACCCTCGTTGGCGGTTCGGGTGAGCAATATCCGCACCGCATCCGAGACCGTCAGCCCCATGCTTTCGAGCACCGCCGAAGCTCGATCCCGGATGTCGGCGTCGATACGCGTCTGGACCAGTGCATTTGCTGGCATGGCAATCTCCTTCGCCGTCAATGTAATGCGTTTGAATGACGATTGCTAGGCGGCGCTAGCGCCGCCGGTCAAACCGCGTTTGTCAGCCGCACGAATTCCTCGACGCTGAGCGTCTCCGCACGCCGGGTCGGATCGATGCCGGCGCGCGTCAGCAGTGCCTCGCCACCCAGGCTCTTCACGCTCTGCCGCAGCATTTTCCGGCGCTGGCCGAAAGCGGCTTCGGTGACGCGACCGAGTTTTTTCACGTCGGTTGACAAAGGGCTGGCGCGCGGCACCAGATGCACCACCGAGGACGTTACCTTGGGTGGCGGCGTGAACGCTTGCGGCGGCACGTCGAAGGCGATCCTCGCCTCGGTCCGCCAGCCCGCCAGCACGCCGAGCCGGCCATAAGCATCGCTGCCGGCACCGGCGACAATGCGCTCGGCCACCTCGCGCTGGAACATCAGCGTCATCGATTGATAGAAGGGTGGCCAGTCCGCCACGGTCAGCCAACGGATCAACAGCTCGGTGCCGATATTGTAGGGCAGGTTGGCGGCAATCCTCACCGGGCCGTCTTGTGACGCGGTCTTGGCAAGAGCGGCAAAATCCGTCTTCAGCGCATCGCCGCTGATCACCTCGAGCCGGCCCGGATAGTGGTTGGAGACCTCGGCCAAGGCCGCCAGGCAGCGTTCGTCGCGCTCGATGGCGACGACGCGGCCGGCACCGGCAGAGAGCAGCGCCCTGGTCAGCCCGCCGGGGCCGGGGCCGACCTCGATCACCGTGCTGTCGCTGAGGTCGCCGGCGACCCGCGCGATCTTGCCGGTCAAATTGAGGTCGAGCAGGAAATTCTGGCCAAGCGCCTTCTTTGCCTGCAGTCCATGGCGCTCGATCACCTCGCGCAGCGGCGGCAGCCCGTCAATGCTCATGAATTTTGGGCTCATGATTTGGGCTCATGATTTTGGGCTCATGCAGCTGCGGGCTTTGCGCCGGTATCGGCCAGCCGGCGGGCCAGCTTCAGCGCCGCGATCAGGCTGTCGGGACGTGCGATGCCCTTGCCGGCGATGTCGAAGGCTGTGCCGTGATCGGGCGAGGTGCGGATGAACGGCAGGCCAAGCGTGACGTTGACGGCCTCGTCGAAGGCCAGCGCCTTGGCCGGGATCAACGCCTGGTCATGATACATGCAGACCGCCACGTCGTAGCCGGCGCGAGCGCGCGCATGAAACATCGTATCGGCCGGCAGCGGTCCGAAGGCATCGATGCCTTGCGCCCGCAACATGTCGACCGCAGGACGAATGATGCGCTCGTCCTCTGTCCCCATGGCGCCGCTTTCGCCGGCATGCGGATTGAGGCCGGCAAGCGCGAGCCTCGGCCTGGCGATGCCGAAACGGCGTGCAAGATCGCCGGCGGTGATGCGCGCGATGGCAACGATCAGCTCCGTCGTCAGCGTCTTCGGCACCTCGGCCAGCGCGATGTGGATGGTGACCGGAACGGTGCGCAATTCGGGGCCGGCGAGCAGCATCACCGGCGTCACCGTGCCGCCGGTGTGGAGCGAGGCCAGATGCGCCAGATATTCGGTGTGACCGGGAAAGCCGAAGCCGGCATCGTAAAGCGGCTTCTTCGCGATCGGACAGGTGACGACCGCGGCCGCGTGACCGGCAAGGCAGTCGGCGACGGCGCGATCGATGGCCTCGATGATGCCGGCGGCATTGGCCGGGTCGGGCCGGCCGGGATCGTCGGTGAAGTGGGCCGCCAGCGGCACCACGGGCAAGGCGTGTTGAAAGACACCAGCTGCTTGGGCCGGCACCGTCTCGGCGATTGCCACCGCCGCGCCGAGCCGGCGCGCCCGCGCGGCAATCAGCGCCGGATCGGCGAGAAGATAGAAGGGCGCGGCACCGGAACCGCGGGCGCTCTGCCACGCGGCAATGGCGATTTCCGGACCGACGCCGGATGGATCGCCGACGCTCAGCGCCAGCGGAAGCTCTGTCTCACGCACGGCTGGGCCGGTTCAGCGCGTAACGATCTTGGCTTTCGCCTTCAGCTCTTCGACATATTTGGCCGAGAGCTCGTCGGCGTTCTTGTCGCCGCTGCCTTCGCTCTGGAACACCATCTGGGCCGCCTTGTCGTCGGAAACCTCGCGCGACGAGCAGATGCCGATGAATTCAATGCCGCGATCGGTCTCGCGCACGGCCGTGGCGCCGCCCAGCTTGGTGGCCTTGATCTGCTCGGCCCAGTCCGGCGGCAGTTGCGGCGCCAGCAATCGGGGGAGGTCGCGAACGGTGACGTCGATCAGGCCCTTGGCGAATTCACGCGTGGTGTTGCAGCCATTGAAGCGGGCGCGCATGGCTTCGGCCTCGCGCTTGCGTTTGGCGAGTGTGGCACTGCGCTCGGCCTTCGGCACCACGAAGATCACCTGCTGCAGCATGTACTCGGTGGCGCTTGGCTTGGCGCCGCCTTTTTCGAGCATGCGCTTGACCAGATCCTGTTCGCTCACCTGCCCGCCGCCGCCGCTGTAGCGTGCGCTCAGCGCCTGGTTCCACGCCATCTGGGAGCGGATGAATTCCTTGAAATGCTCCTTGGTCACGCCGGACTGCGCCATGACACCGTCGAGCTGCTTGAGCTGCATCTTGTTGCTCGAGGCAAAGCGCTGATAGGCAGCCTCTACCTGGGCGTCGGAGATGCGGATGCCGAGACGCCTGGCCTCCGCCATACGCAGCGTCTGGTCGATCATTTCCTGACCCGCGTCACCCTTCTTGCGCTGCAGTTTCAGGAAGGCAGCCCGGTGCGCGATGTCGCCGGTGGTGATCGGCATGTTGTTGACGACATACTTGATTTCACTGGCGAAGGCCGGCGGTACCATCATGGTGACAGAGACCGAGGTCGCCGCCAACAGGAGCGCGAATCCTGCCGAAAACAGGTATTTCCTCATCGAAAGCATCCCAATTCTAGCCCGGTTTTGGCCGATTCCAGCCCAATATTGGCGAAATCCGTGCCCGCTTTATGCGGCAAAACGATGTCGTCAGCCGGCTCTACTGGATGGAGTCGATCGAGCTTTGGGACGAGCCGAAATCGCCGAGCGTGCGGAACGACAGGTTGAAGCCGACATTCTGCGACACTTCCTTGGTGTTGATGTCGCGTGATTCCGAGTACGTCATCAGGTAGGTGAAGCAGGAATCATTGTAGGCAAAGCCGACGCCGTCCTTGACCAGCACGCTTTGTTGCAGGTCATAGGTGCCGGTGCCGAAGACGCGCCAGTTTTCGGCCAGGTGTGTCGAGGCGCCGAGCGTGACTTCGTGGCGGTCGGTGGTGAAACCATAGAGCGGCTGCGCCTGGATGAAGGCGTATTTGGCGCTCAGCGAAACCGGCAGCCCGGAATAGGCGGCCTTCACCTCGGCACGGCGAACTTCGAAGGTCTGCTCGTCGAAGCGGCCGCTGAGCGAACCGGAGAAGCCGCTCGGGCTGCTGAAGCCGACAAGGCCGACATAGTCGGAGGTCGAAGTCTCCAAGCCGGAATCGGCGCCCGCATTGACCAGATCCGGTGAATCGAACGAGTTGCGCCCGCCCAACTGGTAGGATTGGCCGAAGATCGCGTTGGTGCCCCAGCCATTGTCGTAGGCGCCGGAATAGCGGAACCCGACATTGGCGCGGCTGCCGCCTTCGACGCGGTCGTAGCCGGAGAACTTGTCGCGCTCGAACAGCGTCGTGGCGTCGAAGACGAAGCTCTGTGCATCCTCGTTGGGAACGGCGAGCCCGCCGACATACTGCTCGTTCGGGCGCATGAAGACCTGCGCCATCGGCTCGACGATATGGCTGGAGCCGGCCATCGAAAACAGCACCGGCCAGCGCATCTCAAGGCCGGCGGTCGCCATGTAACGGGCGAAGGAAGACCGCATGTCGTCGGCGGCACCGACATTCGTTGCCATCTGGTTTACCGCAGTCAGCGAAGCCGAAGAAGCGTTGAGATAGTCGACGTCGCCCTGCAGAGCCAGAAGGGGCGTCAACTGCAATCCGCCGTCCGTGGTGAAGGTACGCTTCCATTCGGCTTCGGCGGTGAGGCGACCGGATTCGCCCTCGATGCCGCGCACGCGCTGGACGCCTGAGCCCGGCACATAGGGGGTAAAATAGGCCTGATCGAGATCGTCGCGGCGAATGACTCGTGCATTGACGTTGAACGACAGCTGGCCGCCGGCCACCGACATGTCGGGGATGTAGGCATAGTCGAGCGACGGCAACACCCAGGGCTGCTTGTCGCTGCGCGATGCGACGTTGCCGTCCGGTGTGTTTTCCTGAACCTGGAAGCGCATGGCGCGCACGTCGAAATAATTGCGGTCGTTTAGGCCGGTCAGGTAGACCGACGATTGATGCACGGCGTCGTTGTAGCCTTCGATCGTGTAGGTACGCGAAAAATTCTTGTCGGTCTGAAGCAGGATATCCCAGCCGAAGTCCCAGCGCGGATTGATGGCGAACTGGCCTTTGGTGCCCATCATGCCGCGGAATTTGTTCGGATCGCCTGCTGGCCCCGAATTGACATTGTAGCCGCCGGGGAAAGCCGCGAAATCACGGAAAGCGCCAGGGTCCTGCTGGTTGATTCCGGCAAGCTTCAGCGTGTATTGGCCATTGTTGAAGCGCTGGCGCCACTCGGCCTCGCCGAGGAAACCCTGCTTGGTGTAGCCGCTGCCGGTAACGGTGAGGTCGTAGGTCGGCGACAAAGCGAAGTAGTAGGGGACTTTGACGCCGACGCCGAGACGATTGTTGTAGCCGATGCTGGGGATCAGGAAGCCACTTTTGCGCTTGACCGTCGGGTCGGCGATCTCGAACGCCGGCAGATAAGCCAGCGGGAAACCGAAGAATTCGAAATTCGCATTCTCGAAGCGAACCGTCTTCTTTTCGCCGTTCCAGATGATCTTCCTGGCTTTGATCCGCCAGGTCGGCGCCTTGTCCGGCTTGTCTTCGCAAGGCTCGCAGGCCGTATAGACGCCGTTGTGGAACGTTGTCAGCACCCCGCCCATGCGCTCGGCGCTTTCGGCGGCGAAATAGGCTTTTTCGGGCGTTTCGACGCGCAGCGCATTGACGAAACCGTCAGCGAAATCGTCGGTAATATCGATATGCTGCGAGTTGATCTTGGTGCCGTCGCTGTTGACGATCTCGACATTGCCGCTGGCAACCAGCCGCTTGGTGTTTCGATCATAGACGACGCGCTGGGCGACGAGCTTGTTGCCGCCATAGTCGATCTGGACGCCGCCGATGGCGGTGACCGTCTGGTTGTCGTTGTTATAGACGAGCGTGTCGGCCGCCAGCAGCATCTGGGAGCCGGAGGGAACCTTCGTTGCCACGTCGGTGACGTCCTGCGCCAGCGCAGGGGCCGTCAGCACGCCACAGGCGAGCAGGCATGCCAAGGCGCTCGCCGAATAGAGGCGCGCCAAACCGGCCTGCCTATGGCTGCGCAAAGCCGCCTCCCTCACTAGCCGTCTTCCTTGTATAGCAGGAATGTCACCCCAAAGAACATAGCCACGACAACCGGAACCCATGCAGCCACGGCTGTGGGCACGAATCCCGCCACGCCGAATGCCTTGACCAATACCGAAACGACATAAAGCAGAAAGCCGGCGAGGACGCCACCCAGAATCATCGTTGCCGACTGCCCCATCCTCGCAAATCGCATTGAAACTGTTGCCGCAATCAGCGTCATGGCCACAAGCAGGAACGGTAACGCCACCAGCGAATCGAACTGCATGGCGAAGGCATTTGCCTTGAGGCCGAAGGAGCGGGCAACCTCAATCTTGCCGGGAAGGTCGTAAAACGGGATGGTTTCGGGGCGCGCCAGCCGTTCCTGCACGAATTCCGGCTTGAGGTTGGTCGGCAACTGGTCGGTCGTTTCGGAACGGATGTTGCCGTCCTTGAACACCTTGACGTCCTGCAATTCCCAGTAGCCGTCGCGCAGAAAGGCCCGCGCGGCGTCCTTGCGCTCGACGATGTTGCCCTGCGGATCGAGGACGAAGAACACGGTGTCGGCCATTTCCAGGCCCTGGTTCAGGATGGCGCGGGCGCCGATGATGGTGTCGCCGGAGTTGGTTTTCTGGCGGATCCACGGCGTGGCATCGGCCGCCACCGCGTTCGAATTGCCGGATCGCAGCTGGTTTTCCATCTGCTCCGACCATGAGAAGCCATGCGCGGCGATCGGATTGAGCACGCCGACCGACAATATGCCGAATAACAGCGCACCGATGCAGCAGGGCAACAGAAACTGCCAGGCCGACACTCCGGCCGAGCGCGCAATCACCAGCTCGTATTTGCGGTTGAGCGAGACCAGCGTCGCCATCGCCGAGAACAGGCCGACGAACGGCACCGTCTGCAGCATGATCATTGGCATCCTCAGCGCCGAGATCGCGACCGCCGTGCCGTAGGTGAAGCCCGGCAGGCCGGTGATGCGGCCGGACAGCTCGGTGAAGTCGATCAGGAACACCAGCGCCAGAAGGCCGATGAAGAACCAGATCGTGATCGACACGTAGCGAAAGAAGAAGTAGCGGCCCAGGGTCCAGCCCATCGTCAGGCTCCCTGGCCGGATGTGTAGCGCCGATTGAGGCGCAGCTTGAGCGCCGTCCAGCCATGGCTGACGCGGCCGGCGAAATTCGTCATCCAGTCGGCCCAGCTGCCGGGCAGTTCCATGCTTCGCGAGGTGACGATGAACCAGATGGCGACCGCCGAGGCGATGACCGGCACGCCATAGACCATATAGGCGTATTGCGGGATCTTGTCGGCCTTGCCGGCGGCAAAGAAGCCCAGCCAGCGCACGAACAGCGCAATGGCGATGGCTGTGATCAGCGGGTGGATGCGCGCCTCGCGGTGTGAGCGCGCATCGCCTGCCACGGCCAGCGCGATCAGCGCGAACACCAGCGAATAAGACCATTCGGAAAAGCGCTGGTCGAGCTCGGCCTTGTAGGCGCCGGGCCTGCGCTGGAAGATCTTGTCGTTCGGATCCGGGTTGAGCAGGTATTGCGTCGTTCGGTCCTTGGGCAGGAGCATGATATCGTTCGCCGCCGACATGAAGGCGGAAAGGTCGAAGGCGTAGGACGTGAAGCGGATGACCGACAGGTCGCCGGTCAGCGTCTTGCGATGAATGACGCCGTCATTCATCATCAGCACCTTCTCGTCACCCTTTTCGACGACGCTGCCGCTCTTGGCATAATAGATCAGATTGGCGCCTTCCTCGCGCGAATCGGCCACGAAGATGCCGCCGAGCCGGTTGTCCGGCAGCCGCTCGCCTATCTGCAGGAACAGCCCGTCGTCGATCTTGCGGAACGTGCCTTCCTGGATGATCAGCGACAAGAGATCGGCGCGCGAGGATGCTATCAGCTGGCGGTTCTTCTGCCTGGCATAGGGTTCGACGCCATTGTCGACCGCGAAGGAAAAGACGCTGGCCGCCAGCGCGATCAGCAGGACCGGCCGCACAATCGTCCAGCGCGAGGCGCCGGCGGCGTTGATGACGGCCAATTCCGAATCGGAGTTCATGACGCTGAGCGTCTGGGCCACCGCCACCACCAGGGCGAATGGCACCACGATCGGGATGATGGTGGGGATGATGAGGCCCGCGACCTCGAAAAAAGTCAGCGCCGATTGGCCACTGTCGGTGACCAGGTCGATGCGGGCAAGCACCTGCGTCGTCCAGACAATGGCCAGCGTCCAGATCAGCGCAGCGAGAAACACCGCCAACGCGCGACGCATGATGTAGCGTTCAACGACCTTCATGTAAGGCTTTTCTCGATTTGCCGAACGGCATCATGCCCGCCGACAAGGTAGTCGTCCGGCTGCGGCTGTACAACTGGGTGCGTTTGGCCATTTCTTTCAGGCGGTTCGATCCGATTCTCCGTCCCACATCGCCCGTCCCGCAGGCCGGAGTGTCGGCGGCAATGGATAAGAAAGGGAGAACATCGATGGTTAACAACAGGTTGCGGCAGGAAAGCGGGGCCGTGCCGCGACGAATCGTTATCGATTCCGCTGCGCATATGAGCCCTGATTCCGGCAAAGTCTTGCCAAATCAAGGAAAACGACCAAATGTCGCGCATCTTCCCTGAGAATGCATTTTTCCTGAAAATCTGAGCCGTTTCCCGAAAGCAGGACCTGATGACTTTGAGACCATTGATCGCCTTCGCCAAATTTGCCGCACCCAAAAAGGGCAGCATCTTCGTGCTGGCGGCCGACGATGGTGGCCTTGGCGAACCGGCAAAGGCCTGCGACCCCTCAGGAACACTGGCGCGGGCGTTTCCGGTGGCGGAGTTTTCCGGAAAATTCGCCGGTGTCGTCGAAGTGCTGGCGCCGCAGGGAACATCGCTCGACCGACTGGTGGCGGTCGGCGCCGGCAAGGTCGCCGGCCTCGATGACTTTGCCTGGCTGAAGCTTGGCGGCACCATCGCCGCGTCCCTGCGCAAGGCAGCGGAGGTGGCCGTCATCCTCGATGTGCCGGGCGCAAAGATTGGCGGCAGGCAAGCGGCGAACCTTGCCGCTGGCATCATTCTGCGCAGCTACTCCTTCGACAAATACAAGACCAGGAAAGACAAGGACGATGCCGAGCCGAAGAAACCGGTCAAGGTGACCATCCACACCGCCGATCCTGCCGCGGCGAAAAAGGCCTTCGCCGACGAGGTTGCGGTCATCGACGGCGTGCTTCTGGCGCGCGACCTTGTCAACGAACCGGCCAATACGCTCGGCCCGATCGAATTCGCCGCCCGCGCCAAGGAACTGGAAGCGCTCGGCGTCGAGGTCGAGATCCTCACCGAGAAGGAAATGAAGAAGCTCGGCATGGGCTCGCTCCTCGGTGTCGCGCAAGGCTCGCCACGCGGCGCCCGGATGGCTGTCATGCAATGGAAGGGCGGCAAGGCCAAGGACGCACCGGTCGCCTTCGTCGGCAAGGGCGTCACCTTCGACACCGGCGGCAATTCGATGAAACCGGCTTCCGGCATGGAGGACATGAAGGGCGACATGGGCGGCGCCGCGGCCGTCATCGGGCTCATTCAGGCGCTAGCCGCGCGCAAGGCCAAGGCCAATGTCGTCGGCATCGTCGGGCTGGTGGAAAATGCCGTCGACGGCCATGCCCAGCGCCCCGGCGACATCGTCACCTCGATGTCGGGTCAGACCATCGAGGTGCTCAACACCGATGCCGAAGGACGCCTCGTTCTGGCCGACGCGCTGTGGTATTGCAACGACCGCTTCCAGCCGAAATTCATGGTCAATCTGGCGACGCTGACCGGCGCCATCATGGTCGCGCTCGGCCAGCATTATGCCGGCCTGTTCTCCAACAATGACGAACTTTCGGACAGGTTGACGGCGGCCGGCAAGGCGAGTCAGGAGCGGCTGTGGCGCATGCCGCTTGGGCCCGAATACGACAAGCTGATCGATTCCAAGAACGCCGACATGAAGAACATCGGCGGCCGCTATGGCGGCGCCATCATCGCCGCGCAGTTCCTGCAGCGCTTCGTCAAGGAAACGCCGTGGGCGCATCTCGACATCGCCGGCACCGCGATGGGCTCGCCGCCGAGCGAGATCAACCAGTCCTGGGGCTCGGGTTTCGGCGTCAGGCTGCTCGACCGGCTGGTCCGCGACAATTACGAGGGATAAGGCAGGGAATGGCCGATGTCCTGTTCTACCACCTGACCGAATCGACGCTGGAGGATGCTCTGCCGGGCCTGCTCGAGCGCAGCATCGATCGCGGCTGGCGAGCCGTGGTGCAGACCGGCACCGAAGAGCGGCGCGACGCGCTCGACCAGCATCTGTGGACGTTCAGGGACGATTCGTTCCTCCCGCACGCGACCGACCGTGAAGCCCATCCGGCCGAACAGCCAATCCTTCTCACCACAAGCGACGCCAACCCTAACCAGGCGCAGATACGCTTCCTCGTCGATGGCGCCGCACCCGCGGATCTCGCCGGCTATGAACGCGCCGTGTTCCTTTTCGACGGCCATGACGCGGCCCAGGTCGAAGGGGCGCGGACGCATTGGAAGGTGTTGAAAGAAGCGGGCCACGCTGTCACCTACTGGCAGCAGACGCCCGACCGTCGCTGGGAGCGCAAGGCGTAAGTCGCGTTATCGGTCGCTGATCGTAACCTTGTTTATCTTCGCGCCCTGCGGGAGATCTTTCACCTGCCGATGGATTTGGCCGGCGATATGCACCTTCACAACGAAAAACGTCGTTTCCATCTCTCGCAGACTCATTTCGCCGCCAAGCACCGGCGGCTTCTTGAAATCATAGCATTGGCCGGCTGCCGGAATCAGTCCGTTCTTTCGGGCGGCAACGACAAGGCCCGCCAGCAGCAACTCGTCGCGGCGCGCTTCATTCTGCAAGTCGGCCTGAAATTCCGCCCAATGACCCGCAATTCTGGTCAATTTCCCGTCGAGCATATCGAGATGACGAACCGACCCGTCGCCGGCACGGAAAAATATGTCGCCGAAAGCTGACACCGCAGCTGGTTCAAGGCCATCCAGTCCGATCCACTTCCAGCCGTCCAACGCTTCCGCGACTTCGTTCGCAGGTGGTTCGATAAAGAGGAACTGATAGTCATGGGGCCATTCGGCTCTGATCAAGCCCCCTGTATTGGCTCTGTTGGCCTCGGCTTTTCCTTCCTGTCTGGCGTCGGACGCGCCAAAAATTGAAGAAATAAAGCGGAAAAAAGATCTGGCCATAATCGCCCCCGTACGGGTCTTTATACTTGCGAGAGATTCTAGCCGCAATCCACTGAAGGCTCCATAGTTCCCACGCATTCGTCTTGATGATGGCCATCACATTGGATCCGTTTTATGGATTGACTGGATGCAGGCTCATTGGGCGGGCTGAGAATGCGGATCAGGATCATCGGAACCGGGCGAGCCGTGCCGGCTCGATGCGTGACCTCGCGCGCCCTCGACGCGCGGCTGGGGTTTGGCGACGGACATTTCGAGGCCGCGACCGGCGTCATCGAACGCTATGTCTGCGACGCCGAATCGCAGGTCGACCTTGCTTGTGCCGCAGCCCGTCTGGCGCTTGCCGATGCCGAACTTGAGGCAGGCAGTGTCGATCTGGTCATCGGCGGTTGCGGCGTGCCTTACCAGCCGTTGCCGTCGACGGCTCCGCTGGTCATGCAGCGCCTCGGCCTTGCCGATGGGTCGGCGGCCGCCTTCGACGTCAACAGCACCTGCCTCGGCTTCCTCACAGCGTTCGAGACCGCGTCGCGCCTGATCGAGGCCGGGCAATGCCGGACGGCGCTGGTGTTCTCGTCTGAAATCGCCTCGCGCGCCCTGCCGTGGCAGGACCAGCCGGAAATTGCGGCCCTCTTCGGCGATGGCGCGGCGGCCGCCGTGCTGCAACAGGCCCCAAGCGAGGGTCGGGTCGCGGCCAACCTGATGCGCACCTACCCTTCCGCCTATGCGGCCTGCAGCATCGGCTCCGGCGGCACCCGGTTCGACTTTCATCGTGAGCCCGAGGAATTCGCCCGCCACAGCCTGTTCCACATGGAGGGTAAGGAACTGTTTCGCGTTACGTCACGCCATTTCAACGGCTTTGTAGCGGAGTTGCTCGATCGCGCCGGCTGGCGGCACGACGATGTCGACCTCGTCGTGCCGCATCAGGCAAGCCCTTTCGCGCTCGCCCACATGGCGCGCCAGACGGGCTTCGCCAGGGAAAAGCTCGTCGACATCGCGGCGCGCTACGGCAATCAGATCGCCGCTTCCATCCCCTTTGCGCTCGACGTCGCGCGCCGCGAACAACGCATTGTGCCCGGCGCCAAAGTGCTGTTCCTCGGCACCTCGGCCGGCGTGTCGTTCGGCGGCATGGCGCTGGAAGCATGACCGTGGGACGCGTCCTCGTCACCGGCGCTAGCGGCTTCCTCGGCGCGCATGTCATGGCGCGGCTGGCTGCACTGGGCACACCGGCGCTGGGTCTTGGCAGGGACGCCAAACGCTGCGCGGCGCTCGAAGCCGCTGGTCATCGGGTCGTTCGGCTCGATTTGTCTCAACCATTCGATGCAGCTGCCGCGCGCGCTCTCGACGGCGTCGATGCGATCATCCACTGCGCGGCACTTTCCGCGCCCTTCGGCAGGTTGGCGGATTTCCAGACGGCAAATGTCACAGCTACCCGCAACCTCAGCGATTTCGCGCGCGGGCAAGGCGTGCGCCGCTTCGTCCATATCTCCAGCCCGACGGTCTGTTTCGCCTATCGCGACCAGCTCGGAGTTTCCGAGAATGCGGCCTTGCCCCCTCCGGTCAACCACTATGCCCGCACCAAGCGGCAGGCCGAGGAGATCGTGCTGGCGGCGCCTGAGATCAGCCCGGTGGTGCTGCGGCCGCGCGGCCTCTACGGTCCCGGCGACCGCACGCTGCTGCCGCGTCTGCTGCAGGTGGCACGGCAGCGCCCGCTGCCGCTGTTTCGCGACGGCAAGGCGCGCATCGATCTCACTTATATAGAGGATGTCGTCGATGCGGTGCTTGCCGCGCTGTCCGCCGGCAGCGCTGCCGAGGGACAGATATTCAACATCTCCGGCGGCGAAGTGGTGCCGGTCCGCCGCATTGCCGAGGCGGCCTGCGCCCGCGCCGGCGTGCAGCCGCGCTGGCGCAGAATGCCGCTCTGGCCCGCCATGCTGGCGGCCGGGATAGCGGAGACGGTAGCGAATATATTGCCCGGCCGCCCGGAACCGCCGGTGACGCGCTACGGTCTTGGCCTGTTCGCCTATGCGCAGAGCCTCGATCTTTCCAAGGCAGGCCGCATCCTCGGCTGGGCGCCCAAAGTGTCGTTCGAGGAAGGGCTCGATCGCACATTCGGCAAGGCGATGGAAAGCAGGGGGGCAGCGTGAAGATCGTCTTCGCCAACAGCGCCTCTGTCGGCGCAGCCGAGCGCCTGATCCTGCGCGGCGGCAGCTGGGCGAAGGTCAGGCTACGTGTCCGCTACGGCCTGATCATGCATCCGCGGGCCGGCCCCGTCCTGATCGACACCGGCTACACGCCGCATGTGACACAAGGCAGTGGGCGCAGCACGGCGCTGCGTCTTTACAGTGCGATCCTCCGGCCCCAGCTCAACGAAGCCGAGCAGCCGCTCGCGGTACTGGCGCGCTTCGGCCTGTCTTTGCAGGATGTGCGCACCGTCATCGTCACGCATTTCCATGCCGACCACATGTCGGGCCTGTCGCTGTTTCCCAACGCTCGGCTTATCGCCAATGACACCGCCTGGGCGCGGGCGAAGGCCAAGACTTCCCTGCAGAATCTGCGCCATGGCGTCTTCAAGGAACTGTTCCCGTCTGACTTCGAGGCCCGACTCGACGGGCTGTCGTCGAAGCGGCAGGTCGAGCCGCGTGGCGGCGTACCGGGCGGCGCCGATCTGTTCGGCGACGGCAGCGTCATCGCAGTCGGTCTGCCCGGCCATGCCGATGGCCAGTTCGGCCTTTCGTTCCCAAATCTGGAGCGGCCGCTGCTCTACGCCGTCGACGCGCAATGGTTGTTCGCGGCCCTTGTCGAAAACCGAACTCCCGGTCTGCCGGCAACCCTGCTGGCCGAGGATGCCGCCGCGATCGAGCCGACCAGCGTAATGTTGCGCCGGTTTCTGGCGACCGGCGGCGAGGTTGTTCTTTGTCATGATCCGGCGGTGACGGCCTACGATCTGGCCGGAGAGAGCGCATGAACGGGCCGACGGAAGCGGCCCGTTCGTTTGTGTTGACGCAATGGCTCTCGCGCAAGAGCCGTGAGAATTTCGAACGCTGGCAAGGTCATGCCTTGCGCCGCTTTCTCGACCGCGACCTGCCGCGCGCGCCGTTCTACGGCAAGACGCCGCGTCATCTCGGCGATCTGCCGGTGACCGACAAGGCGACGCTGATGGGCAATTTCGAGCGCTTCAACATTCATGGCGTCTCGGCCGCCGAGGCCTGGAAGGCGCAGGCCGGCGATAGCCGCATTGGCGAGCTGACTGTCGGCTCCAGCACCGGCACGTCGGGCAATCGTGGCCTGTTCGTCATTTCCGAGGCGGAAAAATACCGCTGGCTGGGCACCATCCTGGCCAAAGCCGTGCCCGATCTGCTCTGGCGCCGGCAGCGCGTTGCGGTGATCCTGCCGCAAAACACCGGGCTCTACGACAGCGCGCGCAAATCGCGGCGTATCGACCTGCGCTTCTTCGATCTGACGCGCGGTCCGGAGAGCTGGCGCGGCGCTCTCGAAGATTTCGCGCCGACGGTGATCATCGCGCCACCGAAGATACTGCGGCACTTCGCGGCCGAGGGCTTTCGGCTCAAGCCGCAGCGTGTCTTCAGCGCCGCCGAAACGCTCGACCCGGTTGACCGGCCGGTCATCGAGGCATTCTTTGGTGGTCAGGTCGACCAGATCTACATGGCGACCGAAGGGCTGTTCGCCGTCACCTGCCGCCAGGGCGGGCTGCATCTGGCCGAGGATTCGGTGTTCTTCGAGTTCGAACCGGCCGGCGACGGCCTGGTCATGCCGCTGATCACCGCCTTTCGCCGCCGGACCCAGATCATGGCGCGCTACCGGATGAACGACTTGCTGCGGCTGTCCGAAAAGCCATGCCGCTGCGGCTCGCCGCTGCGCACGCTGGACGAGATCGTCGGCCGCATGGACGACGCTTTCCGGCTCGCCTCGCCGCACGGGCAGCTCCTCGTCACGCCCGACATACTACGCAATGCGGTGCTCAAGGCCGACCGGCGCATCGACGATTTCCGCCTGGTCCAGACCGCTGAAGATGCAATCGAACTCAGCCTGGCCCCCGGGCTTGCCGACGAAGCCGCCACCGCCGCCCATCAGTCCGTGCGCAATTTGCTGGCGGCGCGCCAGGCGACAGCTTCGGTCAGCCTTGTTCGCAGGGACCTGCCGTTGGAGACCGGCCGCAAACTGCGTCGGGTCGAATGCCACCTGGGAGCGGCATCATGAACCGGCTCGCTATGTTGCCACTCGATCAGACGAACCGGGTAGAAAACAACCCGCGTGAGGTCGAAGCCTTCGTTCAGCTTTTCAACGAGGTGCCGGTGCGCGACCTCGTGCGCAATCTGACAGTGGCTGTCGAAACCTTCGAGATCGCCGGCCGCTCCTTTCCGCTGACGCTGAACGACAGAAGCGAAGCGCCGAACTGCTATATCTGCTGCCCGTCCAGCGCCTATATCGACTATGCCATCGACGAGACCCGCAATTTCGTCTCCTCGCCCTTGCTGCAAAAAACGATGCGGATGCTGATCGGCCTGTGCGCGCCGCTGGTCAGGATGAGCGGCCTTGACCGTCAGGTTCAGGTCAACAACTGGCTCTATTCGACCAATCCGGTGCCGCTGCTCGATCGCAACGCGGTCGCGGCGATGCGCGACGATCTCACCGCGCGTTTTCCAGATCGCGCTGTTTTCATCCGCTCCCTGAACGAGATCGCCGATCCCTCGACAATCGCAGCGCTGAAGGCGGAGGGTTTTCGAATGCTGGCGGCGCGGCAGATCTACATCTTCGCAGGCGACGGTTCGGCCATGACCAACGACATGAAGCGCGACCGCAAGCGGCTGCCCACGACGCCTTTCGAGCAGGTCGGCAATGGCGACTTCACCGAGGCCGACTATGCGCGCGCCGAAGCGCTCTACCGGATGCTCTATCTCGACAAATACACGCCGCTCAACCCGCACTACACGGCCCGCTATATCGGCGAGACGCACCGTCGCGGCATCCTGCAACTGGCAGGTCTGCGTCGTCCCGGCGGTGAACTGGTCGCCGTCGCCGCTTTGTCTCAGAACGGCAGGACACTGACGCAGCCCATCGTCGGCTACGACACCGGCCTCCCGGTGAGCGAAGGCCTTTACCGCATGATGATGGCGCTGGCGCAGGATCATGCGATGGCGCACAGCCTGTTCTTCAACATGAGCGCCGGTGCCGCCGCCTTCAAACGCTTGCGCGGCGCCGTGGCGACGGTGGAATACAACGCCGTCTATGCTGCCCATCTGCCGCGCCGCCAACGCATGGCGGTGCGGATCATGGAATTTGTGCTCGCGAAGATCGGCATTCCCCTGCTCAGGAGATTTGAACTTTGAGCGACACCCGACAGCAGAAAGACAAAGACTATTGGCAGGCGGTGATGCGGTCTGCCGACATCAAAGCCAAGCCGAAGCGCATCCTGTTCGACGGCGCGCCACTGGTGCTGTTCCGCTCGGCGAAAGGCATTGCCGCCCTCTTCGACCGCTGCGCTCACCGCCTGGTCGAACTCTCGACCGGCAAAGTCGTCGGTGGCGAGATCGAATGTCCCTATCATGGCTGGCGCTACAATGGGGAAGGGCGCTGCACCGCCATTCCCGGCCATGTCGGCGACGTCCCGCATTACCGTATCCGCCGCTACAGCGCGATCGAGCGCGACGGCGTCGTCTTCGTCTCGGCAGGCACGCCTGAGGGCGAGCCCTATCTCCATTGCATGCAAGGCAAGGATGTCGTCGTGAAGCGGGTGCGAAGCTCGGCGCGATCGACGGTGCTCGACGCCGCCGAGAACATTCTCGACGCCACTCACACCCACTTCACCCACAAGGGTGTGCTGCGCGGCCTGACCGCAAAGCGCCATCTCGTGCGCGTCGAGGTGACCGGCGGCAAGGGCTGGGTCGAAAGCTGCTACACCGGCGAGGACCGCCAACAGGGGCTGGTCAGCCGGCTGCTGGAAGGCAAGCGCGCCAAGACCATCGGCCGCTACCGCCATCCCGGCATCGTCGAACTCGAATATTGGGGCAAGGGCGGCTTGGCGCTGGCGACCACTTTCCATTTGCGTCAGGCGGACGAACGGACCGTCGAAGGCGTCGGCTGGCTGATCGGCCCGCGACAGGGCCTGTTCGGCGAACTCAAGGCGCTTGCTTTCCGGCCGCTCTTTGCCTTTGCCCTGCAGCAGGATCGCCGTGTGCTGAAATCGGCCAGCGACAACGCCCGTATATCGCCGCAGGTTCAGCCGGCGATCGGCCCGCTGGATTTCCTGCGCCGCGACATAGCGGCGATCATCGACGGCAAGATGCCACCGGCGGCGGCAGAGCCGCGGGTGCACCAAATCGAGTTGTAATCTAAAGTTCACGGCACTTGATTCCAGTTCTGCTGTAAATTATAGTTCACGGATGATCGAAGTTCGATCCACTGACGAATTCCGAAAATGGCTCAGAGGGCTCACGGACATTCGCGCCGTAAAGAAGATCACCCAACGGATTGTCCGCGTTCAGGCTGGGCTGTTGGGAGACGCCAAGTTCTTCGATGGCATAGGAGAATTGCGCGTAGATTACGGTCCGGGATACCGCGTGTACTTCGTCCGGCGCGGCAACACGGTCATTATCCTGCTCTGCGGCGGTGACAAAGGCTCGCAGGACAGGGACATCGGAAAAGCCAGGAAAATGGCAAAGGAAGTTTGATATGACCCTCAGAACCACACCATTCGACGCCGCCGAATATCTTGATGATGCTGAGTCTCAAGCCGAACTGCTCGCTGATGCGTTCGAGACCGGGGACGCGACTTATATTGCGCACGCCCTCGGCATTGTCGCGCGCGCCCGCGGCATGACAAGCATAGCGAAGGACGCCGGCGTGACCCGAGAGGCACTCTACAAGGCGCTGAGCGAAAAGGGCGATCCGCGCCTCAGTACATTGCTGGGCGTAACCAAGGCGCTTGGCCTGCAATTGTCCGCAAAGCCAGTTAATCCCGTTTAGGCAACCTTAGCAGGACTTACGCACTCAGCTGAAAACGGGAAGTTCCGCTTCAACTCGACTAGTCCTGCTCCGGCCCATTCCACTCGATATCGCGCGTCGACGCAGCCTGAAGGCTGATGCGCTGGCGCAGTGCTGTGCCGGCGATCTCGGCCAGCGTGCGCCACTGCGCCCGCTTCGGCGCGGGGTCGCCCGGCCAGTCGAGCAGCTCATCGGCATCGTGCATCGCCTGGCGAAAGCTGCCGAGACCACCGGAGCGCAGTGCCGCCGGCATCCCGTAGATCCACATCGCAAGCCTCACCGTCTGCGGCGCCGTCACGTCGGGCTTCACCTCGGCGCCATCCTCCAGGACCGCGTCGGCGAAGCGCCGCGGATCGCGAAAGAAGTGCAGGCCGCTCACGGCGCGCGGATTGCACTCCAGTGGCAGCACCCTGCCGTTGTTCTCGCGCATCAGGTCGAAGGAGATCTGGCCGGTCCAGCCGGCGCCGGCGACGAAGGTTTCGACGAAGCGCCGGGCAGCCGCATCCCCGACTGGCTCGAAACAGATGCCGGCGCCCATGCCGGCGCGATAGAGCGAACTGTAGAGCGCCAGCGCTTTGAGTTCACCCTCGACCGCCACCGCATAGGCGCTGATCTCTTCACCGGCGATGTAGCGCTGCGCCACCCAAGGAGCGGCGGGCGAGGGGCGGACGGCGTCGAGTTCGTCCGGCGATGGCCGCAGCAGTACGTCACGGGCAAAACGCGACCACACCGGTTTGAACACCAATTCGCGCGATTGGCCACGAACGCCGTCGAGATCGGCCTCGCTTTGCAGCAGTATCGTTTCCGGCACGTCGAGCCCAAGGCTCTGCGCCAGCCGGATGAAGGCATGCTTGTCGTGAACGCGGGCGAGCATCGCCATCTCGGGTGCGAAGAGGCGGGCCGGCATGGCGCGGTGCTGCCAGAGACGACCGAGATAAAAGACTTCCTCGCAGGTCGGGATAACGAGTTCGATGCCTTCCGCGCGGACAAGCGCTTCCACCGCCTTGGCATAGGCGTCGGCGGCAAAGCGCGGCGGCGGCAGGCGATGGTAGGCGGCGCAGGCCGTGCTCGCTGCGGCGATCGGCCGGGCCGGGCTGTCGGCCAGGATCACCCGGCGACCGGCGCCATGCAGCAGCCGCGCCAGGTGCAGCGCCACCGGCGCGCGGGCACCGGTGATCAGCACGGTGCTATTGGGCATGAGCCACCGGCATCGGTTGGAAAAGACGAGTCGATGCTTCTGCGGAAGGCTTCATTCGCCATAAGTGCCACATGGCTTGCGTGCCGCCAACGGACTCCACAAAGGTGGCTCCGCTGCGTCAGCCATCGCTTTTTGGCCTTCAGGGCGTTATTGGCAATCTGTCGAACACCCGGATCTCCTCAATGCGCTTTCTGTTTGTCCTGATACTGCTTGCCGGCACCGCCATTGGCTTCGTCTATCCCTGGGCCATGAGCAATTTCTCCGGCCACGAGATCGGCGCCTGGCGCGTCTACGACCAGGGACGGTTTAGGCCTGTGACGGTGACGCTGAAAGCTGGCGACGCGCCGGTCAGAGTGCTGGTCGACCTGACGGCAAAGGCCGAGCGCATTGTCTCGCAGCAGCGCACCGTGCTGACGCTGACTGCCGCCACAGCCGGGCGCACGGTGCTTGCCTCGACGCTGCAATTCAACCACGCCGACAATCCGCGCCAGGTCAGCCCGCAACTGCCCGACAAGATCTTTCGCGACGAGGCCGGCGTGATCGAAACCGTCAGTCCCGGCACCTATCTCTTCACCGCCGGCCCGGGCGACGCCGACGATATCCCGATACGCGCAGTGGATCTGATACTGCGCTCCGGCGCCGGTGAGATCGATCAACGCGCACGGCCGGTTGGCTATGGGCTGATGGCCGTCGGCCTGATCGGCTTCCTGCTTACTCTGGCTTTCGGCGGTCGCCGGCCGGAGAACCCGAACTCGAAGCCGCCACCGCCGCGTTGGGGCAGAGGCTCCTCGACATGAGCGCGGCATGAACTACCGTCACGCCTATCACGCCGGCAATTTCGCCGACGTCGTCAAGCATGTCGTGCTCAGCCTTCTGCTCGACTATCTGAAGCAGAAGGACAAGGCGTTCCGTGTCGTCGACACTCATGCCGGCATTGGCCGCTACGATCTTTCGTCGGCGGAAGCGCAAAAGACCGGCGAATGGCAAGGCGGCATCGGCCGCCTCATCCACGCCCCGATCGAAAAATCGGCGGCTGCGCTGCTTGCCCCCTATCTTGAAGCGGTGCGTTCGCTCAATCCCGATGGCGGGGTGAAGAAATATCCGGGCTCGCCATTGATCGCCAGGCACCTCATGCGAAAGCAGGACCGGTTGTCGGCGATCGAACTGCACGGCGCAGATGCCGCCAGGCTGAAGACGCTGTTTGCCGGCGATTTCCAGACAAGGGTGATCGAACTCGACGGCTGGCTGGCGCTTGGCGCGCATCTGCCGCCGAAGGAAAAGCGCGGCCTGGTTTTGATCGATCCGCCGTTCGAGGAAGTCGGCGAATTCGACCGCCTGGTCGATGGCATGCAGAAAGCGCACAGGCGCTGGCCGGGTGGCATCTACGCGCTGTGGTATCCAATCAAGGACCGCAAAGCGATCATCGCCTTCCGCAAGGCGCTCAAGCAATCCGGCGTTCCAAAACTGCTCGACATCGAGTTCGAGATCCGGCCGGCATCGCGTGAACCAAGCCTCGACGGCAGCGGCATGGTGGTGGTCAACCCGCCCTTCACGCTGGAGCGCGAACTGCGCATCGTGCTGCCGGTCCTGCACAGATTGCTGGCGGTCGAAAAGCCGGCGCACTGGTCGCTGGAATGGCTGGCCGGGGAGTAGCGACGCTTCGCAGCGGGCGACGCCCGCGGCAAAGACACAAAGTCGCTAGAAGTTTTGACGGTGGCGCCATCCGCGAATGCTCAGTTGTGTTGAACGAACCGAAACCATGGAGATGCACATCTAATCGGCTTGGCGTTGACGCTAATCCCAGAATCAGATAGATAGATATCTAATTATTAGATTTCGAATCGAAGCCAAGATCGACAAAAAAGGAACTGGTCAACGCGATAGGCTTCGCGATGTCGCGCTGGCAGGATGCCGTTGAAACGTTCGATGGGACCGTTGCCGAAATCTATGTGCTGAGCGCTGCCGAGCGCCGCTGGCGCGATCAGTCACGGCCCGCGGCCGGCAAACGTCGTAGCGAGGGAGACAAATCTCACGCCGGCGGCGGCTACGACGTTGATTGACCGGCTGGAAAAGCGCGGCTTCGTCAGCCGCCAGCCGGATCCCGGTGACAGGCGCAAGGTCATGGTCGCGGCGGGCAAGAAGACCGAGGAACTCGTCCGGCGCTGCTACCATCCGATCCTCGAGGCGGGCGCCGCATTGCTGGAGAATATTCGGCGGCCGAGATGCAGTTTTTGCTCGGCTTATCAAGAGGTCGAAGCGATGCAGGAGGCGCAGACCGAGAGGGTGCGCGGCAAAGCAAAACCGGTGCGTTGAGAGAAGGCATCGGAGGATGGTCCGGCGAAACGCCGGTCCGGTTTCAAGTGTGTACTGTCAAGGAGACCCTATGCCCCCCATGATCTTCGTCAACCTGCCCGTCGCCGATCTCGCTGCGTCGATGGCATTCTACAAAGCCCTCGGCTTCGACAACAACCCGCACTTCACCGACGACACCGCAGCCTGCATGGTGCTGAGCGAAACGATCAACGTCATGCTGCTCACCCACGCCAAATGGCGTCAGTTCACCGATCGCCCCATCCCGCCGGCCACCTCGAGCGAGGTCATGCTTGCCGTGTCCTGCGACAGCCGCGCGGCGGTCGATGCGATGAACGAGGCGGCGGCGAAAAATGGCGGCGCCGCCGACATCAACGCCCAACAGGATTATGGCTTCATGTACAATCGCAGCCTGGCCGATCCTGACGGCCACGTCTGGGAAGCGATGTGGATGGACCCGGCCGCCATACCGCAGGGCGACGCCAAGCAAGGCTGAACCGGGTTTCGGCGGCCCGCCGGCCATGGGCAGGCCGCTTTTCCTAATGGGCAAGGCGAGCTTTTTCGAAGGTCAGGACGTGGTTTCGCAGCTTCGCACCGGCAAAACCGGTTGCGGAGCGGGAAACCATCGTCAGGGCGACCGCTTGACCGCGCGCCGCCGAATCCGCAAAGTGGGCGCAGTCGACCTTTGAGAGGCTGCCATGACTCGCTTTGCCAAATCCGCTCTTGCTGCCCTGATTTCGCTTTGCACGCCGCTGGCCGCACCCCTCGGCCAGCCAGCGCAGGCCGCCGATCTTTCCGTCTATTCCGACGAGGACAGCGGCGTTTGCGGCGAGGCCTGGGTGCTAAGCAAAATCTCCAGCCGCTTCTCCTACCAGGTGCATCACGTGCCGCATCTGCCGGATGTTTCGATCACCGATTTCCAACGCATCCACCAGCATCGCTATCTCCCGGCCAGCGAAGAATGGCCGATCGGCCGCCGCTATTGCGGCGCCACCGTCAGCCTTTCCGATGGCCGCGCCCGCACCATCTGGTACTTGATCGAGGAAGGCCAGGGTTTTGCCTCGATCGGCGACAATGTCGAATTCTGCGTCTCGGGCTTCGACCGCTGGATGGTCTACAACGGCCGCTGCCGCGTCCTGCGCTAAGGTCGGATAAGAACCGCCGTTGAACCTGCTATCTCCCCGCAAGGGGGAGATCTGATGTCGCTCCGGTTTCGCCAATCTCCGAACTGCTGCCGCTGCCTCACATCGCCTTCCCACCAGATACGTAAGCGCAGATCAGCTCGACCAACTGCTTCTGCAGTTCCGGCAAGTCGAGCATGTCTCGCCGCGCGGCATTGTGGATGACGCCCTCGACCGCTGAGGACAGCACCCGGGCCACGGTCTCATTGTCCTTTCTGCGCCTGCGATATTGCGCCACCGCCGCCGTGTAGTGATCAAGATAGCGCGACTGGAACGAGGCATGGGCGGCGCGTGAGCCGCGATCGCCCGGCGCCTCGTCGAGCAGCACCTGATGCAGCGTCGGATAGATGCTGTGCGCATCGATCATGCCGCGCACCAGCTCCTGCGCGAATCGCTTGAGCGGCTTGTCGCCTTCTGCTGATTCGGCGATCACCGACAGCACCTGATCGAAATGTCGCCGGCGAATTGCTTCGACCAGCGACAGCTTGTCGGGAAAATATTGATAGAGCGAGCCGATGCTGACGCCGGCCGCATCGGCCACCTTGTTGGTGGTGAAGCCGGCCCAGCCGAGCGCGCTCAGAACATGAGCACCGGCTTCGATGAGCGCCTCGACCGTCGCTCTCGAACGCGCCTGGCGCGGCTGCTTGCGCATGCGTGAGCGCGGCTTTGCAATGCGAGTAGACATGTCTGCTCCAGCAGCCAAGAATATAGATAACATACTCACATTTTTTGGAAAGGATACAGACCATGGACGCGCTGGATTTGCTCCGCAGCCTCTACGTTTATCAAATCTGGGCGAATGGTGAATTGCTGGAGAAGCTTGCGGGCCTCGACCAGCAGGAGCATGTCGATCAGCGTCACACAGCGACCCGTCTCATCAACCACAACCTCGTCGTATCGAAGATATTCGCCGCGCATCTTTCCGGCACGCGTCATGGCTATGCGTCCGACAACACCGTGGACACACCGGCACTCGATGAATTGAGCGCTGATGTCGCTGCGATGGATCGTTGGTATCTCGACTATATCGGAGCCGTCTCGCCAAAGCTCATGTCAGAGCCTGTGCCTTTCACCTTCACGATGGCGACAGGGCGATGATGTCACGCCAGGAAATGCTGACCCATGTCGTCACGCATGGCGGCTATCACCGCGGCGAGATCGGGCGGATCCTGATGCAGATCGGCATTGCGCCGCCGTGGGATACGTTTGCCGTCCACCTCCACCAAGCCGAGCCTTCGCGCCGGCCGCAGGTGCGCGAGCGGGTTGGCGTTTAGGGCCTGCACCTCTTGGCTTCCAAGGGATCGCGGCTTCCCGGGAGGAGGATTCCCCTATCTTTCGTTTCCCATTTCCGTTGGGCATCTCTTGCGCCGAAGCTGGCGATCTCCCTTCTCGTCTGGGAGACGTCCGACACACAACAGGCTGTCCTTCAAGTGCTGTCTTTCCTGGCTTCCATCCAACCACTTTCGATATACGAGCAAAAAGCTCGTGTTTAGTTTAGTGCTGTTCCTGCAACCGTGGGGATGAAGCAAGATCAGCCTCTGCGGTGCGATGATTGTTGCCATCCGATAGGTCGCCGATGACCGCGTGAGATCGACGGCGTTGCAAGAGAATGTGAGCTTGACGAAAAGATCGTGTGAGTCTCGATATCAGAGATTTCTCTCGCAACAGTTCGCTGCGAAGCGGGAAGAGTCTTTGCCGATTTCTGTGCCGATGATTGCGATAATGCTCTCAGCGTAACCGAAACTTAATTTGCGAAATTCTATGTAATGCTTCGCTGGCTAGATACGCACGAGTCAGATATGCATTAGCTCGCCGGGTCACTCACGGCCATCGGCACAAACGCAAGGGGCATCGCATGGCAAAGACCACGACGAAGGCGCCGGCGGCGAAAGCGCCGGCAAAGAAAGCGGCACCGAAAGCTGCCGCGAAACCTGCAGCAGTAAAGAAGGCAGCACCGAAGGCAGCGGCAAAGCCGGCTGCCAAGGCAGCGGCAAAGCCGGCAGCTAAGGCAGTAGCAAAACCCGCCGCCAAGGCAGCAGCGAAACCCGCCGCCAAGAAGCCGGCCGCCAAGGCTGTGGCGAAGCCTGCTGCGAAGGCAGCAGCCAAGCCCGCCGCCAAGAAGCCGGCAGCCAAGGCAGCGGCAAAACCCGCCGCCAAGGCTCCGATGAAGGCCGCCGCCGCCAAGTCGACGGCCGCTGTGAAGAAGGCTGCACCGGCCAAAAAGCCAGCCGCCAAGAAGAAGTAACAGCGGTCCATCTCAAAGCTCCCGGGAACTTTGCCGACTGGCAGATTCCCGGGAGCTTTTTTGTTGTGATTTAGGTCTTGTTTTGATGCATGTCGTTCTCTCGAAATTGACGCCACTTCTGTGAGACATGCATGGCGATTTCATTGTCGGCGGATTGGCCGCCTGGTTTTGCCCTTCTGGCAGTTGCTCCCTCAGGGAAGATCGTCCAACACTAAGGCGGTCGCATTCGATGGGGTTCAGGCGACACGCTCTAGACCTTTGTTTTACGCGCGTCGTTCTCAAGACCGGAATCGCATTTTTGAGCGACATGCACTGGCCGTCCGAAAACAGGGAACCGATCATGCCGAAGCTGCTCTACGCGTCCTCATCCCCCTACAGTTCCAAGGTGCGCATGGCAGCACTCCATGCCGGCATTGCCGTCGAGCTCGTTCCGGTCAAGACCGAGGACAAGCCTGCTGAACTGATGTCAGCCAATCCTCTCGGCAAGATTCCGGTGCTGGTGCTCGACGACGGCCGCTCGATCCATGACAGCCGCGCGATCACTCAGCATCTCAACCGCGCTTCGAAGAGCCTGTTGTTGCCGCGCAATGCCGACAAGCGCCTCGAGGCCGAAGTGCTGGAGGCGCTGGCCGACGGCATATGCGACTGCGCGCTGTCGATGGTCTATGAGCGGCGCACGCGTCCGGAGGAGATGGTCTATCAACCCTGGCTCGATCGCCAGTGGACCAAGATCACCGCCGCACTCGATTTCCTCAACGCCAATCCGCCGAAGCTGCCGAAGAAGATCACGCTTGGCCAGCTGGCGTTGCGTGCATGCCTCGGCTACCTCTCCCTGCGCTTCGCCGGCAAATGGGAAAAGGGCCGCGGCCGCCTGACCCGCTGGGCAGCGCGTTTCGATGAGAAGTTTCCGGGGCTGAAGGTGGCTGTGCCGGCCTGACGGGCGAAACAAAAAAAGCCGGGCGCGAGGCCCGGCTTTCTTGTGTCGTGGCTTGAACGACAGTTAGAACTTCATACCGACGCCGAAGGTGACGCGGTTGTCGCTCTCTTTGACCTTGGTGCCGACACTGTCGAAGCTTTTGGAACCGAAGTCGGTGTAGCGGTACTCGACACGGCCGAACACATTGTCGGTGATCTTGATGTCGGTGCCGACGCCGGCCGTCCAGCCGAGCATGGTGTTGCTGTCGCTGTCGCCGGGGACCGAGACCTTCTGGTTCTTCAGGGCGCCGCCGCCGGTGCCGTAGAGCAGGATTTCCGGGGTCACGGCGTAACCCAGACGGGCGCGCAGCGAGCCTTCGAAGCCGCCCTTGGAATTGACGCCGCCGCTGTCACCCTTGACGCCATTGTAGCCGAGATCGGCTTCAGCACCGTACACGAAGTTTTCCTGCTGCCACTGGTAGCCGCCGAAAACGCCGCCGACAAAGCCCTTGGTCTTGATGTCCGGGCCGCCGTCATGGACTTTGGCATGACCGCTGAAGCCGTAGCCGGCGCTGAGACCGGCATACGGGCCGGCCCAGGAAGCGACGGGGAGCTCGGCGATCGGGGCCGGCGCCGGGGGCTCTTCCGAGACGACATCGGCAGCAAAAGCGGTACCGCTGAGGGCGAAGAGCCCGAGCGCAACCGCGAGCGGCGCGAATTTGAGATTGGTTTGCATTGTTGTTTACTCCTTAAGCCACAAGACACGTAGGCTTGTTTGTCCTGAGCGCCATCAACCCGTCCGGGGGTGAAACGGATCTGGCACTCAACGGTTCCGAATGTCGTGTCAAAATGCGGCGGCAGCGAACCTGAAAATGGGTCATTCCCCGGCACGAATGAGGCCGAAGCTTGACGTTGCATCTTCGCAACAGCGAAATGTCAGTACGCAGGCGATGCTGCACTGCACTCGGCTTGGTGCAACGGGTTCAGCGTCCTATATTGCGGTCCTGCCGACCCGAATCCGGGGCGGTGCCGGCGGCGAAAAAGCCGTTTCGCCACATTCCTGCCCCAGGTGGAAACGGCATTTAACCCCTGGACGCGTCACAATGTGCCGCTAGCCGAATTGAGGCGCAGATTGAGGATTGACAGATGATCGAAGCCGCCGGAACGGCGCTGGTGACGGGCGGGGGGAAGCGGATCGGCAAGGCGATCGTCGAGGATCTGGCCGCGCACGGTTTTGCCGTCGCCATCCACGCCAACCGCTCGACCGCCGAGGCCGACGCGCTGGCTGCGAGCATCAGGGACGGAGGCGGCCGCGCCGGCGTGGTAGCCGCCGATCTGACCGACATGGATGCGGTTGGCGATCTCGTCGGCCGCGCCGCGGCAGCGCTCGGCCCGGTCACGCTTCTTGTCAACAATGCGTCGCTGTTCGTCGACGATAGCGTCGAGGACTTCGACTGGGCGGCATGGGACCTTCACTTCGCCATCCATGTGAAGACGCCGGCGCTGTTGGCGCAAAACTTCGCCCGCGCCTTGCCGCAAGGGCAGGAGGGGCTGATCGTCAACATCATCGACCAGCGCGTCTGGCGGCCGACGCCGCGCTATTTCTCCTATGCGCTGTCGAAGTCGGCCCTGTGGACGCAGACCGAAATGCTGGCACAGGCGCTCGGTCCGCGCATCCGCGTCAACGCCATCGGTCCCGGTCCGGCGCTGAAGAATGCCCGCCAGGACGATGATGATTTCCAAAAGCAGGTCGATGGCCTGATTCTGAAGCGCGGCCCGCAATTGGCCGAATTCGGCGCCACCATCCGCTATCTCTGGGAGGCGCGCTCGGTGACCGGCCAGATGATCGCGCTCGACGGCGGCCAGCATCTTGCATGGCAGACGCCGGATGTGACAGGCATGGTGGAATGAGTCCCGCAGACCAGAAACACAAGACGCGCGCCGGCGCCGCCGACGCTATGCCGCCCGAGATCAACCTTGAGGATGAAGCGGTCGAGGAGATCGTCGAGCCCGAGGCCACCGGGCCCGATGTCGCCTTCACAGCGATAGACTGGGCGCCGCATGCCGGCGACGCCGACGGCATGGTCGGCGCCGAGGTCATCCAGACATTGGTCAAGCGGCTGCCCAATGCGCCCGGCGTCTACCGCATGATGAACGCCGCCGGCGACGTGCTTTATGTCGGCAAGGCGCGCAGCCTGAAGAAGCGGGTGACCAACTACGCGCAAGGCCGGTTCCACACCGCCCGCATCGGCCGCATGGTGCGCGAGACATCGACGATGGAGTTCGTCGTCACCCGCACCGAAATCGAAGCGCTGCTGCTCGAGGCCAATCTCATCAAGCGCTTGCGGCCGCGTTTCAATGTGCTGATGCGGGACGACAAGTCGTTCCCTTACATCCTGTTGACCGGCGATCACGTCTCGCCCGGCATCTACAAGCATCGCGGTGCGCGCTCGCGCAAGGGGGACTATTTCGGACCTTTTGCGTCGGCCGGCGCGGTCGGGCGCACCATCAATTCGCTGCAGCGCGCCTTCCTGCTCAGGAGCTGCACCAACTCCTTCTACGAAAACCGCACCCGGCCGTGCCTGCTCTACCAGATCAAGCGCTGTGCCGGTCCCTGCACCGGCGAAATCTCGCATGGCGACTATGCCGAGCTGGTCAGCGAGGCGAAGGATTTTCTGTCGGGCCGCAGCCAGAAGGTGAAGACTGAAATCTCTGCCGCCATGCAGCAGGCCTCGCAGGAGCTCGATTTCGAGCGCGCCGCCATTTATCGTGATCGGCTGGCAGCGCTGTCGCATGTGCAGAGCCATCAGGGCATCAACCCGGCCACCGTCGACGAGGCCGATGTCTTTGCCATCCATCAGGAGGGCGGCCAGGTCTGTATCCAGGTGTTTTTCTTCCGCACCGGCCAGAACTGGGGCAACCGCGCCTATTTCCCCAAGGCCGATCCGGCACTGGAGGGGGCGGAAGTGCTGGGCTCGTTCCTGGCGCAGTTCTATGACGACAAGCCGACGCCACGGAACATTCTGCTGTCGCGAGGCGTCCAGGATCAGGAACTGCTGGCCGAAGCGCTGTCCACCCGCGCCGGCCGTAAAGTGTCGATCTCGGTGCCGCAGCGCGGCGAGAAGAAGGATTTGACCGACAACGCGCTGCAGAATGCCCGCGAGGCGCTCGGCCGCCGGCTGGCCGAAACCTCCACGCAAGGCCGGCTGCTCGCCGGCTTTGCCGAGACCTTCGGCCTGCCGAAGCCGCCGGTGCGCATCGAGGTCTATGACAATTCGCATATTATGGGCACCAACGCCGTTGGCGCCATGGTCGTCGCCGGGCCGGAAGGGTTTGTGAAGAACCAGTACCGCAAATTCAACATCCGCTCGACCGAGATCACGCCCGGTGACGATTTCGGCATGATGCGCGAGGTGATGGAACGGCGCTTTTCGCGGCTGCTGAAGGAACATGGCGATGTCGTTCCCGACGACGCGGCAGCCGGTGGAGCAGGCGACGACATCGAAGAAGACATCTCCGGCAGCTTCCCGGCCTGGCCCGACGTCATCCTGATCGATGGCGGCCAGGGCCAGATGAGCGCGGTGCGCAAGATCCTCGCCGACCTCGGCATCGAGGATCGCGTGGCGGCCATCGGCATCGCCAAGGGCCAGGACCGCGATGCCGGCCGCGAGCGTTTCTTCGTCAGAGGCAGGGACTCGTTTTCGCTGCCCGTCCGCGATCCCGTGCTCTATTTCGTCCAGCGGCTGCGCGACGAGGTGCATCGCTTCGCCATCGGTTCGCACCGCGCGCGGCGCAAGAAGGAATTGGTCAAGAGCCCGCTCGACGAGATCGCCGGCATCGGTCCCGGTCGCAAGCGCGCGCTGCTGCTGGCCTTCGGCACTGCTAAGGCGGTCAGCCGCGCGGCAGTCGAGGATCTGGTCAAGGTCGACGGTATTTCAGAGCAGGTCGCCAAGCTCGTCTACAATCATTTCCATGAGAGCTGAGCGCCGGTGACGCCGCTGTCCCGATGAAATGGCAGCAGCCGTTCTTTTCTCGCAGGCCACTCGAATCCCGGCAATCGCGCGCTATTTTCGTCTGGCCAATCGAATCTCGCCTGTTGACCCCCTACATCCGGTTCTGATTTGAGTACGCAGGCAGAAAGAGTCCCTGAGATATGGCCAAGCGCGCGTTCAACCTGCCTAACATGCTTACCTATGCCCGCATCGTCGCGGTGCCGCTGGTGGTGCTGTGCTTTTTTCTCGAGGGGCATCTGAAATCGAGCGACTTCGCCCGCTGGTCGGCGTTGATCATCTTCCTGCTGGCTTCGATCACCGACTATCTCGACGGCTATCTGGCGCGCGCCTGGCAGCAGACGTCCAACATCGGCAAGATGCTGGACCCGATCGCCGATAAACTGCTGGTCGCCACCTGCCTGCTGCTGCTCGCCGCCGACACCGACCGCCATGCCGGCATCGCAGGCTGGTCGCTGTGGGCGGCAATCATCATCCTGTGCCGCGAAATCCTGGTTTCGGGGCTGCGCGAATATCTGGCGGCATTGAAAGTCTCGGTGCCGGTGACGCAGCTGGCCAAATGGAAGACCGCCATCCAGATGGTCGCCATCGCCTTCCTGCTGGCCGGGCCTGCCGGCGACAAGATCTTGCCGCTGACCACGCAGACCGGACTGGTGCTGCTGTGGATCGCAGCCCTCGTCACGCTCTACACCGGCTACGACTATTTCCGCGCCGGCCTCAAGCACATCATGGACGAGTGAGATGTCGACCAGGCTCATTTATTTCGCCTGGGTGCGCGAACGGATCGGCAAGCCGGAAGAGGATGTCGAACTGCCCGCCGGTATCGTGACGGTGGCCGACCTCCTGCGCTGGCTGAAATCGCGCGGCGAGGAATATGGGCACGCGCTGCAATATCCTGATGTAATCCGCGTCGCCATCAATCAGGAACATGTCGAGCATCGCGAAAAGATAGCCGGCGCGCGCGAGATCGCGCTGTTTCCGCCGATGACCGGGGGCTGACACCATGTCCGGCGCGCCGACGGTGCGCATCCAGCGCGACGATTTCGACGTTGCCGCCGAGATCGCGAAACTGACCGAGGGTCGCGCCGACATCGGCGCCGTGGTGTCCTTCTCAGGACTTTGCCGCGACGAGCAGGGCCAGCTGTCGGCCCTGGAACTCGAGCACTATCCCGGCATGGCCGAGGCCGAAATCACCCGCATCGCCCGCGAGGCACTTCAGCGCTGGCCGCTGCAAGGGCTGACCGTCATCCATCGCCACGGCAAGATCGCACCGGGCGAAAACATCGTGCTGGTGGTGGCAGCGTCCTCGCACCGGCAGGCGGCGTTCGAAGCGGCCAATTTCCTGATGGATTTCCTGAAATCGCGTGCACCCTTCTGGAAGAAGGAGCACCGCGTGGACGGCACCGATGGCGGCTGGGTCGAGGCCAAGGACGCCGACGACCAGGCTGCGGCGCGCTGGAAGGCGCGGCCCGAATAAATCTCGGCGCAGCCATGTATTGACTGCATTCCCTTGGCCAAATCGCATCGGCAAAAAGGGAGCAAGGGCATGCTGGACAGGATCGCCGAGTTCTTCATTTTCGGCTTTGTGCCGCTGGTTATCGGCGTTCTGGCCGTTCCCGAGCCTTCCGTCGCCGCCGAGAAAACCCTGAAGGGCGAGGTGATGTATCGCGAGCGCATCGCGCTGCCGCCCAACGCCGTGCTGTCGGTTCAACTTGCCGATGTATCGCTGGCCGATGCGCCGGCCGCCATTGTCGGCGAGCGCAAGGTAGCGCCGGCCGGCCAGGTGCCGATCAAGTTCGAGATCAGCTTCGATCCAACGGTGATCCGGCCCAACATGACCTATGCGCTACAGGCGCGCATCACCGCCGACGACAAGCTGCTGTTCGTTACGGACTCGCGCTATCAGGTCGATCCGCTCAGCGACGCGCCGCAGGCCATTGTGCTGAAAATGGTGGCGCCGAGCGACAAGCCGACCTCGGCCTCGCTGTTCGGCCAGAGCTGGCTGGTCGAGTATATCGACGGTATCGGCGTGATTTCGGAGCCGCAGGCGACGTTCCGGGTCAGCGAAGCCGGCAAGGCCGGCGGCAGCGGCCCGTGCAACGCCTATTTCGCCACCGCCAAGGTCGATGGCGAGACCATCGTCATCAGCGACATCGGCTCGACCTACAAGGCCTGCGCGCCGGAGGTGATGGCCGAGGAAAAGGCGCTGTTCGAGGCGCTCGCCAAGGCGGCGTCATACCGTGTCGATGGCGGCAAGCTGATCATCGCCGACAAGGACGGCCGTGACATTTTGCGATTTGACGCAGCGAGTTAAGATCAAGACTGCGGCGGCGGCGGGGGCGCCGGCGTCAGGCCGAACCGGCGCATCAGGTCCATCAGCCTGGTGCGGTCTGGCGGGCCGCCAGTGCTGAAGATGGCGAAGGCCTCGCGAAAATATTCCGGGCCGATCGCCGCCGGTGTCACCACGCACAGCACCTTGGCTGTCGCGGCGATGTCGTTGTCGAAGCGATGGACCGCGCCGCGCGGAATGCACAGCGCCTGGCCCGGCCCGATATCGTGCCGGTGTCCGTCGACGGTCAGCATCAGCACGCCTTCGATCCCGTACATCGTCTCTTCATAGTGATCGTGGCTGTGCGCCGGGGCGGGCAGGCGCTGCGAGCCGGCGACCGTCAGTTCGAAGGCGGCGATGCTGCCGTTCGACTGGTCGCCGGTAAGCAGGAAGCGCACGGCAAGGCCGCCATGGCTGATTGTCTCGTCGGCCGGATTGACGCTGATCTGGCTAGCTCTGTCTAGCATTTCATCCTCCCACGTGGTAAATTGAATTTACCGAAATGAGTAAACTCAATTTACCAGAGTGTCAATGCCATTATCCGCGGAAGCACCGCCAAAGAAGCCACCGCTGATCGGTGCGCTGCTGCGCGTTCCGGCCATGGCCATTCACCGCAAGCTGATCAGGGATCTCAGGGCGTCGGGTTTCGAGGACCTCAGCCCGCCGCATATGGCGGTGATCCAATATCCCGGCCCGGATGGCCTTCGGCCGAGCGCGCTCGCCGAGCGCGCCGCGATGAGCAAGCAGGCCATGAATCAACTGCTGAAGACGCTGGAAGCGATGGGTTATATCACTCGCTCGGCGGCACCCGATGAGAGCGGCGGGACCGTCGTCCACTTCACCGACCGCGGGCGCGCCGCATACCAGAAGATGGCCGACATCCTGCTCGACGTCGAACGGGAATGGGCCGAGGAACTGGGCGAGAAGCGTTTCACGGAGCTGAAAACGCTGCTCGGCGACCTCTGGGACACGCCGCTCATCCGTTGAAAGCGGCATGAAGCCGAAGCCGGGACCTGACCAAAGAAAAAGGCCGGCGAAGTGCCGGCCTCTTGCATACATTGGTTCGCGTCGGCTCAGCCGACGATCTCGGTGTCGGAGAACCAGTACTTGATCTCCTGCGCGGCGGTTTCCGGCGCGTCGGAGCCGTGCACGGAATTCTCGCCGATCGACAGCGCGTGGACCTTGCGGATGGTGCCTTCGGCGGCGTTGGCGGGGTTGGTCGCGCCCATAACTTCGCGGTTCCTGGCAATGGCGTTTTCGCCTTCCAGAACTTGCACGATGGTCGGCGCCGACGACATGAATTCCACCAGTTCGCCGAAGAACGGACGATCCTTGTGGACGGCGTAAAAGCCTTCGGCCTCGCGGCGGCTCATCCACACGCGACGTGAGGCGACGACGCGCAGGCCGGCCTCTTCCAGCATCTTGGTGATGGCGCCGGTAAGATTGCGCCGGGTCGCGTCCGGCTTGATCATGGAAAAGGTGCGTTCGAGCGCCATGGGGTCGTCCTTGTCTTGAGATGGAAAGTCTTGAGATCGGAATGTGGAGTGGCGGGCTCTATACAAGCCGCCCGGCCCATTGCCAAGGGGAGGCGCCCCGGCAGCGTTATTCGACCGCGACCGCCCGCATGGCCGTTCGCAACGCTGTGGTCAAAGGCAAGGCTTTGCGGGAAAATGGCGATTGCGCAGGCACGCACGGTTTCGAAGGGAAACCAGCGGAATGGAAAGACATCGGACCATGTTTGACGGGACGCGCTGGCCCTACCACCACCTCAGGCCGGGCGACATAAAAGGGAGCCTATTGATTATCGGCATTTTTGCTGCCGTGGGCCTTGTTATGCTGCTCTTTCCGGGACTCCGCACAGATACGAACTTCGGCTTCGGCCCCGAATGGCAATGCACGCTGATGCCGAAGGGCGACCCGATCTGCGTCAAGCTGGTCGGCAAAGAGGGCGCGAAGTGACTGTCAGTATCACTACCGCCTGATAACAACGGGCGGCCGCCGGCGCTCCCAGCCCTCGCGCTCCAGCGTCGGCATCTCATGCTCCTCGCTGGGATAGCCGAGGCAGAAATAGCCGATCAGCGTCCACTCAGGCGGGGTGTCCAGGATTGCGGCCATCTCGGCGGCGTCGAGGATCGACACCCAGCCCATGCCGATGCCTTCCGCCCGCGCCGCCAGCCACAGTGTGTGCACCGCCATGACGGCCGAATAGTCGATGGTCGCCGGCATGGTCATGCGGCCGAGCCCGTGGCCCTGTTGCGTCGTGCGGTCGGCGAAAACCGCGAACTGGCAGGGCGCTTCATTGAGACCGGCGAGCTTCAGCCGGGCATAGAGAGCGGCGCGCTCGCCCGAAAAGCATGCCAGCGCCTCGGCATTGCAGCACTCGAAACAGTCTCTCACCGCGCCCCGCCGCTCGGCGCTCTCGACCACCACGAAGCGCCACGGCTGGCTGAGACCGACGGACGGCGCGACGCTGGCAAGCTCCAGCAGCCGCTCCAGCGTATCCTCGGGCAAAGCCGTCCGCTCGAAGCGCCGCACATCCCGGCGCCAGCGCAGCAGCGTGACCAGCCCGGCGCGAAAATCATCGGTGAAATCGGGGGGTGGTGGCATGGCGATCAGGAGACTTGTGTGGGGAATAGGCAGTAGGCAGTAGGCAGCAGGCAGTAGGCAGCAGGCAGTAGGCAGTAGGCAGTAGGCAGTACAGCGCTCAGACCCTATTGCCTACTGCCTATTCCCTAAGCTGCTGCCGCCGCCTCCTTCCAGCAATGCCGGTTGAGCGGACGGGTCGCGTCGTGTCCGACGAGTTCATAGAACAGAATGGTCATTGGCGGCTGCGTCCTCGCGGTCTAATTAGGCGCCTGCGGCTGAAGCGGAACTCGTCGGCGGGAAAAAGATGAAACAGCATTTCATGATGTTCGCGGCCTACAATCAATGGGCCAATGGCCGCATCTACGATGCCGTCGCCGCACTTGACGAAGAAGAGTTCAACCGCGATGTCGGCGCATTTTTCGGCTCGATGATGGGCACGCTCAACCATCTGCTGGCCACCGACCGCATCTGGATGAAACGCTTCACCGGCGAGGGCGACGCGCCGGCAAAGCTCGACGCCATCCTGCACCGCGCATTGCCTGGTCTAAAGCTGGCGCGTGAGGCCGAGGACAGGCGGATCGTCGACTGGGTCGGCGGTTTGACCGAAAAGGCTTTGTCCGGCCGCTTCTCCTACATGACCGTTTCCGACATGCGCACCGTCTCGCAGCGGCTGGCGCCGGCGCTGGGACACGTCTTCAACCACCAGACCCATCACCGCGGCCAGGCGCATACCATCCTGACCATTCTCGGCCGGCCTTCGGTGCAGCTCGACCTGGCGTTTTTCCAACGCACCGACGAAGGCCGCGCCTACGCCTGATCTCCTGACCGCGCTTCCCGTTTAAACGCACGGGAGCGTTAACCGGTGCATTTGCGCGGCCGTCGATGCCCGGCACCAGCTCTGGATCCAAGCCGGGTTTGAGGACCCTGTCGGCACAACGCTGCCCGGTGACTGGGCCAGATGGCTGGGCTGTCAGTGGCCCGCCTTTTGTGGGCCTTCGGCTCCAGGCCGCCGCAGCCACAACCCGCTCCAACTCCGGTGGAATTTCTGTCGAGAGAATTAAACAAAGTTTAAATATTGAAGCAAAAACATATTTTTTTTTAGCAGACCAGTGCACGCCTTGAGAACTACAATCCTTATTCTTGGAAAAAATAAAGAAACTATAAGGAAGACTCGTGCGTAGCTGTGAGTGCATAAGCATATGTCTGCTTTGGTTTGCTGGCATGTTGCAATGCACAAAGCAGAACGGCAACAAGGAGAGTGTCATGGTTAATATCACTCAAAAAATCGCTAGAACACTGGCGGCGGGTGCAATTATCGTCATTTTTGCCGCTCCCGCGAATGCAGGCGGCGGAATTGGCGTCGGTGTCGGCGCATCTATCGGCGGTGCTGGCGGCATCAATGCCGGTGTTGGCGCTTCGATCGGCGGCAGCGGCGGGGTCAAGGCCGGTGCCGGCGCCTCGGTTGGCGGCAGCGGCGGTATCAAGGCGGGTGCTGGCGCAACGGTCGGCGGCAATAGCGGCGTTACAGCAGGCCTCGGCGCCTCAGTCGGCGGTAGCAGCGGCATTAAGGCTGGCGCTGGCGCGACGGTCGGCGGAGCCGGTGGCATCAATGCCGGTGTTGGGGCCACGGTCGGCGGCAGCGGAGGTATCAATGCCGGTGTCGGCGTCAACGTCGGCAGCGGCATCAACGTCGGTGTCGGCGTCGGCATTGGCGGAACGCCGGGCACGCCCGGTACCCCCGGCACTCCAGGAACTCCTGGAACACCAGGCACCCCTGGGACACCCGGTATCGTCGCTAGCATGTCGAACAGCCAGCTGACACGTATGAAGAAGCGCTGCGTCGATGTGCTCGCCAGCGAGGGCACCTACGACAGCGATCTGCGGCAGCTATGCCTTATGATCTCGCGTCGCTGAGACAGGTTTCCCCGGGAGTGTCGAGCCAGCCGTGAGGCTTTACGGCACTCTCCTACCGCATGGCCCAGACTTCCCGAGGGACATGCGCTGACGAGAAGCCTCCGGCCAGTCGGAAAGCCCGCCGCGCAAGTGGCGGGCTTTTTGTCGCCACTCACAAGGCAACCGATCGCGCCTTTCGACTGCCGGAGCGTTTTATCGTTTAACGGAAACGGTGAAACGCGCTATCCCTTTGTCTTGGTAATTCTCAGGGAAAGCGCCCACGCGCTTCTCCCGGGAAAGCTGCTCACACTTTCCTGGAATTGTTCTGGTTAACCACATTCGAATTGCAGGTAAGATTTTAGGGTTTCATTTGTGTTCCCGCTGCAAAATGGCGAACACAGTGGGAGAAATGGCATGCGGGTCGATCTTTCGCCCACGAGCTTGGGCAGGGTCATAGCAGTCACGGTTGTCGGCACGGCGATCTGTATCGCGGCGGCCTTCCTTGTCGATTCCTACAATTTTCCGTCGCTGTCGCCCGAAGCGTTGCGCTGGGCGCAGCTCACCGACCTGTTGCTGCCGCTCGTGCTGGGTGGATCGTTCTTCTCTTTCCTGATGTACAAGATGCGCCAGCTGGCGATCGCCCAGAAGAATCTGAGCATCGTCGCGGCGACCGACAGCCTGACCGCGGTGTTCAACCGCGGCGCGTTTTCGATGCTGGTAGAGGCCTATCTCGAACAGGCGCGCAGCCAGGCCGTCGTCGATGCCGGCGCCCTGCTGATCGTCGACGCCGATCATTTCAAGACCATCAACGATCGATTGGGCCACGATTGCGGCGATCAGGCGCTCAAGCTTATTGCGCAGACGATCAAGGCCCAGCTGCGCGGCGCCGACATCGTCGGACGCATCGGCGGCGAGGAGTTCGCCATCTTCCTGCCCGGCGCCGACCCGTCGCAGTCTTGGCTGGTTGCCGAGGGGATCCGGCGGCGCATCCGCGAGGTCGAGTTTGCCCCGGATGGGCGGCCCTGTCCGCTCTCGGTAAGCATAGGCGGCGTCGCCTTCAGCGGACCCACCACCTATGCCGACATGTTCCTGACGGCCGACCGGCACCTCTACAAGGCCAAGTCCAACGGCCGCGACCAGGTCAGTTTCGAAACGACCGGGCCGCGCGGCCTGCTGTCCGGCGACCCGACGCTGCATTGAGGGCTGGGACCGGTGCGCCGTTACCTTCCACGATGTCGAGTGCAGCAGCGCTTCGTTCCTTGCCGCACCGTCTGATTTGCTGCTGCCTTCACGCGAACGAGGCTTGATTTTAGGTGTCTCAGGTCCTGCATGAAACTCACCACCCCGCATGATGGACCTCAATGCGGGTAGTTAAGGTTGTAGAGGGGAGCCGGGTTGGCAGCCCAGTCAGCGCTTGCAGGTCCAATTTTCCTGGCAAGGCAAGCCGACAACAGGAATGTCGGATGCTCATCAAGGGACTGAAGCGGCCCGCTTTCCATGTTTGCCGGCACGATTGCCGCCTCTATGGCGTAGCCAGCGTCCAGCACCTCGAACCCGGTAAACGCATTGAAGATCGATGCCCACGACTCTTTGGAGAACCGGAAAAAATCCCAGGGCTCCTCATGCAGAGGCCATGCCGGATGCGACTGGATGAAGGCCAATCCTCCAACATTGAGAACCCGGTTGAGTGCGTGAGCGGCAACCCACGGCATCATTAGATGCTCGAAAACGGATACAGAAAAAGCAAAATCGAACGTTTTGGTGACCCCCTCTAGCGTATGGGCATCGGTAACTAGGTCAACGTTGGGGCCTGTGGAGACATCGACGCCGAAGTATTCGCAATCAGGGAACAAATGCCTATAGGTGTTGCCGGATCTTGCGCGCGAACCAATTTCTATCAGTGGTGCGCCGGGTTTGGCGGCCACCATCTTGCAGAATCTATCGATAATGCCGTGCGAACCCTCTGGACGTTTCGGTGAACGCCTGAGCCGGTTGCCGTTGTCGAAGCCCACCGAAACGTTCTCATTCGCAATCTGTCTATCGACCAAAGGCGCGGCGATACGGAAACCGTCATTGATCGCCGTTGCCGGGCTTGGGCGGGTAAAGCGCACGCAAATCTGATTGGGGACAAGCTTACCGTCGTAGAGGATCACCGGGTCTGCGCCCGTGGTCCATCCGGTGGCGATCAGTATACCGTCCAGCATGGAAAGCCGGTCGACGAAATCTTCGGTGAGCGGCCGCAAAGCGGGGGCAGGACGCGGTTTCAGAAACTGGAACATCCGTTACCTCCCTGGGGCGGGGCAATGTCGGGTAAAGCGGCTAGCCAATTTCATGCCGGGTCGTTCAATATAACGATAGCTCACGAGCGACAACGGGACCAAGACGACGAGGGTCGCGAGAAAACAAGCAAAGAACGGCAAGAAAGTGCCGGTGAGGGATGCATAGAGCCCACGGTAGATGCCCCATTGGTCCAAGACAAGGATAACAACAGAGTGCCAGAGATAAAGGCTGAGACTGGCGTTGCCGAGGAGTTTCGCAGCAGGATTGACGAACCATCTCGGTGGATGCAAACAAACCCCGACAACGGCTCCGGCCAAAGCCAGCGCCCAAACGACGTTCACGAGCGCTGCGACTGGCCAGAATGTGGTCCCAATAAATTCGCTAACCTGGTCATTGAAGCGGATAAGACCAAAAATACCAAGTACGCTTGCGGCGAAGACTGCGCTGCCGACCCGAGGTGAAGTTCGACCCAGCTTCTGCCATACGAAGTACCCCGTAATTCCCGCCGCAAAGTAGAAGAGGAACGTCATCAGCGAGAACTGCTCAAAGGTCGCCAAAACGGGACCAGCGCCCCGGAAAGCCAATTCCCAGTTCGCGGCCAGAAAGACACTGACAGCCAGAAACGCCAACGACCGCCATAAGCCGGTAAGAGCGAAGACCAGCAGTGGGAGGATGGCATAGAATGCCATCTCTACTCCGATCGACCAAGACGCCAGGACGAAGCCGGTGACATGCTGAGGGACAAAGTTGAAAATGAAAAGAACAGAGCTGAAAAACTGAGATAAAGAGAAGGTTATTCTCCACATAGACCAGTACAATATCGGCGTCGTAATGAATGTCATAAAATAGAACAGCGGTGCGATACGGAAAAATCGCCTTAGATAGAATTCTCTCAGATCCGCCCGCGTTTTAATATTTCCGCTATACCCGACGAAAAGGCCAAAAGCGCTTACGGCGTAGAATAGAGGAACACCGTAACCGAAATGCGTCAGAATGAAAGACAGCTGAGAGGGGATAGGAAGATTCGGTAGTGCGATAAGATGAACCAGAAAAATTGAAAGCGCGGCATAGCAACGCATGGCCAATAAGCCAGGCAGTTCGATACGTGCCGCATAGGCATCTACAGCTTGAGCTCTACTTATTGCGAGATTCATTCACTCGGCTGCGTGCCTGAGGCATCTTTCTGAATGACTGCCATGTCCGATTGCGCGAGCATGGCTAGCGTAGCCTGTGGGCGAGGAACCCGCGCAGGCCATGACCGGCTTGAGCCAACCTCACTGCCGCGACGATCATGATCTTGGAATTCGTGTTCACCACTAGGCGGAGGACGCTGACCTTCAATTTGAAGCGCCAGGGTATGGATTTGTTGCTCAGCACAACCCGCCCGTACCCGTTGAAGATGGAGACCATCTCGTCCTTGTGTTCAGAAAGGTGGTTGTCGTCATGGATGGCCCATCTGATCGCATCATGGACAAACTGCGAGTGAAATCGAGGGATTAGCAAGTCCCGCATGTAATAACGGACCATTTGTCGGTCATCAGGGAACATTCCCATGAGCTTCTTGAAGTACCGAAACCGGCTTCGAGACATCATGACGGTATATGATGTGCTATTGGGGCGTATACACCAGACCGTCACTGGCTGGTCGACGAAATAATTGCTGTATCCGCTTCTGAAAATACGCAGAAAGAGATCGTCGTCTTCATAGCCTATGAACTGAGGGTCGAAACCGCCGACGGCCTCATAAGCGGTGCGGGAAATCAGCGATGCCGACGGCAGGACATGCATGTCGAAGCCCACCATCTGCTCGATATCGCGCTTAGGGTGAGCGCTGTGGCGTTTGACGGTTGCTGTTCTCAGCACATTACCGGCGCCATCCGCTTCCATGAGGTCGCCATACACCCAGCCGAGATGCGGATCATCGGCTGGAATTGCCCGCACCAGGGCTTCGACATGGGTATCCCGATAGAAATCATCCTGATCGAGAAAGCTGATGTAGTTCGAGGTCGACGCACGAACGCCGGCATTTCTGGCCAATCCCTGGCCGCCATTGGGCTGGTTGATCACCTTGAAATGCAACCGCTTGGCAAGCTTGTGCAGAAACGCCGCTTCGGTAGCTGTCGAGCCGTCATTGACGACGATGAACTCGTCGGGTTGAAGCGTCTGGTTAAGGACGCTCTTGACCGACCTCTCAATGAATGCGGAGCCGTTGTAGTAGGGGATGATGACCACTACAGTGGGCGCTCTTTTCGACGAGAGCTTCGAAAGCTTGGGGGAAACGTGCATCATCATAGGAACACCGACCTGATGTAGCGTAAAGGGGCTGTCACCTTCCAGGAAGTCGACTGCAGTAATGCATCGGCCTTGACGCTGAGTAGCTGGATCCGCTGATTTGCGGCCTCGATCTGCAGGCTTGCGGCGTGCGCGTCACGCTCCAGGGCGTCGACCCTGTTTTTCATCTCCATCTCATGCCGGCTCACGAAAACAGTGCGAAGTTCCTGCTCCGCTTGCTTGAGCAGGTCGACGTCGGTTGCTTCCAGAACAGACGCGCTCTTGGAAAGAGTGATGTAGAACTCGTGTAAATTCGGTTGTCCTGCATCGATGGTATGAAATGCGAGTTCACCGGATTTAATGTAGCCGAGGGAGCGAAGTTTTTTGATCAGATATCGAAACGACGTAGGCGTGAATTGCCAACCATGAGCGTCGTGATATTCCGCGTCGGTTTGCGAACTTTCGAACAATTGTTTTGCTTCATCGGCCCCTTGCATTAGGGCGATGTCATCAAGGGTCGGTTCCACCCAGACGATCTGCTCGGCCTTGGTGCAGATATAGGAGACTTGGTCAAACAGAACTCCGGGAGAGTGGCGCTTGCGTTTTTCGAAATAGGCTTGCAATGCCTGCCCAACCGTGGACAGCGGCCGTAATGCGTCGAAGCAGAACCGTTTGTCAGGCACAGCCAGAACCAGCAGGCCATTCGGCTTCAGCAGCGTTTCGCAATCCTGGATGAAGCGGACGATATCGGTCACATGCTCTATGACATGCGACGCAAAAACGAAGTCGTAGCGTTTCTTCTTGCCAATGGTTTCGAGGATGCTGCGACCGTCCGAGACATAGTCGACCTCTTCAATCTGTGATGCGTTGTCCCGATATTTCTCGCGCAAGGTGGCGGCGTCGGCGTGATCGATCGTTTCGACATTGTAGCCTTGCGACTTTGGCAACAGTGGATTGTAGCTTGGCCCCACTTCCAGGCCGAATCCGCTCGCATCGAACATCGACAGCAGCATCTTGGTTCTGGCTGTCATCGGCCGTTCCGGTGGCGCTGCAGGTTTGGCTCGCTCCGTGGGCTCGCTCGTCGAGCACGCCGCTGTCGTTTCGCTGCCATGCGCGGGATAAGCTTGGCTATGTTTCATGGATTGGCTTCTTTGCATCGGCCAGGCGACAGCGCCATCCGGTAGGTCGAAGGTCTTGCGCGCCAGGACGAAAGAGGCCGCCATCCCGTCGAACAGGGGAAATGCATGCATGGTGCCTTCCCGGAAGGCTGGATGCACATGCATCTTTACAGGCGTGCACATCCCCACCTTGAGAATTTCAAAACCCATCTCAGGCGAAAACAGCACCTTCAGTCCTTCATCCGATGCACGCCAGAAATCGTTTGGCGTTTCATGAATTGGAAAGGCCTGCGGCAACGAATGCAGTGTCAGCCCGCCTACTTTAAGCAGTTTGTTGACCTGGGCGGCCAGCAGCCAGGGGCAGGCCAGATGCTCCATGACCGCGAACGACATAATTCCGTCGATGGACCCCGCTGTGAAATGGTCGCTCAGGAAATGCGCGTCGGCCACCACGTCGACCCCCGGCGCCGGGTGGATGTCGACCCCGATGAACTTGCATTCGGGTTGGAACTGGGAGGCTTGCAGAGAGGAGTCCGGCCCGACGACGCGCGCGCCGATTTCCACGACGGTGCCTTTCACCTTCTTCATCTCGTTGACGAAATAGGCCATCCCATTGTCCACCGGGGGCAGCGGGGCATTGACATGGTGGTCGGCGGGCAGGGCCGTGATGTCGAGTTCTGCTCGGCCTGCTGGGGTCTCGACCACCAGACTGACGGGTCTAAACGGGCTGCAAGCCAGATAGGCAGAAAACCCATACCTAGTCGATGGAAGATGCGGATAGAAATTTAGCAAATCCGGACGATCGTGAAATTCCGAGACCTGCATCCGAAAATCGCCGCTGCGCAGATACATCGCCTTGACGGGTAAGTCATGGGCGTGAGCCCAGCCCTTCACAAACACGCCATAAGCATCGCACCACAGCATATCGATCAGATGAACGATTTTTCCAGGCTCGAGTGTTCCGGCAGGCAATGTTTTGGGCTGCAATGGATTGGCCTTCTCCGCCGCACGTTCCTTCCCAAAAAACCTCTCAACACCGAGTCGTCTGGCTGCCGTGAGCAGAGAGCCAAGATTGACTCTATCCCAAGGCTGATCTGGTCGAAACGTCAATATACCTCGTGTATTCTGCAAGGTTCCACCCGTTTCTACGATGATATATTTTATAGTTTTTGTTTATTAGCGTGTTCGGCGCCCACATCGCTTGGTCGTCCTCCCCGTCACCCCAAGGCACGTTAGCCTTCAAAGCTTGACCGCACAATATGCTCTAGAGAGTTATGTACATCTTGGATTGATCTACGTGGGGCGCGAGTTTTCGTGAAGAAAAAAATTGAAAATGCGGCCCAATTTTGGTGCAGCACCGGCAAACATATTTGTTCCCCTGTTGCAGGTAAAACGATCGCTTCTGGGAGCGACTTCGCGATAGTCGCGATATTGCATGAAAGCGGCTGGAAATATCGCTTAAAAGTCGGAATCTCGATTTTATGGCGATCAGCAGCCGCCAGCCGTCAGCAATCCGTTTATTCCTTGGCGTTAATCTCTGGCGAGCTGATCTTCGGCCACAACGAGGGCAGGGTATCCAATCTCGTAGACCTCAAGGCGAGGTCGGACCGTTGAAATGGCTGCTGGCGTCACCGCGATTTCATCACTGGCATCATGCCAATGAGCGCGAAGCCTGGGACAAGAATTTCGCCGGGCAGCTGCCTTTGCTCGACATGCTGGGAGGCACATTGTTCATGCCCGACAGGGTGCCGCAGAATACGACACCGATGACCCGGTTCCCTCGCTCTATCATCAGCAGCTTGCCTATCCCTTTGTCGGCGATCAACTCTTTGTCGGCAACACCGAACAGACCGCCCCGCCGGCAAGGCTGGCAGAGGCCTCGCCGACGTCTGCCGGCAAGTCCGAGTGATCTTTTTTGCCGGGCAGGCCTGGTCCCGGCCGTCTCAGACGGCGTAACCGCCATAACCGTGTGCGACCGGCTTGACCGAGACGGCCGGCTGGACCGCGGGCCAGAGGATGCCTGCCGTGACTGCAAAGGTGATCAGGGCATCGCGTGCGGCCTCGGTCGAGATTTCTCCGGCGCGCGCCGCCTCGCAGGCCCTCACGGCCGCGCCATAGCTCAGGCGCCGGCGTGACGGCGGAAAATCGGTCAGGAAATCATGCATCTCGAACAGCGAGGCGAGCATGCGTTTGTGGCCGGCGCCAACGCTAACGGCAACCGGGGTGAAGAACATCGCATCGTGCATTCTGGCCTCTCTGGATGGGCGGAAAGGCGGCGGTCGCCGCTCTCCGATCGCGGGTTGGACGCCAGAAAACGCGGCTGACGGCCCGAAGTTCCCTGAGAGATGCCATGACAGGACGATTTGCTCTTGAGGTCGCTCCCTGCCGGCATTCGCGGTTGCGGCTATTTCCACATGCCGCGCATGCGGGCGCCGAGGTCGACGCGGACCTCAGGTCTGTGGCGCGGATCGTCCTTGGCGTGGACGCTCGCCCAAGAGGTCTGCTCGAAGGCGCCGAGGATCGAGGCCGGGATGAAACGGGTTCGCGAGGCATAGACGTGGCGGTCGCCGCGCGCTGCCTGGCCGTGAGTGAAGAAGCGCTGCGGCGTCACCAGATGCAGGCCGTCCTTGGCCCGCGTCATCGCGACGTATAGCAGCCGGCGCTCCTCCTCGATGTCTTCCTTGGTGCCGACGCCCAGATCGGCCGGGATGCAGCCATCGACGGTGTTGAGCACGAAGACGTTCTTCCATTCCTGGCCCTTGGCCGAATGAATGGTCGACAGGATCAGATAGTCCTCGTCGCGGTGCGGCGGCCCGGCCTGGTCGCTGGTCGCATCCGGTGGATCCAGCGTCAGCTCGGTCAGGAAGCGCTCGCGCGAAGCATAGCCTGAACCGATCTGCTCGAGCTGCATGAGGTCGGCCCGCCGCGTCGTCGCATCCTCGTGGATGCGCTCAAGATGCGGCTCGTACCACAGCCTGACCTGTTCGAGATCGGCCGGCCATTTCCCCGACCGGGCGCGCAGGCCGGAATAAAGCGCAACGAAGGCTGGCCAGTCCTCAGCCGCGCGTTGCGGCGGCCGGTAGCGGGCCAGCCCCATTTCCTCGTCGAGCGATGTCGCCATGGTCTCGACGATGGTGCTCGCCGCCGAAGGGCCGATGCCGGGCAGCAGCTGCAGCACGCGGAAGCCGGCGACGCGGTCGCGCGGGTTCTCGGCAAAACGCAGCACCGAAAGCACGTCCTTGACATGGGCGGCGTCGAGGAATTTGAGCCCGCCGAACTTGACGAAGGGGATGTTGCGGCGCGTCAGTTCGATCTCCAGCGGGCCGCTGTGGTGCGAGGCGCGAAACAGCACCGCCTGCGATTTCAGCACCGTGCCGGCCTCGCGCTCGGCAAGGATGGCCTGGCAGACATAGTTGGCCTGCTCCGCCTCGTCGCGCACGCTGACCAGTTTCGGTTTTTGCGAGGATTTGCGCTCCGACCAGAGGTTCTTGGTGAAGCGCTCCGATGCCTCCGAGATGACCGCATTGGCTGCCGCCAAAATGGTCTCGGTCGAGCGGTAGTTGCGCTCCAGCATGATGACATCGGCGGCTCGCGCGAATTGTTGCGGGAAATCGAGGATGTTGCGCACTTCCGCGGCGCGAAACGAATAGATCGACTGCGCGTCGTCGCCCACCACCGTCAGTCCGGCGCCATCCGGCTTCAGCGCCGAAAGGATCGAGGCCTGCAGCCGGTTGGTGTCCTGGTATTCGTCGACCAGCACATGGTCGAAGCGCGAGCCCAGATGCGCCGCGATCTCCGGCTCGGCGGCCATCTGCGCCCAGTAGAGCAGGAGGTCGTCGTAATCGAGCACGTTCTGCGCCTGCTTGGCCTCGACATATCGGGCGAACAGAACCTTCAGTTGTTCGGCCCAGCCGGCACACCACGGAAAGGCCGAACCCAGCACCTCGCCAAGCGGCGCCTGCGCGTTGACAGCGCGCGAATAGATCGCCAGGCAGGTGCCCTTCGTCGGAAACCGGCTTTCGGTCTTCGAGAATCCAAGTTCATGCCGGGCAAGATTCATCAGGTCGGCGGAATCCTCGCGGTCGTGAATGGTAAAGGCCGGGTCGAGGCCGATCGTCAGCGCATAGTCACGCAGCAGCCTGGCGCCGGTGCCGTGAAACGTGCCGGCCCAGGCCAGCGCGTCGGCGATGACGGACGCGTCTCGGCCCAGCACCTCGCCGGCGATGCGTTCGACCCGCCTGGCCATTTCGGTGGCGGCGCGGCGCGAGAATGTCATAAGCAGAATGCGTCTGGGATCAGCGCCCTTGACGATCAGATGCGCAACCCGGTGGGCGAGCGTGTTGGTCTTGCCGGAGCCGGCGCCGGCGATCACCAGCAGCGGCCCGGCGATCTGGCCGTCGCCATGTTCGACGGCGAGCCGCTGCTCGGCGTTGAGCTTCGCCAGATAGGCGGGCTGCAAGGACGAATCAATGATGGCGATGGTCATCGCCTATCAAGCATCGTTTCCGCTTTGTTCGCAACGGGCCGAAGTCGCCCTTATCGCCGTGGCGCGACACCCGTTGCCGCCGACTGGCGCCGCAAGGTGGCGCGTTCGTCGCCAGGCACCGGCAACGGATCGAAATTGTCGGGCACGTCCTTGATGATCTCCTTGGCGATGCGATAGGTCGCGTAAGCGAAAAGGCCGGTAATGAGCAGACGGATCATGGCGCGATCTCCTTTGGGCAACCAACCTCAGAGCCGCCGTTTGGTTCCAGCCGACGCGGCGTCGTTTGCGAGCGTGCAACCAAAGCCGAACCACCTCGTTGCCTTACGAAGGAGAGGGCAGACCTAGGAGGTCGCCATGAAGAGGCTTCTGATTCTGCTAGCCGCCAGCTTGGCGCTCGCCGCCTGCGACGGCGACATCCAGCCAACCAAAGCCCCGGTGCTCGATCAAACTCCGCAGACGGATTCGGCGCCAAAGCCGGCGGCCAGCGGCGATCAGCCGGCGCAATGATCGTTTTAGCGGGACGACAAGGCTGAAGGTAGCCTTCGGGAGAAGAAGGCCGGCGCCGCTTGGGAGGTGAGCTGATAGCGCCGGCCAGGCGGATATCAGGTCCGCCGCAACAACCGAAGATAGCTGAGTCTCTCGCCTGCGTCATGAGGTGGCAGTTTTCGTGCCGGTTCTGCTCGTGCCGTCTGCGCAAAACCAGCTGAAACGGCCGCAAATCCCGCAAGGCCGCGGAAAGAATCCGACCTCAGGCAATGGCCTTGCGCAGCACCGGGCCGCCGGCAATCCCGGCGTCCAGCTGGCACTGCGTTAGCGCCGCCTCGGCCATGATCCACTGCTTGAACAATTCCACCTTGCGCGTGTAGGGCGCGGTGACCGGGCAGACGAAATACCAGCCGGCGGTGTTGGGGTGATGCACGGCAAACGGCGCCACCAGCCGCTCTGCGCGGATCTCGCTCGCCATATAGGCGCGGTTGGCGACTGCAAAGCCCATGCCGGCATTGGCCGCCTCATAGGACATCATGCAGGAATCGAAATAGATGCTCTTGGTCTCGCCGAGCACGGAACTCGCGCCGGCAAAACCCAGCCACGACTGCCAGTTCTGCGTGCAGGTGTCGGAATGCAGCAGCGTGAAATGCCTGAGGTCGTCGGGCGTCACCTTTGACGGCGGCCTGTCGCCGAGAACCTCGTGGAACAGCTTCCTGCTGCACACCGGCGTCAAATCCTCCTTGAACAGCAGGTCCGCCTTGAGGTCGGGAAAGCTGCCGTCGCCATAGCGGATCTCGAGGTCGAACTCGGAGGTGGCGAACTCATTGGCGGCGTAGGAGGTCGAAACCCGCATTTCGATTTCGGGATATTGCCGCTGGAACAGCGGCAGGCGGGCAAACAGCCAGCGCGCCGCGAACGTCGGCAGCACCGAAATCTTCAGCACATGTGCCTGCGACTGTCCGGTCGCCTCCATGCTGGCCGCCACGATGCGCTCCAGCGCCTCGCGAACGCGCGACACATAGGTCTCGCCCTCGGGCGTCAGCGACACCGCATTGCCGCCGCGCTGGAAGATCTTGAAGCGCAGCTGTTCCTCGAGGCTTTTGACGCGCTGGCTGACGGCGGAAGCAGTAATAAACTGCTCTTCGCCGGCGCGCGTGAAGTTACGGTGCCGGGCGGCACTTTCGACAATCTTCAGCGAATTGAGGTTGACCTGACTGAGCAGACGCACGCGTTTCGACCTTAAGCTGGGCTTACACTAGCACCAGCATTCCTAATTTTACAGGGGTGGGGAAATTAATCGACAGTTTACCAAGTGATGCCCCCATCCTGGAGAAGTAGAATGAACGCCCATACCATACCTGAACTGCGCTACGCGATGAGCCGAGAAGCCATTATCGGTCATGAGACGGCCTGGAAAGTGTCGGGTTTCGGCGTTGCGCAGTATCTGCATGGCTACGACCCGGCGCTGCTGGCGGCGATCGAAGAGGCGGCGTTGAAGCTCAAGGCCAGCCACGCCGTGCACAAGCACCTCGATCTGACCTTCATCACCGGCGCCGACCGTTTCATCCCGGAGATCAAGGAACTGCTGCATGACAAGCTGCGCCTGGAACGTCTGTCCGACATGATGGGCACCAAGCTCGAGCCCTATCCGCTGTCGATCGTCGGCTCGACCGTCACTTTCATGAATCCCAAGGACGGCGCCGTCGATTGGCATTGCGACGGTGTCCCGGTCACCGAACTCATTCCGCTGTCGATCAGCAATCCGCTGGTCGGCGGCCATCTCGAAATCTACTGCGACGATTCCGAGACCGGCCGCGCCATCCTTGAATCCGGCCGCGAGATTCCGCGCAACCAGGTCATGCGCATCGACCACAAGATGAACTACGCCACGCTCGGCCAGTTTCTCGGCGTCCTGCACCGCACCGCGCCGATCCAGCTCGGCTCGCGCGTCACGCTGGTCCTCAACCAGCGCTCGGTGGCCAAGCCTTATGTCGACGACAATCGCATGTTCTATCTCGCAGCCGACAATGATCAAGATCGCGAATGGGTCAACGAGCTCGCCGAAGACGTCTGGACGAACCAGCTGCCGGCCTATCGCCGCTTCGAGGAAGAACGTCCGGTTACGGCGGCGGCCGATGCGCCGGTCCCGGGCGGATCAAGGGAATCATGGTAGCCAGAGCATAGAAGTGGACGCCTGTTTGGCCGTCGGTAACATCATGGTCGGCGATAAGGACAAGGCACCGTCTCGGCGATTCCGGGGTGGATCGGGCTCGCCGTCGGCCCTGGTCTTCGCCGCCGGCGCGGTCGCCCTGTGGTCGACCAACGCGCTGGTCGGCAAATCCCTGCTGGCCAGCCATCCGGTGTCGCTCGTGCAGTTGCTGCAGTTTTGTGGAGCGGCTCTGGTGTTCGCCGTCATCCATCTGGCGAGCCGGAAGGGGGACACGCAAGGCGCAGCCTTTGCCAAGGGTGCTGACGGCACCCTGGCGCCGGTCGCGGTCGGCTTTATTGGCCTGGTCGGCACCATGGTGCTGCAATACATCGCCTTTGCCTCCATGCCGGTGATCGAGGCCAATCTCGTCGCCTACACCTGGCCGCTGATGGTCGCGGCGGCGGTCATCGTGCTGGGCAAGCGGCAACGCCCCGTGCTGCTGGGTTTGACTGCCGTGTTCGGCTTTGTCGGCGTGGCGCTGGTGATCTCGGGTGGTCGCGGCCAGCCTTTTCTCCAGGGCAGCATCGTCGGCTATCTCGCTGCCTTCGGCTCGGCGCTGTGCATGGCCTTCTATTCGATTGCGGTCGCCCGCCTGGCCACACCGTCGGAGCGTTTGCTTTTGCCTTCGGCATTGGTCGGCGTCGGCCTGACCTTGCTGTGGTGTATTCACGACGGCGCAGCCTGGCCATCCAGTGAGCACCTCCTGCTTGGCCTCTATCTCGGTGCCGGTCCGATGGGGCTGGGATATTATTTCTGGTCGCGCGCCTTGAAGCTTGAAGGCGGCGGCAAGGTTGCGGTCATCGCCTATCTGACCCCGATCGCATCGACGCTGCTGCTGACACTTTCGGGCGAAAGGCTGACGCTGACCGCGATAGCCGGTGCGGTCCTCGTCATCGGCAGCTGTATTGCGGTGGGCATAGAACGCTCGGAGGCTGAACATGCTTGACGACGATGAACGCCTCGCCAGACAGGAAGCATTCTGGCTGCTCAAGGAGTTCGGCGCCGAGGCGCCGCTCTACGCCGCCATGAAGGCCGAAAAGCGATAGAGCAAAAAGATTTCGGCCGGTGCGCCCGCTGGAAGCGCATTCTGGACATACTGGCCGACTCTAAACCTGCGGCGTCCGTGCAGTTGAAATCTGCTGGCGCGAAGTCGGCCGTTTCCAAGTATTAGATTTTCTAATTTGCAACGTTGCAACCTGTTGTGGAAACATCCTCCTGTTCCGATTCTTGATCGTTTATTGAGACTTTAGCGACCCGTTGGGGGGTGCAGCTAGGTCGATACATCAAGAGAAGTCTTAAAAAAAGCCGGCAACTTCATGACCGGCGGGAGAAACAGAATTGCACACCATCGACAGCAAGACCGCTATTGAACTGACTGCTGACATCGTCTCGGCCTATGTCGGCAACAATCCGCTCCCTGCGTCCGGCCTGCCGGATCTGATCGCCAGCGTCAGCGCATCGGTGCGCAAGCTGGGCAGCATTGCCGCCGTGGAAAGCCCCGCGCTGAACCCGGCTGTCAATCCGAAGCGGTCGGTGTTTCCCGACCACATCGTCTGTCTTGAGGACGGCAAGAAATTCAAGTCGCTGAAGCGCCACTTGATGACCGACCATGGTCTCAGCCCGGAGGAATATCGTGGCAAATGGGGCTTGCCGTCGGACTATCCGATGGTGGCGCCGAACTACTCCGCGACCCGTTCGGCACTGGCCAAGTCTTCGGGCCTCGGCCGCAAGCCGGCCGTTCCGGCCGCCGCGGCCAAGGTGACGAAGCGCAAACCCAAAGCCTGAACCAGGCAGCCTCTGAAAAGTCAGTCTGCTGTTTGCAATGGACGGCGCGCTTAAGGCGCGCCGTTTTCATGCCTTATGCCCCCGCCGGCGCCCAGGCCCTTGCGAAGCGCCGCCCTCCCGTGCAAAAGCCCCGGCATGCTTATCATCAACGATCTTTCGCTCCGCATGGCCGGACGCTTGCTTCTCGATCATGCCTCGCTGACCTTGCCGGCCGGCACAAAGGCCGGCCTCGTCGGCCGCAACGGCACCGGCAAGACGACGCTGTTCAAGGCCGTCACCGGCGACTTTCCCTCCGAGACCGGCTCGATAAGCCTGCCCAAGAACACCCGCATCGGCCAGGTGGCGCAGGAAGCGCCCGGCACCGAGGAGCCGCTGATCGAAATCGTGCTCAAGGCCGACCTCGAGCGCACCGCATTGCTCCAGGAGGAAAAGACCGCCACCGACGCGCACCGCATTGCCGACATCCATATGCGGCTGGCGGATATCGATGCGCATTCGGCGGAATCTCGCGCGGCCACCATCCTCGCTGGCCTTGGCTTCGACGACGCCGCGCAGCGCCGCCCGGCCTCGTCCTTCTCCGGCGGCTGGCGCATGCGTGTGGCGCTCGCCGCGGTGCTGTTTGCCGAGCCCGACCTTCTGCTGCTCGACGAGCCGACCAACTATCTCGATCTCGAAGGCACGCTGTGGCTGGAAAACTATGTTTCGAAATACCCGCACACGGTGCTTCTGATTTCGCACGATCGCGACCTGCTCAACCGCGCCGTCAATTCCATCGTTCATCTCGACCAGAAGAAGCTGACCTTCTGGCGCGGCGGCTACGACCAGTTCGAGCGCCAGTACACCGAGCAGAAGGAGTTGCAGGAGAAGGGCCGTGTCAAGCAGGAAGCCGCGCGCAAACACATGGAGTCCTTCGTCGAACGCTTCCGCGCCAAGGCTTCGAAGGCGAGACAGGCGCAGTCGCGCATCAAGGCGCTGGAGAAGATGAAGCCGATCGCGGCGATCGTGAACGACACGGTGAGGCCGTTCTCTTTCCCGGAGCCGGTGAAAACGGTGGCGTCGCCGATCATTGCCTTGAACAACGTCAATGTCGGCTACACCGAGGGCCAGCCGATCCTCAAGAAGATGACGCTGCGCATCGATGCCGATGACCGCATCGCGCTGCTCGGCGCCAACGGCAACGGCAAGTCGACCTTCGCCAAGCTTCTGTCGGGCCGGTTGAAGCAGGAGAGCGGCACCATGACGGTGGCGCCGGGCCTGAAAGTGGCTATCTTCGCGCAGCATCAGCTCGACGATCTCAGGCCTGATGAAAACGCCTATGAGCATGTCCGCCGGCTGATGCCGGAGGCGCCGGAATCCAAGGTACGTGGCCGCGTCGCCCAGTTCGGTCTCACCACCGAGAAGATGAACACCGCCGCCAAGGACCTGTCCGGCGGCGAGAAGGCGCGCCTGCTGATGGGCCTGTCGGCCTTCGAAGGCCCGAACCTGTTCATCCTCGACGAACCGACCAACCATCTCGACATCGACAGCCGCGAATCCCTGATCCATGCGCTGAACGAGTTTCCCGGCGCCGTCATCCTGATCTCACATGACCGCCATCTGCTGGAAGCGACCGCCGACCGGCTGTGGCTGGTCAAGGACGGCGCGGTCAACCCGTATGATGGCGACCTTGAGGACTACAAGACGCTGGTCACCGGCGTGTCGGGTGACCGCCGCGGCAAGCGCGAGGCCGAGAAGGCATCGAAGGCCGATCGCCGCCGCGATGCCGCGGCGCGCCGCGCCGCCTTCGAGCCGCTGGCCAAGGAAATCCGCGCCACCGAAGCGCTGATGGACCGCATCCGCAAGCGCATCGACCTGATCGAGGATGAACTCGCCAATCCGGCGGTATACGAGAAGGATCCATCGACGGCGACCCGGCTGGCCAAGGAGCGCTCGCAACTGGCACAGCAGCTTGCCGGTCACGAGGAAAAGTGGCTGACCATGTCGGCCGAGTACGAGGAAGGCACGGCGGAGTGATTTACCCTCCCCCTTGTGGGGAGGGTCGATCCGCAAAGCCGAGCGGGGCGGGGGTCTGCGCCGCACCCCACCCCGGCGCTGCGCGCCGACCCTCCCCATCAAGGGGAGGGTAAGATCTGGCCCTACACGCCGCCTGCGAAACCCGCTAAAAACGCCGCATGAACCAGCACGCCAAGCTCAGAATCGGCCACTCCGCCTGTCCGCATGATTGCCCTTCGACCTGCGCGCTCGAGGTCGAGCTGCTCGATGGCAACCGCATCGGCCGTGTCCATGGCGCCAAGTCCAATACGTATACGGCTGGCGTCGTCTGCGCCAAGGTCGCGCGCTATGCCGATCGTGTCCATCATCCGGACCGACTGCTGAAGCCGCTGATGCGCGCCGGCGCCAAGGGCGACGGCGTCTGGAAGGAATCCAGCTGGGAAGCGGCACTCGACGTCGTCGCCGAGAACTTCATCGCGGCCGAGGAAAAATACGGCTCCGAGACCGTCTGGCCTTATTTCTATGCCGGCACGATGGGGCTGGTGCAGCGCGACGGCATCGACCGGCTGCGCCATGCGAAAAAATACTCCGGGTTCTTCGGCTCGATCTGCACCAATCTGGCCTGGACCGGCTGGATGATGGGAGCGGGCGCCTTGCGCGGTCCCGATCCGCGCGAGATGGCGAAGTCCGACTGCGTGGTGATCTGGGGCACCAATGCCGTGGTCACGCAGGTCAATGTCATGACCCACGCCATCAAGGCGCGGAAGGAGCGTGGCGCCAGGATCGTCGTCATCGATGTCTACGAGAACGCGACGATGAAGCAGGCCGATATAGGCCTTGTGCTGAAGCCCGGCACCGATGGCGCGCTGGCCTGCGCGGTCATGCATGTGCTGTTCAGGGAAGGCATGGCCGACCGCGCCTATCTCGAAAGATACACCGACGATCCGAAGGGGCTGGAAGCGCATCTGGAGACGCGCACGCCGGAATGGGCTTCCGCCATCACCGGTCTTGCCGTCACCGAGATCGAGGCTTTCGCCCGCCTCGTCGGCACGACGAGGAAAACCTATTTCCGCCTCGGCTATGGCTTTGGGCGTCAGCGCAATGGTTCGGTCAACATGCACGCGGCGTCCTGCATCGCCGCCGTCACCGGCGCCTGGCAATATGAGGGTGGCGGTGCCTTCCATTCCAATTCCGGCATCTTCAAGCTCAACCAGGATGTGCTGGAAGGCACCGCGATGCGCGATCCCAATATTCGCCATCTCGACCAGTCGCGCATCGGTCCGGTGCTGACCGGCGCAGCGGACGCGCTTTACGGTGGCCCGCCGGTGACGGCGATGCTGATCCAGAACACCAACCCGGTGAATGTCGCACCCGAGCAGCGGCTGGTGAAACATGGTTTTCTGCGTGATGACCTGTTCACCTGCGTGCACGAACAGTTCATGACCGACACGGCAAAGCTTGCCGATGTCGTTTTGCCGGCAACGATGTTTCTCGAGCATGACGACGTCTACAAGGGCGGTGGCAACCAGCACATCACGCTCGGTCCCAAGCTGATCGAACCGCCGGAAGGGCCGCGCACCAACCATTTCGTCATCGAGCAATTGGCGCAGCGTCTCGGCGTCGCCGACCGGCCGGGCTTTGGCCTGACCGAGCAGCAGCATATCGACATCATCCTCGGCAAGCGCGGGCTGGGCTCCTTCGCCAGCCTCAAGGAAGACAAATGGGTCGACCTGCAGCCGGATTTCGAGGCGGCGCATTTTATCGATGGTTTCGGCCATGCCGACAAGAAATTTCACTTCCGCGCCAACTGGAGCGGGCAGGCGGCGCCCAACCGGCCGCCGAAAAGCATGGGCCTGTTCGGGCCGGTGGCGGAACTCCCCGAATTCCCCGACCATGTCGACCTGATCGAGGTCGCGGATGCGGAGCATCCGTTCCGGCTGACGACATCACCGGCGCGCAACTTCCTCAATTCGACCTTCTCGGAAACGCCGGTGTCGAAGGCCAAGGAAGGCCGGCCGGAATTGTTGTTGCATCCGGACGACGCTGCCGCGCTTGGCTTGGGCGACGGCGACCGTATCGAGGTCGGCAACCGGCGCGGCGAGGTGGTGCTGCACGCAAAGCTGTTCGAAGGCCTCAAGCGCGGCGTGGTGATCGCCGAGGGCATCTGGCCAAACAGCGCCCATGAGCGTGGCGAAGGCATCAATGTGCTCACCGGCGCCGACGCACCAGCGCCCTATGGCGGTGCGGCCTTCCACGACAACAAGGTCTGGCTGCGGCCGGCTGGCTGAAGCAATTCCAGGAAAAGTGTGAGCGGTTTTCCGTCCGGAATTGCGTAAAAGTGACTGGCTATCCCGGCAGAGGCACCGTCAGCCCCACCTTGACACGGTCCATGGCAACGAAGGTGCGGAATTTTCGGACATTCTTGCTGTCGAAGAACAGTCTGCGCGTCAGGGCCTCATAGGCCCCCATGTCGGCCGCGGTGATGACTAGGATGAAGTCGGCCTCGCCGGTGACGTAGTAGCATTGCTGCACTTCGGGCTCTGCCGAGAATTGCCGCTTGGCCGCGTCGATCAGGTCCGAGCGTTCGCTCTCCAGTTCGACCTCGACGAAAATGGTGATGGGATGGCCGACCGCCGCCGGGTCGACCACGGCGACATTGCCCGCAATGACGCCGGACTGTTCCATGCGCTTGATGCGCCGCTGCACCGCCGGCGCCGACAGGTTGACGGCTTCGCCGATCAGCCGCTGCGGCATCGTGTTGTCCCGCTGCAGGATGGCAAGGATGGCGAGGTCGAAACTGTCGAGTGAAGGCGATCGAGGCAAAGCGCTATCCTGGCGAAACAAACTTGCATTTCGAAGCGCCAATAACAGCGCTATTTGCGCCTCGGCTGCAATATGATTTCGTCACACACAAAGGAGGCCACCCGTGTTCCTGCTCAACAGCAATGCCTTGCACCGTCGGCCGCTCGATCCGGTCGATGCCGAAACGCTGGGGAATGCCGGTGCCGATACGGTCGAGCGCTTTCTTGCCCATCGCGACAATCACCTGGCAACTCCGTTGCATGCATTGCCGACGCTGGCCGGCGAACTCGGCCTCGGCGCCGTCCACATCAAGGATGAAGGCTTTCGCCTCGGTCTCGGCAGCTTCAAGGCGCTCGGCGGCGCCTATGCCGTTTTTCGACTGGTGCTGGAGGAGGCGAGCCGATCGCTTAGTCGGCCCGTTGACGTGGCCGATCTCAACCGGTTCGACGTCCGGGCGGTCGCTGCCGGCATGACGGTTGCCTGCGCCACCGACGGCAATCATGGCCGCTCGGTCGCGCAAGGTGCACAGTTGGTTGGCGCGAAAGCGGCAATCTTCGTTCACGCCGGCGTCAGCGAGGCGCGCATTGCAGCAATAGCCCGCTATGGCGCCGAGATGATCCGCGTCGACGGCAATTATGACGACTCGGTCAGGCAGGCCGCCGAGGTTTCAGCTGAGCAAGGCTGGACCGTGGTGTCCGACACCTCCTGGCCGGGCTATGAGCGCATCCCGGGCCTGGTGATGCAGGGCTATACGGCGATCGTGCGCGAAGCGTTGGGCCAGTTGCCGCAGCCGCCGACCCATGTCTTCGTGCAGGCCGGTGTCGGCGGCATTGCCGCCGCGGTGGCCGGCCATCTCGCCATCGTGCTCGGTGACGCCAGGCCGACCTTCATCGTCGTCGAGCCGACCCGCGCCGCCTGCGTTGTCGCAGCCGCCCGGGCGGGCCACGTGGTCAAGGTCGCACACGATCAGCCGACGGTGATGGCGATGCTCGAATGCTACGAGGCCTCGCAAGTTGCCTGGCGCGTTCTGGCGCGGGTTGCCGATGCCTTCATGACGGTGGATGAGGAGGAGGCGGTCGCGGTGATGCGGCGGCTGGCACGGCCGGCTGGCAATGATCCAGTGATCGTCGCCGGCGAAAGCGGCGGCGTCGGTCTTGCCGGGCTGATCCGGGCGGTGGCCGACCACAAGGCCGCTCTCGGGCTCGACGACAAATCCCGCGTGCTTGTAATCAACACCGAAGGCGCCACAGACCCGCACCGCTATACCGAGCTGGTCGGGCAGAGCCCCGCCGATGTGCTGGCCGGCAAGCTGAAGGCCGAGGCATAGCCATGATCTGGATCGATGCACAGCGTCTGCTTGGCCGCATCCGGGAACTCGGCGCCGTTGGCCGCGACAGTGGGGATAGGCTGATCCGGCTCGCCGCCTCCGACACAGACAAACAGGGCCGTGACCTCTTTGTCGGCTGGCTCAGGCAGGCCAGGCTGGAAGTCGCCATCGACCGGGTCGGTAATATCTTCGGCATCTGGCAAAGCTCCGACAATGCCGGGCAGGCGCCGCTGCTCATCGGTTCGCATATCGACACCGTTATCGATGCCGGCATCTATGATGGCTGCTACGGCGTGCTGGCCGGGCTGGAGGTGATCGAGACGCTGCAGGCTTCGGGCTTTTCGCCGTCGCGCCCGGTCGCGGTCGCCGCTTTCACCAATGAGGAAGGCGTGCGCTACACGCCTGACATGATGGGCTCGCTATGCCATGCCGGTGGCGTCAGCGCCGAGGCCGTGCTGGCCGCCATCGGCACGGATGGCAGCGTGCTCGGCCAGGAGCTCGCCCGCATCGGCTATGCCGGCGACCGCGAACCCGGCTTCCTCAAGCCGCATGCCTATCTCGAACTTCATATCGAGCAGGGGCCGGTGCTGGAGCGTGAAGGCGTGCCGATCGGCGCGGTCGAGAATTTGCAAGGCATTTCCTGGCAGCGCATCACCATCGACGGCGCCGCCAACCATGCCGGCACCACGCCGATGTCGATGCGCAGCGACGCCGGCTACGCCGCCGCCCGCATCATCACCTTCCTGCACGATCGGGCCAGGGCTTCAAATGGGCCAACCGTGGCCACGGTCGGCACGATGCGCTTCGAACCCAACGCCATCAACGTCATTCCCGCGCGCGCCGTCTTCACCATCGACCTGCGCGATCCCGACGAACAGCGCTTGCAGGCGCATGAGGCGGCCCTTGCTGCCTATCTCGAGGAGCTTGAGGTTTTGGAGAACGTATCGATCTCGGTCGAGCGGCTCGCCCGCTTCGAACCGGTGCTATTCGACATCGGCATCGTCGAACTGATCGAGGCGGCCGCGAAGAACCGCGGTCTCGGCGTCAGGCGCATGACATCGGGCGCCGGCCATGACGCGCAGATGATGGCCCGCCTCGCGCCGGCGGCAATGATCTTCGTGCCGAGCGCCGGTGGCATCAGCCACAATCCGCGCGAACACACTGAAGATGCCGAGCTTGTCGCCGGCGCCAACATCCTGCTTGATGTCGCCAGTGAGCTTGCAAAATAGGTCGGGGAGAAAATGGCTGAGCTCGATCGTGATGTGCTGAAGCAGGAAATGACCGGCTGGCGGCGCGATTTGCACGCGCACCCCGAGTTCGGCTTTGAGGAAAAGCGCACCGCTGCCTTTGTCGCCGCGAAGCTGCGCGAATTCGGGCTGGACGATGTTGCAGAGGGGGTCGGCGGCACCGGCGTCGTTGGCACATTGAAGCGCGGCAGCGGCAACCGGGCGATTGCGCTCAGGGCCGACATGGATGCGCTGCGCATCACCGAGCAGTCCGCGACCACCCATCGCTCGCAGAACCCCGGCATCATGCATGCCTGCGGCCATGACGGCCACACCACCATGCTGCTCGGCGCGGCAAAGCTGCTGGCCGCCGAGGGCGGTTTCGACGGCACCGTGCGCTTCATCTTCCAGCCCGCCGAGGAATGGGGCAGGGGCGCGCTGGCGATGCTGGACGACGGGCTGCTGCAGCGCTTTCCCTTCGACGAGATTTTTGGCCTGCACAACATGCCTGGCCTGCCCGTCGGGCATTTCGAGACCCGTGCCGGCCCGTTCATGTCGGCGGAGGACAATTTCGAGATCGTGCTCAAGGGCATCGGCGGCCATGCGGCGCGGCCACATTCCGGGAACGAGACCTTGGTCGCCGCCTGCGCGCTGGTCACCAATCTGCAGACCATCGTCTCGCGCCGGCTGAGTCCCGCCGACATTTCGGTGGTTTCGGTGACCGAGCTGATCACCGACGGCACCCGCAACGCATTGCCCGGCCTCGCCTGCATCCTCGGTGACGCCCGCAGTTTTCGTCCCGAGGTCAGCGCCGAGATCGAGCGCCAGATGCGGGTCATCGCGGCAGGCACCGCCGCTGCCTACAATGTCACCGCCGACGTGACCTATAGCAGGGAATTCGTGCCGCTGCAGAACGATGCCGACCTGGTGGACGCGGCCTTTGTCGCCGCAAGGCGCGTGCTGGCCTATGGCGCCGCCAGCATCGCGGCGGAGCCGATGACCGCCTCGGAGGATTTCGCCCGCTTCCTCGATCACGTACCGGGCTGCTTCGTCTTTCTCGGCAATGGCGAGACCTCGCCGCCGCTGCACAATTCCAGCTACGACTTCAACGATGACGGGCTGTTGCACGGCACGAATTTCCACGCCGCGATCGTCAGGCAAAGGCTGGGCGGCGCGATCGTGAAGTGACGCCTGATCGCCTTCGCAACTGGCCCAAGCGGCACTGCTATCGCCAGCCAGTTGCCGGGTTTAGGGAGATGGCCTGTTGCCGGAGATCGCACGCCGATGGCCAGGGTTTCGCTTCTGGGAATACCGCATGACGAGAACTCGTCCTATCTCAAGGGCGCGGCCGCAGCGCCGGCCCTGATCCGGCGGGAACTCAAAAGCGACGCGCACAGCTCGTGGAGCGAAACCGGCTTCGATGTGGCGGACAGTTTCGTCGACCACGGCGACATCGACTTTTCAGGCGCCGGCGGTCCGTGGGAACGAATCGAGGCCGAGGTCGGCCGCGCGCTGGATGCCGGCCACCCGTTGATCAGCCTCGGCGGCGATCATGCCATCGCCTGGCCGGTGCTGCGTGCCGTGCGCCGCCGCCATGCCAGGCTAACGATCGTCCAGATCGACGCCCATCCCGACATCTACGATGCCTATCAGGGCAACAGGCGGTCCCACACCTCGTCCTTCGCGCGCATCCTGGAGGAGGGGCTGGCTGACCGGCTGATCCAGATCGGCCTGCGCACCCTCAATGATGAGCTTTGTGACCAGCTCAAGCGCTTCGGCGTCGAAATGATCGAGGCGCGGCATTTCAGCGAGGATCTGCAGCTCGATCTCAAGACGCCGGTCTATCTCTCGGTCGATCTCGACGGCCTCGACCCGGCTTGTGCGCCCGGCGTGTCGCACCGCGAACCCGGTGGTCTTACAACCCGGCAAGTGATCAACCTGATCCAGCGGATCGACCAGCCCATCGTCGGCGCCGATGTCGTCGAATACAATGCAAGCCAGGACGTCTCCAATCTCACCGCGCTGGTTGCCGCCAAGCTGGTCAAGGAGATCGCCGGCATGATGCTCAAGACGCATGGCGCCGGCTGAATCAATCTGGCAGGGCGGCATGGTAGATCATTGTTGCGACTCGCATTTCCAATGAAAGCCGCCATGCCGCATCCATTGAAAATAGCCATAGCCGGTGCGCTCGGCCGCATGGGCAGGGAGATGGCGCTGGCCGTCGAGACCGATCCCAGGCTGGCGCTCGTCGCCCGCTTTCACAGGCCGGGCAGCGCCGGCGAGGGGCTGGTCGAGCGCGACGAAGCACTGGCGCTTGCGGACGTCGTCATCGATTTCACCACGCCTTCGGCCTCCGTCGATCTTGCACAAGCTTGCGCGGCCCGCGGCGGCCCGGCGCTGGTCATCGGCTCGACCGGCTTCGAACCTGCCGATCTCGCCGCCATCGCTGCTGCTTCGAAGTCCGTCGCCATCGTTCGCTCAGGCAGCTACTCGCTGGGGCTCAACATGCTGGCTGGGCTGGTCGAACAGGCGGCGCGAGCACTTGGTCCCGCCACCGACATCGAGATCCTGGAAGCGCATCACCGCATGAAGGTCGACGCACCGTCGGGCACGGCGCTGATGCTGGGCGAGGCGGCCGCTCGCGGACATGGCGTCAGGCTGGACGATGTGGCGAAACGCATCCGCGACGGCGTTACAGGTCCACGCCCTGCCGGCGAGATCGGCTTTGCCGTGCTGCGCGGCGGCAGCATCGTCGGCGAGCACAGCGTGAGCTTGCTGGCCGAGGGCGAGACGCTCACGCTTTCCCATTCGGCGGGCCACCGCTCGATGTTCGCGCGCGGCGCCATTGCGGCAGCACGCTGGGTCGCCGTCCGGCCGCCCCGCGAATACGACATGCGCGACGTACTGGGCTTCACGACCTTTTGAGATGCAAGGGTAACGCAACGAGGGGCGTTGGAGGTCGGAGCCGCCTAGAGAATAGAATATAGCAACAACTACGCCATTTCGCGCCTTCCAACACCGAACCGAACGGTTCGGTTCGCACATTTTTGTGATTGGCAATGGCAGCAACGCACACCCATTTCGGGGTGGTCCGAGCGACGCGAATTCCTCCCAAGGCACGCCACTTGACGGACAGAACTGAAAAATCTGGATTACCTGAAATGACCAAGATCGCACTTACCGCTGCTGCCATCCTCCTTGCCACCGGCACCGCTTTCGCAGGCAGCGACCACTACGGCTCCGACGGCGTCAACCAGCCTGCTGTGACAGCGCCCGCCGGCAACATCGATCACAGTTATACCGCCTCGATCCGCAAGCCGGCCAGCCTCGGCGATTTCACGATCAAGGGCGACTCGAACCAGCCGGAATCCGGCCAGGGCATATGGGGTCGTTGATTTTCTGAGAAATCGACGACCACAAAGAGCGGTGGGCCTGGCCCACCGCTCTTGGTTTTATGCAATCGACTCGGGCCGCAAAGATCTTGAATCAATCCGCCAGCAGCGGGTCCTATCTCCTTGTTTGACCGTGGTCTTTTCAAAACACGGTTTGCGGCTGTCACCTGCGGCTAGCCCGTTAGGCAGCTTGGTCTAGCTTATATCCTTCGGCTTGATGCAATGCGTCAACCGGGCCGCGCCGAAGCCGAGATCCGCCCAATCGCCGTCGATGACAAAGCGGGCAAGGGCGCCGGTCGGGAGTTTCTCTTCAAGTTTCCTTAGAGCAGCCACACCCGATCGCGGACCGGCGAGCCGGCGGGCAAAGTCCTCCAGGCCGGGATTATGGCCGAGCACCAGGAGACAGCTAGCCGATGCGACTGCCTGCTGCACCTCGGCCAGAATGTCGCCAGCCGTGGCTTCGAAAAGCGCCTCGGCGAACTCCACCGTTACGCTCGCCGAAAGTTCCGCCGAGACCAGCCGCCATGTCTCGCGCGTGCGCAGCGCCGGCGACACCAGCGCCAGGTCAGGCAGCCAACTGCGCCGGGCCAGTTCGCGCCCCATCAGCGGCGCCGTCTTCAGCCCGCGCGGCCCGAGCGGCCGGTCGAAATCAGCAAGCGCCGGGTCGTCCCAGCTCGACTTGGCGTGGCGCAGCAGGAGCAATTGTCTCGGTGTCGCCAATGTCGGCCTACGGCGTGATCCGCGCCAGATGTTCGAGATCGCGTTCTTCGCGCAGCGGGTCGGGCGCCATCACCACGGAAGTTCCGTTTTCGGCATCGTCGGCGAAATGTGCCAGCACGGTGCGACCGCCTTCCATGTGCGCCTTGCCGTCAGCGACCAGCCCGAGCGCCAGCGCATAAAGCCGGTGCTCGGCCTTCAGCACTCTGGCGGCCAGCGTGTCTTCGTTGTCGCCGACCATCACCGGCACCGCTGCCTGCGCGATGATCGGGCCGTCATCCATCTCTGATGTGACGAAATGCACCGTGCAGCCATGAATGCGAATGCCGGCGCGCAGGGCGCGCGCATGCGTATCGAGCCCTTTGAAGGCCGGCAGCAGGGCAGGGTGGATGTTGAGCATGCGCCCTTGCCACTTCTCGACCAGGCCGCGGGAGAGAATGCGCAGATAGCCGGCCAGCGCCACGATCTCGGCGTTGAACGCAATCAGCGCGGCGTCGATCGCCGCATCATGGGCTTCCTTGCTGGCATGGTCGGCGCGCACGATGACCTTGGTCGGGATACCGCGCGCGGCCGCGATGCCGAGGCCGGCGGCGTTGGCCCGGTCGGAAATGACGCCAACGATCTCGGCGGGATAGGCCGGGTCGCTCGCCGCCGCGATCAGCGCCGTCATGTTCGAGCCGCGTCCCGAGATCAGAACAACCGTGCGTTTCCTGCTCATAGGCCGATCGAGCCCCGATAGATGACGCCGGCGTCGCGGCGCGGAACGATGCGGCCGATCGGCGTCACAGTCTCGCCGGCCTCCTGCAGCACGGCTGCGACCTGTGCCGCCTGGCCGGAGGCGACGACGAGGATCATGCCGATGCCGCAGTTGAAGGTGCGCATCATCTCCTCCGGCGCCACGCCGCCAGTCTTCGCCAGCCAGGAAAACACCGGCGGCACATCGATGGCATTGAGATCGAGTTCTGCGGAAAAGTCCTTGGGCAGGACGCGCGGAATGTTTTCGGGAAAGCCGCCGCCGGTGATATGGGCCAGTGCCTTGATGCCATGCGTGTTGCGGATGGCCTTGAGGACCGACTTCACATAGATGCGGGTCGGCTCGAGCAGCGCCTCGGCCAGCGTCGCTTCGTCGTTGAACGGCGCCGGATCGCTCCAGGCAAGCCCGCTGACGGCAACGATACGGCGCACCAGTGAAAAGCCATTCGAATGCAGGCCCGAGGAAGCCAGCCCAAGCAGCACGTCGCCTTCGACAATATCGTCGGTCGGCAGCAACTGGCCGCGTTCGGCCGCACCGACGGCGAAGCCGGCAAGGTCGTAATCCTTGTCGTTATACATGCCGGGCATTTCGGCGGTCTCGCCGCCGATCAGCGCGCAGCCGGCCTGTCGGCAGCCGATTGCTATGCCGCCGACGATTGCCGTCCCCTGGTCGGGGTCGAGCTTGCCGGTGGCGAAATAGTCGAGGAAGAACAGTGGCTCGGCGCCCTGCACGACGATGTCGTTGACGCACATGGCGACGAGGTCGATGCCGATCGTGTCGTGCTTGCCGGCATCGATGGCGATCTTCAGCTTGGTGCCGACGCCGTCATTGGCGGCAACCAGCACCGGATCCGTGAAACCCGCCGCCTTGAGGTCGAACAGGCCGCCAAAACCGCCGATCTCGCCATCGGCGCCCGGCCGGCGCGTCGCGCGCACCAGCGGCTTGATCTTCTCGACCATGAGGTTGCCGGCATCGATGTCGACGCCCGCCTCGGCATAGGTGAGCCCGTTCTTGCGCTTGGCCCGGTCGCCCTTGCTCATCGTCGGCGCATCCCTGTTTCCCTCGGCGGCTCTTCGCATGAATGGTTTCGGGGGGCAAGGATGACGACAGGATACCGGGCTTTTGCCCAAGATAAATACGTGGACAGTCGCCCCTTCACCGCTGGTCCTTGCAGCCACAATCCATCTCCATCATCTATCTGCAGAACAAGCATGGCGGGACATGCCTTTGACCATTCCCAACCTCATCACCATCCTGCGCTTCGTGCTGGTTCCGGCCGTCGTACTGGCGATGCTGAATATGCGCTGGGACTGGGCCTTTGCCGGCTTTCTCGTCGCCGGCATTTCCGGCGGCGTTGACGGCTTCATCGCCCGCCGTTTCAACCAGCATTCGAAACTCGGCGCCTATCTCGATCCAATGGCCGACAAGGTGCTTCTGGTCTCGGTGTTCGTGGTCATGGGCTTCATCGGGCAATTGCCGCTGTGGCTGGTGGTGACCATGGTGTCACGCGATGCGCTGATCATCTGCGCCGTGCTTTTGTCCACGGTCATAGCGCATCCGGTCGAGATGAAGCCGCTCTATGTGTCGAAGGCCAACACCGCCGCCCAGATCGTGCTGGCGCCGTGGTGCTGGGCGAACTTGCCCTTGGCCTCCACCTCGACCCGCTCAGGCCTGCGCTCATATTGCTGTCCGGGGTCTTGACCGTGGCTTCGGCCGCGGCCTATCTCGTGGCTTGGCTGAGGCATATGAGCGGCTATGGCGAAGGCTCCACCCAGGGTAGTTGACAAGAATGCCGCGACTGCCGCGTTAGCAGACGCGGCTGCGTCCCTGGCGTTTCGCCGCCAGATTTTCTTCTGGCTGGGCACGGCAATCTTCCTGGCGCTGTTCCTCTACATTTTTTCCAGCATCCTGTTGCCGTTCGTTGCCGGCATGGTGCTGGCCTATTTTCTCGACCCGGTCGCCGACCGGCTGCAACGCCTCGGCCTCTCCCGGCTGATGGCGACGGTGGTCATCCTGATTGCCTTCATCGTCCTTTTGGTGCTGGCCTTCGTCATCCTGGTTCCGGTACTGGCCACGCAGATGGCCGATTTCGCCAGCAAGCTGCCGGAATATCTGACCCGGCTGCAGTCGCTGATCACCAGCTTCGATCCGAAATGGCTGGAGCAGAAATTCGGCGTCAATGCCAATGGCCTGCGCGACGGGCTGAATTCGCTGCTCACTTCCGGTTTCGGCCTGCTGAGCACCGTCTTCACCTCGATCTGGAGTTCCGGCGTTGCTCTGGTGTCGGTGGTCAGCCTGTTCGTGGTCACTCCGGTTGTCGCTTTCTACATGCTGCTCGACTGGGATCGCATGGTGGCGGTCGTCGACAGCTGGGTGCCGCGCGATTATGTCGGGACGGTCAGGGCGATCTCCAGGGACATCAACACCGCGACCGCCGGCTTCGTGCGCGGCCAGGGCACGCTGTGCCTGGTGCTCGGCGGCATGTATGCCACCGGCCTGACGCTGACCGGGCTGAATTTCGCCATCCTCATCGGCCTCTTCGCCGGGCTGATCTCGTTCATCCCTTATGTCGGCTCGCTGACCGGACTGGTCCTGGCCGTCGGCGTCGCCTTCGTCCAGTTCTGGCCGGACTGGACCATGATCGTTGCTGTCGCCGTGGTGTTCTTCATCGGCCAGTTCATCGAAGGCAACATCCTGCAGCCCAGATTGGTCGGAAAAAGCGTCGGCCTGCACCCGGTCTGGCTGATGTTTGCGCTGTTCGCTTTCGGCGCCCTGTTCGGCTTCGTCGGCCTTTTGATCGCCGTTCCTGCTTCGGCGGCGGTTGCCGTGCTGGTGCGGTTTGCCATTGCCCGCTATCTCGAATCGCCGCTCTACAAGGGACACTCCACCGAGCCCGTCCCGCCGCTGCCCGCCGCTCGCGGCGGCGGCCACCGGTCGCCGCGCGGCTGAACGTGACGGATCATAAGACCGAACCGCCGCGCCAACTGCCGCTCGACCTTGGCCACGGCACCGGCTACTCGCGCGACGAACTGGTGGTGTCGGCCACCAACCGCGAGGCGGCAGCCCTTGTCGATCGCTGGCCGGACTGGCCGTCGCCGGTGATCGTGCTCGCCGGCCCGGCCGGTTCCGGCAAGACACATCTGGGTTCGATCTGGCAGGCGCGGACCAACGCTGTGGCGGTCGATGCCCAGCGCATCGGCAATGCCATCACCGGGCTTGGCGGCAGGCCGGCGCTGATCGACGATGTCGACAAGACAGCCATCGACGAGGCGGGCCTGTTCCATCTCATCAATGAAGTGCGCGGCGCCGGGGCCACCTTGCTGTTGACGGCGCGGCGCTTCCCCGCCGCCTGGAGGGTGAGGTTGCCCGATCTTGCCTCGCGGCTGAAGGCGGCGGCAACCGTCGAGATCCATGAGCCGGACGATTTGCTTCTGGCCGGTGTCATCACCAAACTCTTCGCCGACCGCCAGGTCGAGGTCGAGCCGCATGTCGTGCAATATCTGGTGCGCCGCATCGAGCGCTCGCTGGCCACCGCCATGCGCGTGGTCGAGCGCCTCGACCGCACCGCGCTCGAGCGCAAGACGCCGATCACCAGGGCGCTCGCCGCCGAGATCGTCAGCGCCATGGATGAAGGGCAGGGCGAGTTCGAGGTTTAGGCAGTGGAAGGAGAAGACTCCGCTCCTGTCCCATTTCGAGAAGAAACCTCTGGCATCCATCTTGCAACACTGCGTTTGCCGGCTGACCCCGGTCCTGATCGCGTTCCTGATCGGGTTGTAGGCTCGCCGGGAGTGATGATTGGGGTTCTCGCCCGGCGAGCTTACCTTCAGATAGAATCGCCGCAAGGCCTACGATTGCGCGCCAGCTGTCATTCAGACTTCACCAAGCCGCAAGATCTCATCGTCCTGCATTGAAATGGACCATTAGATGGTCTACTTTTTGGATATGGACCAGAGCATGGTCCATAAAGGAGCGGTCAATGCAGGTATCCGTTACAGACGCCAAGGGGCAGCTCACCGAACTGGTGCGTCGTGCCGAGGCTGGGGATGAAATTATCCTGACCCGCCATGGTCATGCAGCCGTGCGCCTTGTTCCCGTGAAGGCTGCCCCTGACAGGAAAGGCCGCCGGGCATTGCTGGAGGCAATGCGAGCATCCGGCGCTGCCAAGGCAAAGGCCGGGTCGGATGCCGCGCGGAGCCAGGATTTCCTCTATGGCGCTGATGGCCTGCCCGAATGATCGTGGTCGATACCTCGGCCCTGATGGCGATCGTTCTTGCCGAACCTCAATCCAGTGCCTGCATTGCGGCGCTGGAAGCCGAAGACGATATTTTGATCTCGGCTGGCACAGTGGCCGAGGCGCTGATCGTGGCGGATAGGCGCAATGTCGGTGAGGAAATGGCCGGCCTGATCGACGGGCTCGGCTTCGAGGTCACGGCGGTGACACCAGCCTCTGGCCGACGCATAGCCGAGGCGTATGGGCGATGGGGCAAGGGTATTCATCCGGCCGGGCTCAATTTCGGCGATTGCTTTGCCTATGAAGTGGCAAAGGATCGGGCCTGCCGCTTACTCTATATTGGCGACGATTTTTCGAAGACCGATATCGAGAGCGCTCTATAGAGCTACGTTTATGCCCACAACGCCGCCAGATACCGGACCAGCAGATAGACCACCGTATGCGCTGCCACGTAGCACGCGGCAACGACGACAAAGAACAGCACGCTGGCGGGCCACGAGCGGGGAGGGCCTTGCCTCTTGCTCGGCCGGTTGTTCCAGATCCACAGGGCCGCACAGATAATGGCCCAGACGACGACGAACGGAACCGTGATGCCGATGTAAGCGAAGTAGGCAGGGCCAATCAGCGAAAGCCATGCCTCGAGACCAAGCATCCAGAATCTCCCCTTGCCCGGAGTCTAATGCATGTCGCTCAAAAGTGGTCCCGGTTTTGAGAGAACGACATGCATCAAAACAAAAATCAAAGCGCGTCGCCTGGATACGTTTCAGCGCGACGCGCTTTTAGACCGGCGATAGAAGTGGAAGCGAGGGGATTATCCCTGCGTCGATTTTCAGCCAAACCCGCCGAAGGGATGCTGTTCGATGACACGGGCGCCTGATGCATGTCGCTCAAGTGGCCCCGGTTTTGAGAGAACCGCATGCATCAAACATGCATCAAACAAGACCTCAAGCGCGTCGCGTGAGTCCGTTCAAATGAGACGCGCTTTAGGTCAGATTGGTGCTCCGGTCGCCAAACTCGGCCGTAGCAGGTCTAAAGCGATCGGATCAGCCGCAGACCCTGACCTCTTCGACGACCCTGTGGTGATGGCGCCAGTGCCTGACCAGTTCGATATGGCAGCGGTGATGGCGATGGTGGCGCCGCCATTGGCCATCCTGGTTGTCGCTGTAGTCGTCGCCATAGTCGTCGCTATAGTCTTTGTGGCGCTGGTGATGGCGAAGAATCTGTATATCGCCATCGTCGGACGAATATTGATCGTCGTCATCGGACTGGATAGTCAGACTGGCGGCTTGCGCCGGTGCGATCAAAGCCGCCGTTCCGGCGAACGCGATCATCGAGGCGATGAGAAGGGTTTTCATTGTTTGCTCCTTGGGTTGAACATACACAACTCTCGGAGCGAACTGGTGTTCCAATGTAGGGTCCGATCGGCGAGCGGCTGCTGCTTGGGCAATGCGTGCCGCCATGCGCTACCGGCGAGGCAGCCATTGGCGACCTTAGGAGTGATACCTTGGGCAAGGACTGGCTTTGTGGGAAAAAATGGTCGGAGTGGAGAGATTCGAACTCCCGACCCTCTGGTCCCAAACCAGATGCGCTACCAGGCTGCGCTACACTCCGAGGCCCTGCGGCGTATACGGTTCCGGACCCTGTCGCGCAACCCCTAAAACATCAAACGGGGCTTGGCGGTATGCGCTCCCGCGCAATCCTGGCTGCGATCGCCTTGGCCTGGATGCGAGCATTGGCGAAACAGCCGCGGATGCTCGGCCGCATGCCGGTGAACCACAGGCCCGGCAGTTTCGGGTCGCTGTTGGCGCCGTTGAACAGCGGCACGCCTTTTTCGTCGAGCACGCCGAGCTTGCCCAACATGGCCTCGAGCCCGGTGCGGTAGCCGGTCGCGGCGATGACGATATCGGGCTGGATCGTCGCGCCATTGTCGAAAACGACCGTGTCTCGGGTAAATTCCCTCAGGGTTGGCAGCACGATGATCCTGCGGTCCTTGATGGCATCGACGGCGCCGTCATCGGTGGCGATGGCGGTATAATCCGACGCCAGCCGGCTTGCGCCGCCCGAAGGCGTCGGCGGCAGGCCGTAGGCCGTGAGGTCGCCGAAGGCCCATCGCTGCGTCGCCGCCATCACCGCATCGGCGAGCTTGAACGGCAGCCGCGCCAGGATCGGCGAGAACCGGTGGACGGCGATCTGGCCGAGGCGCTTGGGCAGCAGTGCCGGACCGTTGCGCGCGGACAGCCAGATCTGTCCCGCGTCGGCTGCCGCTAGGTGATTGAGCACGTCGAAGCCGGAATTGCCGGCGCCGACGACCAGCACTTTCTTGCCCGCATAGGCCTTGGCGTTACCGAATGCGGCCGAATGGATAATGCGTCCGGCAAAGGCCTTCATGCCTTTCCAGGCCGGGATGAAGGGCTGCCGGTCGCGCCCGGTGGCGATGACGACATGGCGCGCCAGCCGCGGCCCGGCACTGGTCCGCACAAGCCAGTGGTCGCCCTCGAAGCCAATCTCCTCGACCGCGATGCCGAACTCGACCGGCAGCCGGTGCATGGCGTGGAATTCGTTCAAATGGCCGATGATGGTGTTTCGGTGCGGAAAGGCAGGGGTGCCGGCAGGAAAGGAAACGCCCGGCAGCGCCGAAAGGTCGCGATGCGTGTTGAGATGCAGTCGCTCGTGCCGCCCGTGCCATGGCTCGGCCAGCCGGACTTCCTTTTCCAACACCATCACAGGCACGCCGGTCTTGAGCAGCGCATGGGCTGCGGTCAAGCCGGCTGCCCCGGCGCCGATCACGATCGCGCCGTCGAAAATCGCTTGGCTGTCGGCCTCGGCGTGCAAAATCCCTGCGTCCATGCCTCTTTGTGTCGCCATCATGACCATGACTTTTGATGCTACGCCAGTGTATCGGGCCGATGCCGCTGCCGAAGCGGCCTGGTTGCAGGCCGCTTCGGCCTTGCCGTCGGCAGTGTTGCACAGTATTGACTGAAATAAGGCGGCGCTACCGCCAACGCAGCTACGAGGTGCCCATGTCCGCGCGAATTTTCAGCCCAGCCAAAACCGCGATGCAGTCCGGCAAGGCCAAGACCGGCCATTGGGTGCTGGAATTCGATCCCGCCCAACGCAAGAAGATCGACCCGCTGATGGGCTACACCACATCGGGCGACATGCTGAGCCAGATCAGGCTGACCTTCGACACCAGGGAAGAAGCGGTGGCCTATGCCGAAAAGCAGGGGCTGGCCTTCCGTGTCGAGGAGCCGAAAGAGACCAAGCGCCGGCAGATTTCCTATGCGGAAAATTTCCGCTATGACCGCAGGATACCCTGGACGCATTGACCGGCGGTCAGCGCCTGGCACATAGACACCAGCCGGCCAAGATATCAAATGCCGGCCAGCGGTCCCGTAGCTCAGCTGGATAGAGCACCGGCCTTCTAAGCCGATGGTCACAGGTTCGAATCCTGTCGGGATCGCCAACAACTTCAAAGAGATAGTGTGGAGGCCTGAGTGGGAATTGAACCCACTACGTCGGTTTTGCAGACCGATGCGTCACCGTCCCGCCCTCAAACCATGGCTCCTTGTGCATTGACCGCGACAGCTAGTCAACTTGGCCGGCCTCTGCTCGCAGGTTCGGACCGCGATCCGGCTGCCACCAGTCGAGATGTTCGGAACGCGGCTCGCGTTCAGGCGTTTGTTGCTGATGGCACCGACAACCCCGACCATTGCGCGCATCTGGCGCGGCAGGACCTTGCCCGACAAGGCCGACGCCTATGAGCGCTACAATTACGAGGCTGGTATCAAGCCGCTGATGGAGAAAGCGCTGGGCGTGCAGACTTTTCGCGAGGACACGCCGACGCATTCGGAATTCATCACCATCTCCTATTGGGAGAGCGTCGAGGCGATGGCCGCCTTTACCGGCGGCGATCCGCAAAGCATCCACCATCTCGACCGCGACAAGGAGTTCCTGATCGAATTGCCGAAGGGTGTCCAGGTGCTGCGAATCCGTTCCAGCCACGGAATGGTTGGCGGCAGCTGATGTTTGCGGGCTTTGACGCCAGGACCGTTCAAATGGAGGAGACATCGATCTTCGTCAGGGCCGGTGGCTCAGGGCCGCCGCTGCTGCTCCTGCATGGCTTTCCCGAAACGCATGTTATGTGGCGGGACATCGCCGTGGCATTGGCGCCGCACTTCAGCGTGGTTGCCGCCGATCTGAGAGGCTACGGACAAAGCGGCTGTCCGGCTTCCGGAGCCAATCATGCCGCCTATTCCAAACGAGCGATGGCGCGCGACATGGTGCAGGTTATGGACGTTCTCGGCTTCGACCGCTTCACGGTTGCCGGCCATGACCGTGGCGGCCGCGTCGCCTACCGGCTGGCGCTCGACCATCCCGAAACCGCGTCGAAGGTCGCCGTTCTCGACGTCATCCCCACGGCCTCCGCCTGGGATCGGGCCGATGCCAGGCTGGCGCTGGCCTTCTGGCCGTGGAGCCTGCTTGCCCAGCCCGATCCGCTGCCGGAACGCCTTCTGGCTGCTGCACCGGATGTAGTCATCGACAATGCGATCGCCGGCTGGGGCTCGGCTCCAGATGCTTTTCCCGCTGAGGTCAGGGCCGCCTATATCGAGGCGCTGCGTGATCCCGCCCATGCCCACGCCATCTGCGAGGAATATCGCGCCGCCGCCGGCATCGACCGCGAGCATGACGCGCAGGACCAGGCTGACGGCCGTCGCATCAGATGCCCGCTGCTTGCGCTCTGGAGCGGCGAGGGCGGGTTGGAAAACTGGTATGCGGAGGAAGGTGGACCGTTGGCGATCTGGCGACAATGGGCTGATAACGTCGGAGGCGGCTCGGTCAAGGGTGGGCATTTCTTCCCGGAAGAGCACCCCGAAGACACGGCTGCAAGGCTGTCGAGATTCTTCGCAAGCTGACGGCGGACCGATTGCTAAATCCGGCCCTGTGTAGTCCTGTGTCGACTATCTCAGATGCCCGAGGGATTGCAGGATCAAAGTGCTCGAAAGACCAAGCAGGGCGATACCGTAAAACCGGTCGATCCACACGGCGTTTGGCCCAGCCAGAAGGCTTGCGGCCCGCGCGCCAAGGGCTGCGTAAAACGTCAGCACAAACACATCGGCAAGCGCGGCGATAATGGCCAGGATGCCATACTGGATCGCGATCGGCTCATCCACGCGGACAAAATGCGGCAGGATCGCGGGGAAAAGCAGCCAGGCCGCCGGATTTGTGACCGCCACCAGGAAGCAGCGCCCAATGAGTGCCTTGGCTGAATGGCGTGTTTCGGGAAGGTTAGGGTTGAACGAAGGTCGGGATGCGGTGCGCAGGGTACCGATGGCGACGAAAAGCAGATAGCCCGCGCCGAACATCCTGAGAGCCGAGAGATAGAATTCCGAAGCCAGCAGAAGAGCGCCGAAGCCCAGCGCGACGATGCTGATAAGAATGAAATCCGACAGTACGACGCCGGCCATGCCGAGCAACGCGCGTCGAAAACCGTAGCGGGAGCCGTTGGTGATGGCGAGCACGACGTCCGGTCCCGGAACCGCCATTCCGAGCACCGACACGAAGGCAAATGTCACCAGCGGCAGGTTTCCCATGACGCCGCGTAATGTACCCGGCGCTCACCGTCCGTAACGCCCTTCACACAGCGGCTTGGCGATCGCCGATTGTTGTTGGCCACCTTGGCTCAGTGCCCGTCGCGCATCTTAACCACCACAGTCCGCACCGCCAGCACCAGCACGGTGATGATGATCAGGATCACCGAGAGCGCGGCGATCGCCGGGTCGATGTTGTCGCGCAGGCCCATCCACATCAGCCGCGGCAGCGTGATGGCGTTGACCGAGGTGATGAACAGCGTGACGCCGATCTCTTCCCAGGACAGCACGAAGGACAGCAGCGCGGCGGTGACGATGCCGAACTTGATGTTGGGCATGATGATGCGCGTGGCGCGCTCCCACACGCCGGCGCCAAGGCCGCGCGCGGCAAGGTCGATGCGGCGGTCGAGCTGGCTGAGCGAGACCAGGATCAGCACCGTGGCGAAAGGCACCGTCATCACCGAATGCGCCATGGCGACGCCAAGCCAGGTGTCGTAGCCGAAGAACGAGCTCATGCCCGAGATCGACGTCAGCAGGAAGTAGAGCGTGATCGCCGAGACCACCGGCGGCACCACCATCGGCAACAGCACGAAGCCGACAAGGGTGGCCGTGAAGCGCGGCTGGAACATCCAGACGCCAAGGCTGAAGCACAGCGCCAGCACGGTGGAGATGACGCTGCTGACGATGCCGATGCGGATCGACAGCAGGATGGCGTCGAGCCAGCGCGGATCCTCGATCAGCGCGCGGTAGTGGCGCAGCGACAGTTCGCCCGTCGGCATAGCCAGCATGCGGCTTGGCGTCAGCGACACTGGGATGACCGCCAGCAGCGGCAGCAGCAGGAACAGTGCCACCAGCACGGCGAGGATCAGCGAGACGGGACCGGGGCGATAGGTCGGCATCAGATCAGTTGCTTCGGTCTGACATAGCGGAACAGCAGCGCCATGAGCGCGCCGACGAACAGCACCAGCACGACGCTGATCGCCGCACCCAGTCCCCAGTCGGGACTCTGGAAGATGCGGAGATAGATCAGCTCGGCGATCATCACGCTGCGGCCGCCGCCGAGGATCGCCGGCGTGACGAAGAAGCCGAGCGAGAAGACGAACACGATCATCGCCGAACCGATGATGCCGGAGCGCGTCATCGGCACGAACACGGTCCAGAAGGTGCGCATGCGGCTGGAGCCGAGCCCGCGCGCCGCGAGCAGCACGCGCTCGTCGAGGCTGCGCATGGCGGAGGCCAGCGGGAACACCGCGAAGGGAATGAGGAAATGCGTCATGCCGACGATGACGCCGAACTCGTTGCGCACCAGCGCCAGCGGCTCGGAGATGAAGCCGATCGATTGCAGCCAGGTGTTGATCAGGCCGCGGTTGGACAAAAGCGCCACCCAGCCGAAGGCGCGGGTAAGCACCGAGATCCAGAAGGGGACGAGAATGCAGAATTCAGCGATTATGCGCTGTGCCGGGCTGCCGCGCACCCACACCATGGTGATGGCGTATGCCGCCGCCACGGAAACCACGGTGACGATCAGCGCGATGCGCAGCGTGCGGATGAACACAGACTGCACCAGGGCATCGGTGGCGAGCGCGCCATACTGGCCGAGCCCCGGTGTCGGCAAGGTGACGCTCCACTTGACGACGCCGAGGAACGGCCAGGCGTAGGCCAGCACAAGGAACAGGAGCAGCGGCGCCATCAGCACCGCCGCGCCCATCCTGTCGGAGAGGGTGCCTCTCATCGAAGCTCCTGCCCGGCCTGGTCAGGCCGAGATGATCTTGGTGTATTCGTCGAGTGCTGCCCCGTAATTCTTGGCGTACCAGTCCATGTCGAGCGCGATCTGCTTCTTCATGTTTTCGGGATCGACCGGGTTGATGCGCTTCTTGTCGGCGGGGATCAGCGCATCGGCGGCCGGATTGGCCGGACCCTGTCCGAGCTTGTCGAACATCACCAGTTGCTTTTGCGGATCCTGGGCGCTGGCGATGAACTTCATCGCTGCGTCCTTGCCGCCGGGGTTGCCCTTGAGCACGGCCAGCGCGCCGGGCGAAATCAGGCCCTGATCCCAGATGAACTTGATCTTGCCGCCCGAGTCCTGCTCGATCAGCGAGGCGCGGGTCGACCACACGATCGCCATCGAGGCTTCGCCGTTGAGCAGCACGCTCTGGCTCTCGGCGCCGCCGCCCCAGTAAGCCACGACGTTTTCCTTGAAAGCGGCGATCCTGTCATGCGCTCGCTTCAGGTCGAGCGGGTAGAGCGAGGCCGGCGCGATGCCGTCGGCGAGCAGCGCTGCTTCCCAGCTCGACACGCCCCATTTGTAGAGCGAGCGCTTGCCCGGAAACTTCTTCACGTCGAAGAAGTCGGCCATGCCGGTCGGCGCGTCCTTGCCGTATTTCTCCGAGTCATAGGCGATGACGTAGGAGAAGAAATAGGTCGAGGCCGCGTATTCCCAGCCGAAGCCTTCTCGCATCTTCTTCTTGTCGACGACGGCGTAGTCGATCGGCTCGAGCGCACCCTGGGCGCCGAGCGTGATGGCCGAGAACGGGTCGACGTCGACGAGATCCCAGGTCGGCGCGCCGCTCTTGAACTGTGCGGCAATCGCGCCTTCGGTCGGGCCCGAACCGTCCATCTTGACGGCGATGCCGGTCTCCTTGGTGAAGGCCTGGCCATAGGCGGCGTCATAAGCGGTGAGGGCATCGCCACCCCAGTTGACCAGCACCAGCTCCTTGGCCTGCGCAAACGCACCGGTCGAGCGCAGCAGCATCGGTGTGCCGGCCAGCACGAGGGCTGCAAGCTGGGTGAATTGCCGGCGCGAAATCTCGCCGCGCACAGCCCGGGCGGTCAGCCCGTCCATGGCTTGTTTTTTGCTTTGGTTTGTCATTTTAGTTCCCCTTTTTCGTTTTGGTTCCGGTGGTTATGGCGCGCTCCAGATTCTTTGCTGGAAGACTTCGCCGTTCTCGTCGTCATCCTCCGTCCGGAAGGAGGAAACCCTTTTCCGCCGGCCATGTCAGCCAGACGGAATTGCCTTTGCTGAGTGCAGCCGCCGCGACCTCGTTCGGCACCGAGACGGTCACCTTGGCGCCCTGGCGCGTCGTCAGATCGAGTTTGGTCGCCGCACCCAGATAGGTCGAGCCGATGGCGGTGGCGGCAATGCCGTTCTCGCCGGCGGCGGCTTCGCGCGCGATCGACATATGCTCGGGCCGGATCGCCAGGATCGCATCGCCACGGACTTTCTCGGCCTTGCAGAGCATGTTGACCGCGCGGTCCTCGCAGAGGCCCGTCGAGCCATTGTCGGCGGGCTTGACCCCCTTCAACGGCAACATGTTGATCTCGCCAAGGAACTCGGCGACGAAGCGGTTGTCCGGCCGGTCGTAGACCTCGTCCGGCGCTCCGACCTGCAGCAATTTTCCGTGGTTGAAGATGGCGACGCGCGACGACAGCGCCAGCGCCTCGCTCTGGTCGTGGGTGACGAAGACGAAGGTGGTGCCGGTCTCCTGATGCAGCCGCTTCATCTCGGCCTGCATCTGGCCGCGCAGGCTCTTGTCGAGCGCCGAGAACGGCTCGTCGAGGAGCAGCACGCCGGGTTCGAACACCAAAGCGCGGGCCAACGCCACGCGCTGCTGCTGGCCGCCGGAAAGCTGCGCCGGCAGTTTCGTCTCATGGCCCTTGAGGCCGACGCGCTCGATCATCTCGGCAACGCGGCGCTTGATCTCGGAAGCCGATTTCTTGCGTACCTTGAGCGGGAAGGCGATGTTGGCCTCGACCGACATGTGCGGGAACAGCGCATACCCCTGGAAGACCATGCCGGCGGCACGCTGTTCGGCCGGCCGCTCGGTGATGTCGATGCCGTCGCTGAAAAGCTTGCCGGCGGTCGGTTGCACGAAGCCGGCGAGGATCATCAGGAATGTGGTCTTGCCCGAGCCGGAGGGACCGAGCAGCGTCAAAAACTCGCCGCGGCCGATATTGAGCGTCAGGTCGTCCAGCGCCCGGAACGAGCCGAAGCTCTTGCCGATCCCGATTGCCTTGATCTCTGCGGCCCGGCCGGGTTGCTGCATCCTGCCTCTTCCTTGGTCGTGGCTTGAGCGTAGGGCAGGGCCCCGGCTCACCGCAACCGAATAGTTTTCGCCTGATCGGCAAATTTGATTCACGGATGGGAGGCTAGTACGGGCTGATCCGGTTCTCCGACAGCTTCGACCTCAACCACCCATTGAACGCTTCCAGCACCGGGTGGCTGGCCTTGGCATGTTCCGACACCAGGAAATACGAGCGCGGCGAGGGGATCGCGATGTCGAAGGGGCGCACCAGACGGCCTTCGCTCAGCGCCCGGCGGCTGGTCAACTCGTCGCCCATGGCGATGCCCTGGCCGGCGATCGCCGCGGAAAAAACGAGGTTCATGTCCGAGAAGAAGATGCCGCCTTCGGTGTCGGGGTTTTCCACCTTGGACAGCGCCAGCCAGCGCGCCCAGTCCTCGGTGTCGCCGAGATGCAGGAGATTGGCGCGCAGCACGTCGGCCGGTTTTGAAAAGCCGCCGACCTTGTTGAGCAGTGTCGGGCTGCAAAGTGGCGTGAACGAGATTTCGCACAGCAACTCCACCGAGCGGTTCGGCCAGTTGCCGACGCCGAAGGCAATGAAGGCATCGGCGTCCGGATTGCTGACATCGTCCAGCCGCCGCGGCGTCAGGATCGACAGCGCCACATCCGGATACATTTGCCGGAACTCGCCGATATGCGTGCATAAAAACAGAGAGGCGAAGCCCGGCGTGCAGGAAACGGCGAACGAACCGCCGACGCCGGTGCCGGCCTGGCGCGTCACCGCATCGCCCAGCACCGTCAGCGCCTTTCTCACATCGGCGGCATAGCGCTGGCCGCGCGGTGTCAGCGCCACGCCCTTGCCGATGCGCTCCAGCAGGTCGAAGCCGAGGTCGCGTTCGAGGAGCCGCAACTGATGGCTGACGGCGCTGCGGGTCAAATGCAGTTCATCGGCTGCGCGCCAGACGCTGCCGTGACGGGCAAAACTGTCGAGGGCGCGCAACGCCTGTGTGGAAGGTATTCGCAAGAGGCCTCAGGTGAACCGAATTTGCATGAACCGGAAAAACATATCACTTTTTGCAATGCCGCTTCACTGCTTTCTTGGGCCGCATGGAGAAACCGGTGACGACTTCGGCGCAAGCCACCGCGCTTGCCTGTCTCGATAGCATCCAGCCGTCGCTGTCGGCGTGGACGCGCACCATTTTCGATTTCGGCGAAACAGCCTGGCGCGAATACCAGTCGGCGGCCTGGTATGTCGCGCGGCTGAAGCATGAGGGCTTTTCGGTCGAGGAAGGGTCGGCCGGCATGCCGACCGCCTTTTGCGCCCACTGGACGAATGGCCCGGGGCCGACCATCGGCATGTACGGCGAATACGACGCGGTGCCCGGCAACTGCCAGGACGCGGCAACGGTGAAGCGGTCGCGGCCGGGCCTCGGCAGCGAGGCCGGCGGCCACACCGATCCGCATTCCGGGCTTGGCATTGCCGGCCTCGGCGGACTTCTCGCCACCAAGGCGGCAATGCAACGCCACGGCATCGAGGGGACGCTGCGCTTCACCGGCGAGCCGGCCGAGAAGGTCAGGGGCTCGAAGCCGATCCATGCAGCCAAAGGCTATTATGACGGCCTTGCCGGCATGATCTCGTTCCATCCCTTCTATATGCTGCCGCTCTGCAACACGGCGCGTTGGGACACGCATTGCGGCGCGGCCTACGCGATGATCTACCGTTTTGTCTGCGACGAACCCGAAAACTGGGTTCGCGCAAGCGATGGCGCGCCGATCCCGCAGGCGCATTCGGCGGTGCGGGCGCCCGGTGCCAATGACGCGCTGATGGCGATGTACATGACCTCCAAGGCGCTGCGCGATTCCATGCTGCCTCACCAGGGCGGCTGGTCGATCAGCGAGGCGATCCTCACCGCCGGGCAGGCGACCGCCGACAATCTGCCGGCGGGGCTGGCCGAGATCCAGTACATGATCCGCGTGCCGACCATTGCCATGGCAGAGCAGGTCACCGCGGTGCTCGACCGTAATGCGGCCGCGGCCGCGGCGATCAGCGGTTGTCGCTATGAGCGCCATTGGGTGTCGAAGTCGCGGCCGGGCCTCGCCAACCACGCCATGGCGGGGATTGCCTATGAGGCGCTGTCCACCGTCGGCGCGCCGAGCTGGGACGAGGCGGCGAAAGCGATCGGTCGCGAGGTCCAGGTCAATGCCGGCGGCACCGCGACCGAAAACCCTTTCATCGACGAGATGGAGCGGCTGATTTCGCCGCAAGAGGCCGAGGCAATCCTGCGCCGCGATTTGCCTCCGTCGCAGATCAACTCGACCTCCGACGACTACACCGACATGTCGTGGCACACGCCGACCGCACGCTTCTATGTCGCCCGCCCGGCGCTGCGCTCGGCGAATGGCCATGCCTATCCATCCTGGGCGATGAACGCGCTGGGCGGTATCTCGGCCACCATCGACCCGATGGTCATTTGCGCCGCCAAGACGGTTGCGCTTGCAGCCCTCCGCCTGCTCGAGGACAAGGCCGCGCGCGATGCGGCCATGGACGAATTCGTCACCCGCACCGGCGGCGGCATTGGTGGCTCCAACTGGATCGCGCCGCTTTGCGACTACGACCCGCCGATCGATTTCCGCTGGCCGGAATATGTCACCACCGCGCGCGGACGCGATTGGTGGATTCCGAGCAGCCAATCCAATCAAAGCTGCATAGTCAAATCGAGGAGAACCTTATGACCGTCCATGATCGCATCGTCGCCGAGCCGTTTTCGCTGCAGCGCCGCAACCCCGCCGGCGGCACCAAGCCGCTGACGTCATGGGGCTTTGCCAACGAGACCGACGTGCTGACAGACGTGTTGCTCGGCTCGCCAAACTTCCTGCGCCACCTCTCGACCAGCTCGCTGTCGCGCAAGCATTTGCGCGAAGCGCCCTGCAACGTCCAGATCGCGCAGGCGCAGCACAAGGACCTCGTCGCCGCCTACGAGCATTTCGGCGTCAACATCCACTGGCACGAGCCGACGCCGGAACTGCCGATGCAGGTCTATTCCAGAGACTCCAGCGTCATGACGCCCTACGGCGCCTTCATCACCGCCATGGCCAATTGGTGGCGGCGCGGCGAGAACTATGCCGCCATCCGCACCTATGAAAAGCTCGGCATCCCCATCTACGACATGGTCACGGCTGGCACCTTCGAAGGCGGCGACTTCAACGTCATCGAGGAGGGCGTGGTGCTGATCGGCTGCGGCGGCGCCCGCACGCAGGAAGAGGGCGCCCGCCAGGTGCAGGACTGGTTCGAAAAGGAAGGCTGGGAAACGCGCCTCGCCTTCATCGACGAATATTACGTCCATATCGACCTGATGGTGGTGCCGATCGCCGAGAAGCTCACCGCGGTGTGCCTCGCCTGCACCGAGCCCGGCATCGTCGACTGGCTGAAGGGCAAGGGCCACGAGATCATCGACGTGCCCTTCCAGGACACGATGGCGCTCGGCTGCAACTTCATGTCGCTCGGCAAGGACAGGGTGATCGCGCCGACGTCGAGCCAGTCGCTGATCGGCCAGCTCAAGGCACGCGGCTTCGAGGTTGCTGCCGTCGACATGAGCGAGATTTCCAAGACCGGCGGCGGCATTCACTGCATGGCGCAGGCGCTCAAGCGCGAGCCGGCGTAAGGGCACGAATTGCCGCCGGGACCTGTGACGGACTGCTGCCAGATTTGACAAAACAGGCCTGGCAGAGGAAATTGATGCCATTAGAGGAGGGATTCTGTGAAGAAAATTTACGAAAAGCCGAGTCTGGCCAAAGCCGGCAAACTCGGATCGCTGGTCGCTTCAAACCCGTCGAAGCCCGCCCCCTGAGCGCAACCAGCCGCTGAAGGCCGAAATTCGGTCGTCCTGGTTACCGGCGAGCGGATCGCGCTGTATGATTGAAGGGAGCCCGCCGGCTTTGAACGGCGGGCTTTTTGCTTTGCGCCAGAGCGCCGCCGCGTCAACTGGCTAGCCCAGTCTTCCCGACCCTGAATTGAACTTGCGCCGGGCGTTTTCCAGATGCGCGCTCATCGCCTGGCCGGCCGCTTCCGGGTCGTGGCGCTCGATCGCCTCGAACACCGCCTGGTGGCCGGCAAAACTCCTGCGGTTTTCGATCTCCGTATTGGCCACGTGGATGCGCTGGTTGATCAGCCATTCGACCTAGCCGATGATTTGAAAACCAAGCCAGCTTTCCCAAAAGATCATGCCCAAACAAAGCCATAGCGCGAAGACCACATGCGCGCCGTTCCCGCCCGCCCGGCGATCAGGGAGTGGCTGGCGTGAGATGGCCGCGCTGACGACGGAACGAGATCGCCTCGTCTGGCCGGCCGGACTCGCGACGGCGTGGTCCGGCCGGAACTCCATCTGCTATGCGGGTATCAATACGGCGATGCGATGCACGCCGACCTCCTTGCTTGTATTCGTCGCTTCATCGGTCTTGCCCTTGGAGCAGGTGTACATATCACCCGTCTTGAGCTTGAATTCCTTGTCCGCTTTCTTGATCGTGAATGCACCTGAGGTAATGGTGCACACCATGTCGTTGTCCATCACGGTTTGAGGAGCATGTGCTCCGGGCTGAAACACAACGTCGATAATTGCGATGCTCTTGTAGGCGGGAATGTCAGCATTGCCGGTGCCGACCTCCACCACCCTGACACCGGGCGCAATCTCCTTGCCCTCTTTCGGGCCGTATTTCTTGATTTTTGCCGATGCCGCCAAGGTGAACAAAGGCGCTACCGCGGCGGTCGTCAGACCGAGGGCAATTGCAGACCTGCGATTCATGGTTTTCATTGCATCCTCCCGATGCTCGTCATGCATGGATATGCACGACCGCGATATATTAGCACAAACGAATTTACTTGTATGCAAAGTGACTGTGGCGCAGGCCAGCAAGAAATGCTCCGCCGGATAATGTCGCTTCACTGTACCTTTTGCCGGAATTTCGAATGACAGGTCGAGCAATCCTGCAGGATGAGATGCAGGATATGCTCCGCCGGCAGTTTGGTCGGATCGGCTTCCTCTGGAATCGAGCGCTTGCCGAGCAGGCTGCCGCCGCCCATCGCCAGGCCGGTGCCCATGCGCATGTCATCGGTGATGACGGCCGGCGCGCTTTCGGCCTTGGCGGCCAGAGCGTCGGCCAGCGTTCCGATATGATTTGCCAGGGCCTCGAATTCCGCCCGTGACTGATCGATCTCCAGCCTGGCCTGCGAAGGCGGTCCAAGCGAGCCGCTCGGAAATTCGGCAATCAGGGCAGGGCCGGTGCGCGCGCGCAGCGTGTCCGCTGCCGCCTTGAAGGCTGCCGCGTCATAGGCTTGCCTGCGGTCGAACATGCCGGCAATGGTTTTCGCAGCCGCCGCCATCTCCTTCATCGACGCCTGGCGGGCCGCGACGATCGGTCCGCTGCCGACGGAGGCGGCCATCGTAAGGGCACAGACCAGCCACAGCAGCGCCGCTTTCACAGTCCATCTCACGGCGCCATGTCCTTGCCCCATCCATCCGTGCTCAGCCAGCCGCAGCAGGGGTTCGACCTGCAGTCGGATTCTTCGGTCGTGATGCCGGTTCTCCTCGGTAAATTTCCGTCGCCGGAGGTCTCCGTCTCTGAGCAGATAGACCTTCCAGCCACCGGAAGGTCAACTGATTGAGAAGGCCGATCAGCGGGCAATCAGCACAGGCTTGCAGCAAGCTGACGCAGCGTTTCCTTGACTTGGATCGCAAAAACGGGCAGCAAGGCGGGGGTGAGGGAGAGCATTCTACCGTGGCGCAGACCATGGAGTGCTCTTTTTTTCGTATCAGGCGCCGCATAATCGGTGGCTGATGGAGGGATTGGTTAACCAACTTTGTCCATCTTTTGATTCAATCGGCAACAGACGCGAAAGGTGCAGGGGGCACCAGCGAACTGTGGATGTCACGGATGCGAGGGTCGCAAGCCTGCATGCCGATTGAGAGTGGTTGTATGGCGTTTTTGCGTTTGAAAGACCGGGGCGATACTCCTGAACGGGGTTTGACTTCGAAGAGATCCGGCCAGCGCTGGATGGTGGTGCCGGTTGTCGGCGCGGCCTTGGCGCTGTGGTCGGTGGCAACCATGGCCGGCCTCTATTCGCTCGGTACCTCGCTCACCGCAGCCTCCAACAGCCTTCCGCACAGTCTGCTTCTGCGGAACGCAGCACTTGCCGATTCGCGCCGCAGCCTCGCCAATTCGTGGGCGCCGCGGCTTTCGGCGCAAAAATCACAGGCCTCGCTGCTCAGCCAATGCGACGCCGGCTGCGCGCATGCCGCCGCGAACTTCGCGCATGACGGCAAGATGGCGCGGCTGAAGCCGGCCACGCACGCTGTGGCCCCGAGCAGTGTCGCCTCAAACATTGCGCCAAACACCAGCGTCGCTCTCGCCACTTCGCGCGGCATGCGCTTCGACGGCGTGGTGGCCAAGGCAGAGCTGTCGCCGCAAAAGCTGGCTGCCGCCTTCGCCAAGGCCTCGAATGCGCCCTTCATGCTTGCCAGCCTTCCGGTCGCTGCCCGTTTCGCCGAAGTCCGGCTGCCCGATCAGCATGGCCCCGCTTCGGAACGCTTTGGGCCGGAAGTGGCTGAGATCGAACGCTCGTCGCGCCTGGCGCTGGCGCTGGCCAACAGCTTGCCGGAAGACGCTGACATGCTGGCGCCGCCGCCCGCCGTTGCAGCAATCGCCGGAGGGCAGGATCCTGAGCAGGCCGAGGTTCAGGTCGCTTCGCTGCCGCCGCAGGACGATCTGCCCGACAACATTGCGTTGCCGGGTTGGCGTCCACGCGCCGAAACCGCTCAGCCTGCAGAGCCTCGGCAAGCCAGCAAACCCAGGGCAGCCAAGCCACAGACCGACAGGACGGCCGAGAGCCCCGCACCCCAGTCGCCGGGAAATTCGTCGCCGCGCTCGCCACGCAGTACTTCGGAGGTCGCCGCACTGCCTGGCGTGCCAGACAGCCAGAGCATCCAATCAAGCCGGATCAAGCCTGGCAAACGGTCGAAGACACAGGCCGGCGAGATGCTGGCCTATGCCAAGCCGGACGCCCCGGCGGGCGGCGTCGGCCGCGCCTTCAAGGATCTGTTCGCCACGCCCGGAATGGGCGGCGGCGTCGCCGTCTACGATATCTCGGCCAAGACCGTCTATATGCCGGACGGCTCGCGGCTGGAGGCGCATTCGGGGCTGGGTTCGATGGTCGACCAGCCGCGCTTCGTGCACAAGAAGAATGTCGGCCCGACGCCGCCCAACACCTATGATCTGCGGCTGCGCGAATCCCGCTTCCATGGCGTCGAGGCGCTCCGTCTCACTCCCGTCAGCGGCGGCAACAAATACGGCCGCGACGGCCTGCTCGCCCACACCTACATGCTGCGCGGCGGCCGTGCGGAATCCAATGGCTGTGTCGTCTTCAAGGACTACGCCCGCTTCCTTGCCGCCTACAAGAAAGGCAAGATCAAACGCCTCGTCGTCGTGCCGCGCCTGACCAAGCCGCTGACGCGGGTCGCTCAGGAAGGCCGAGGAGCGTAAGGCAGTAGGCAGTAGGCAATAGGCAGTAGGCAGTAGGCAGTAGGCAGTAGGCAGTAGGGCCCAGGAGCGTCCATCGCCTGTTGATTGTTTTTCTGCCCCTATTGCCTATTCCCCACTGCCTATTCCCTTTTCACCCCCAGGCAGACTATGAGTGACCGCTGCGGGTCGGCTTCACGAGGACATCATGACAATACGCGCTGTCGTTTGGGGCGAGAACATCCATGAGCGGACCAATGAGGTGGTCGCCGCCCTCTATCCCGAAGGTATGCACACGACCATCGCCAAGGCGCTGAACGCCGACAATACGATCTCCGCCTCGACCGCCACGCTCGAGCAGCCGGAGCACGGCCTGCCGGCCGGCCGTCTGGCCGAGACCGACGTGCTGGTCTGGTGGGGCCACAAGGACCATGGCGCCGTTGCCGACGAGATCGTCGAGCGCGTCGCCCGCCGGGTCTTTGAAGGCATGGGGCTGATCGTTCTCCATTCCGGCCATTTCTCGAAAATCTTCAAGCGGCTGATGGGCACGCCCTGCACGCTGAAATGGCGCGAGGCGGGCGAGCGCGAGCGACTCTGGGTGACCAGTCCCAGCCATCCGATCGCCGAAGGCGTCGGCGAATATTTCGAGCTCGAGAATGAAGAAATGTATGGCGAGCAGTTCGCCGTGCCCGAACCGCTGGAGACCGTCTTCATCTCCTGGTTCCAGGGCGGCGAGGTGTTCCGTTCTGGGCTGACCTATCGCCGCGGCGCCGGCAATGTCTTCTACTTCCGCCCGGGCCACGAGACCTATCCGACCTATCACGACGCCAATGTGCACAAGGTGCTGCGCAATGCGGTGAAGTGGGCGCACAATCCGCAGGGCACCAAGTCGGCGATCCTTGAGGCGCCGAACGTGCCGGTCGAGAAGGCGCTGGAGCCGATCGTCGAGCGCGGCGGCAAGCTGCACGCTTCGGGCGAGGCCGGCTTCCGCTAAAGCAAAATCCAGGAAAAAAGGCGTAGCGGTTTTCCGCATGGGTTTCCTAGACCGTATCTGCGCCATATGATTGAATCGAACCAATTCGCTCGGAGTGCAGAGAATGCGGCTTTTGATACTGGGTACCGGCTGGATGGCGCAGGAGCATGCCCGCCGCTTCGGCGGTATCGACGGCGTCGAGATCGTCGGTGCTGTCGACGTCGATGAAAAGCGCGTTGGCGAATTTGCCGACGGGTTCAAGATACCGAAGCGATTCACATCGCTGGAAGACGCGCTGGCGTGGGGCGAGTTCGATGCGGTCGCCAACGTCACACCGGACCGCATTCACCACCCGACCACCATGGCGTTGATCGCGGCCGGCAAGCCGGTGCTGTGCGAAAAGCCGCTGGCCGAAGACTTCGGCAAGGCAAGCGAGATGGCCAACGCGGCTGAGGCAGCCGGCATCGTCAACATGGTCAACCTCACCTATCGCAATGTCGCTGCCTTGCAGAAGGCGCGACAGATGGTGCTGGCCGGCGAGATCGGCACCGTCCGCCACGTCGAGTCCTCCTATTTGCAGAGCTGGCTGGTGTCGAAATTCTGGGGCGACTGGCGCACCGACCCGAAATGGCTGTGGCGGCTGTCGCGCGACCACGGCTCCAACGGCGTGCTCGGCGATGTCGGCATCCACATCCTCGATTTCGCCAGCTATGGCGCCGCACTCGACGTCGACCACGTGTTTTGCCGGCTGCGCACCTTCGACAAGGCGCCAGGCAACCGTATTGGCGAATACGACCTCGACGCCAATGACAGCTTCGCCATGACGCTGGATTTCTCCAACGGCGCCTTTGGCGTCGTTCACGCCAGCCGCTGGGCGACCGGCCACATCAACGAATTGCGCCTGCGCATCTATGGCGACAAGGGCGGCATCGAAGTCGTGCACAATCTCGAGGGTTCGGAACTGAAGGCGTGTGTCGGCGAGGATATCGAGAACGGCAAATGGCAGGTGCTCGACGCCGGCACGGTGCCGACCAATTACCAGCGCTTCGTCGATGCGGTTCGCAGCGGCGTGCAGGCCGAGCCTTCATTCCACCATGCCGCCGAACTGCAGAAGGTGCTGGATCTGGCCATGGTTTCGGAACAGAAGCGGACGGAACTGAGGGCCAGCGCCGATACGCAGTGATGTGAAGGGGAGGAAGAAACTATGGTCTCGCGCCGCGCGCAATGTCTCTGCGGCCAGCTTTCAGCCGTCTGTTCGGGCGAGCCGGTGCGCATCTCGGTCTGCCACTGCCTCGACTGCAAGCGCCGCACCGGCAGCGCCTTCAGCTACAATGTCCGGTTTGCGCAAGCTGATGTATCGATCGAGGGGCGGGCGAAGCAGTTCACGCGCACCGGCGACGAGGGCGGCCGCGTCATCTACAATTTCTGCCCGGAGTGCGGCGCCGCCGTCCACTATCGCATCGACACGCAACCCGGCGTGATCGCCATTCCCGTCGGCGCCTTCGCCGACCCGTCGTTCCCGCCGCCCTTCCAGTCTTTTTACCACGAAAGCCGTCGCTGTGAGTGGGTCGAGATCAACGCCGAGCCGCTGGCGACGTTCGACTGAAGGCCGCTTTTTGGATACCCGGAACCGTCCGCACGCTCCGCGCCTTCAAGAGGGCATCGCCCCTGATTGCCATTGCCGGGCCGTTAGCCATCGCGCTCGGCTGCCCCATGAATAGGCATAAGTCAAGACGAATCCGGCTTGCGGCCCGATTGCTGACATGCTTACCTGACGGCATGTGTTCAATGGGGGTATATGGATGGCTAAGGAATCTTCGAATTCCGCTTCTTCAGAAAAGAAGGCGGACGTAAATCTGATAGGTAACACAGAAGGAAACGGGCTGAACTTCATGGGAGTTCAGGCCCGCGAAAACGGAACCGCCGGCGACGCCGTCGGTGTCGACAAGATCCGTGACCTGCTGTTCGGCAACCAGATGCAGGACTATGACCGCCGTTTTTCCAAGCTTGAAGAACGGGTGTTGCAGCGCTTCAAGGATGTCGAGTCCGAGGCCAAGCGCAATCTCGAAATGTACGAGTCGAATGCAAAGAAGCAGATCGATTCGCTTGCAGGGCAATTGCGGAGCGAAAAAGATTCACGAGCCGATGCCGACAAGGAGATCGACCGGAATCTTCGCGAGCAAAACCAGGCTCTTGAAAAGCAGGTGCGCACGTTGTCGGATCAGTTGAGCGCGCTCGAGCGCGACGTTTCGGACCGGATAAATCGAAACGATCATTTGCTGCGTGAGGAAATCAAGCAGAAGAATGAAGGCGTTCAGATGCTGATCGAGAAGATGTTTGCCGACCTCAGCAACGTCAAGACCGACCGAAATCTTTTGGCTGGCCTGTTTGTCGAGGTTGCAAAATGTCTCAATCAGGATCCCGTCGGGAGCAAGAGCAACTCGGACCGCAGCTGGAAAGTGAGTTGATGGGACCTTGACGTCCACCGTCGACCCATTCAACCTTCCGCAAAGAACAGCCTCGAACGATACAGAGATTGATCGCGAGGCTCTGGCTCGTCTTTTGATCGAAATTGCCCGGAACGTTGATCCGGACTACCGTGCGCAGTTCGAGGCGGTTCCCACCGCCGATCCGCGCATGGAAACGCTGCGGCAGTTGCTGGTCAGCCGCGAAATCTCGGAGCTTTCACGCGTTACGCATCTGCTCGACGAACCCGAGCAGCTTGCGGCGGCCGTGGGCGACGTTCTTCCCAGTGCTGCCGGACGAGCGCCTTACGCGCAACTCGGCGAGGCGCTTGCGCCAGCTGTCGAACGGGCTGTGCAACGGTCGATCCAGAAGAGCCCGCGCACGCTGACGGACATATTGTACCCGGTGTTTCTGCCGGCAATTCGCAAGTCGATCGGGGAAAAGATCGACCAGACCTTTCAGTCGCTGAATGAAACTCTAAGGCACATATTCACCTGGCACGGGCTCAAGTGGAGACTTGAAGCCTGGAGAACAGGGGCAAGCTTCTCGGCAGTTGTTCTGAAGCATTCCCTTGTCTACCGTGTGGAACATGCCTTTCTCATTCATCGGAATTCCGGCCTTTTGATAGCGCATGTAACTGCCGACAATGCGACGAGCGAAGATCCTCAGCTCATTTCTTCGATGCTCAGTGCGATTCAGGATTTTGTAAAAGACTCATTTAACGAGAAAGAGCAGAGCGGCCTGGACACAATCCGTTTCGGCGAGCTTCGTCTCTGGTCGGAAGTTGGACCGTTTGCGACACTGGTTTCGGTGATCCGGGGAAATCCGCCGGAGGAATTGCATGAAATCGTTCGCGATGTTTTGCTTCGCATCCATGAGCAATCCTCAGAGGCTTTAGAGCAGTTCGACGGCGACGGTTCGCGGCTGGCCTCCGTAGAGGCGCAGTTGCAGACCTGCGTCGAGCTCAAGCAAGAGGAATCAAACGACGGATTTCCGTGGCTGGTGGCGGCCGTTGCCCTGTTGCTCTTGAGTCTGGCAGGCGGTTGGTACTTTCTTTCCTGGCAATCAGCGCAGCGCTGGCAGGCTTATGTGTCGCGCTGGCAGGCTTACGTGTCGCGAGTGGAGGCCCAGCCGGGCATCATCGTTGCCGAACAGCAGGTACGCGATGGCCAGTTCTATATTGCCGGCCTGAGGGACCCGCTTGCCGTCGACCCGCAGTCGCTGTTGTCAGGCACGGGAGTCGATCCGGCCGGGGTTCATCCGCAATGGCAATTTTATCAGAGCCTTGAGCCGGAGTTCGTGCTGAAGCGGCTGACGGCGTCGCTGGCTCCGCCGGATTCAGTGCGACTTTCGATTGTCGATGGCCGCATCGTCGCCGAGGGTGAGGCTCCCGACACCTGGATCAGCCGGGCGCGCGCGGCGGCCCAGCAGCTTTCGGCAGGCGGGCCGGTCTTCGATATCTCGGGGGTTCGTGACGTAAGCCCCCAAGTGCGCGAGGCGGAGCGCTGGCACGCCTATGTGTCGCGACTGGAGACCCAGCCGGGCATCATCGTTGCAGACCAAAAGATAAGCGACGGCCAATTCTATATTGCCGGCCTGCGAGACCCGCTTGGCGCCGATCCGCAGTCGCTGTTGTCGGGAACAGAGGTCGATCCCGCCCGGGTTCATGCGCAGTGGCAGTTCTATCAGAGCCTTGAGCCGGAGTTCGTGCTGAAGCGGCTGACGGCGTCACTGTATCCGCCGGAAACAGTACGACTTTCGATCGTCGATGATCGCATCGTTGCCGAGGGTGAGGCTCCCGACACCTGGATCGATCGCGCGCGCGCGGCGGCCCGGCAGCTTTCGGCAGGCGGACCCGAATTCGACATCTCCAAGGTTCGTGACGTGAGCCCCGAAGCACGCGCGGCGGAGCACTGGCAGTATTATGTGTCGCGACTTGAGGCCCAACCGGGAATCATCGTCGCCCAACAAACGGCGAGGGGCGGACATTTCTATATTTCCGGCTTGAGAGACCCGCTTGCCGCCGACCCGCAAGCCCTGCTGTCCGGAACGGACGTTGATCCTGCCCGCGTTCATGCACAGTGGCAATTCTATCAGAGCCTTGATCCGAAGTTTGTGGTGAAGCGGTTGACGGCGGCGCTGTCCCCGCCGAAAACCGTTCAGCTCTCGATCATCCAGGGTCGCATTGTGGCCGTGGGTGAGGCTCCTGCCGGCTGGATCAACCGCGCGCGGGCCGCCGCTGAACAACTTTCGGCGGACGGAGTGGTTCTGGATGTCTCGCAGCTGCGTGAGCTGAACCTCGCAGAACTTAATCATTTGAGGCAGGCGATCCAGACGACCGATATTTTCTTCTCTTCCGGCAAGGTTGTGCCGGGACCGGAGCAGACGCCGGTTCTCGACAGGTTGGCGGATCAAATAAAGGAATTCGCCCAGAGTGCCCGCAATTCCGGCGTAACGGCGCGGTTCATGTTGACCGGGCATTCGGACACCACGGGCCGTGAGACGGCCAACGCGTCGATCAGCGCCGCCCGCGCCGAGACAGTTCGTGCGCTTCTCAACAAGCGCGGCGTTGCTCCCGAACTGCTGCTGGTTCGGGGCGCGGGCACTTTTGAGCCGGCTGTACCTGAAAACAGTCTAACCGGTAGCTCCACCAATCGCCGGGTTTCGATTACCGTAAACCTGGACTAGCGGAGCCCAACATGTTGCAAAAAAAGATCTGCATGCTGGGCGGTTTCGCTGTCGGAAAGACGAGTCTGGTCCGCAGGTTTGTGCAGAGCATCTTCTCAGAAACCTACTTGACCACCGTTGGAGTGAAAATCGACAAGAAGAGCGTCGCGCTCCCGGACAAAACCGTGGATCTGATTTTGTGGGATTTGGCCGGCGAGGACGATATCGGCTCATTCCGCGTCAGCTATGTTCGCGGTGCAACCGGGCTCGTGCTTGTCGTTGATGGAACCCGCGCCGCTACTCTTGCCGTGGCACTCACGCTGCGCGAACGGGTCGAGGCCGAATTCGGCGCCATGCCGTTCGTATTGCTGTTCAACAAGTCCGATCTGGCCGATCGGTGGGCGATATCGGATGGTGAGATCAACGAGTTGAGGCAACGTGGATGGCAAATCTATCTAACAAGTGCGCTTTCGGGCGAGCAGGTCGATGACGCCTTTCGTCAACTTGCCTTGATGGTCACCAAATAGACCATGCATGAATTGCCAAAAGAAGTCAGAAATTGGTTTTTCAATTTCTTCTTCGACGGGCACGCTGTCGCTTATCTGAAAATCGACGCTGAGCTTTGCATAGCTGCCAAGGGCGGTAATGTTGAACATTACGGGCTGTCATCGCTTCGCATCGGCAAGCCTGTTGCGGAGCAGCTTGAATTCATGGAAGGTTTGCTGCCTTGCCCGGAGCTTCCGTTTCGCATGGACATGGTTGAACTGCCCGGCGGGCGTGTCGCCGACCTCCATTTTTTTGCTGACAATGCGTTCGTGTGGCTTCTTTTTCTGGACGCCACTGCCGAACGAGACAACAGGCAGCGGCTTCAACAGAAGGCCTATGAAATGACGCTCCTGCAAGAGAGGGAGCGTCAACTCAACGAAAAATTGCAATCGACGAACGAGGCACTGAGAAAGAGCCAGGAGGGATTGGCGCGTGAATACCAGCGCGCCGAAACCCTGCTCCTCAACATTCTTCCGGCGTCCATCGCGGAGCGGTTGAAAGCGCAAAAGAAAATTGCCGACAACCATGCGGAGGTGAGTGTGCTTTTTGCCGACATCGTCGGCTTTACCGAAAGAGCGCGCAGCGTCGGAGCGGTGACGACGCTCGCTATTTTAAACTACTTCTTCAAGGCGGCGGATCGGCTCTCTGAGCGATACGGCTGCGAAAAGATCAAAACAATTGGCGATTGTGTGATGGTGGTCGCCGGCCTGCCCACGGCGCGATCCGATCATGCAAAGGCCCTCACGCGCTATGCGATTGAGCTGCGCAAAGCGGTCAAGCGGGAACGCTTCGCAGGAGAGCCGATAAGGCTGAGAATTGGAATTCACTCAGGACCGATCGTCGCCGGCGTCATAGGCAAGAGGCGGTTCGCCTATGACCTGTGGGGTGAGACCGTTAATCTCGCCTCACGTATTCAAACGTCCGCGGAGCCCGATGAAATCCGTATTTCCGATGCAACTTGCCAACTGCTTGGACCGAAATTTGCTTGCGACCCACTCGAGGAAACGGAATTGCGCGGTGCGGGTCGCGTGCGAATGTGGCGGCTCCCGAGCTGATCCGTCGCCTGCGGTGCGACCGTGGAGCGCCGATAGCGGCGCCCGAAAGCCATTGGCGTGACCTGATCTTGCGATCGCAAAGCACCCTTTGCGCTTGCCCGGAAGGCCTCTATTCTGGAGCACAGTGGCCGCTGGTGGGATAGAATGTCGGTACTGCCTTTTCTGAGAATCTACGCACCGCTAAATGCGGTGCTCGCTGCGCCTGGGCTTCTGGCGGTGGCTGCGCTCACGATGCCGAACATGTCCGGACGAAGCAGACTGGCTCTGGCTGCTGTGCTCGCTGTCATTTGGGCCGCCTATCTTCTGCAGATGGCCGAGACCCTGCTCAAGCGCTGGGCGGGAGACCTCAGGGACAGGACGCCGGCAATCGCGATCGATGTGCTCGCGGTTTTGGTTCCAGTCGCCGCATTTCTGCTCGACGGCACGCCCGACCGGAGCCTCTACTGTGCTGTCTGGCTGCTGAAGCCGCTGCGCGACTCGACCTTCTTCCCGCTGCTTGGCAGGGTTCTGGCCAACGAAGCGCGCAACCTGGTCGGCGTCACCACGGTCTTCGGCCTGGTTCTGTTCGGTGTCGCACTCGCGGCCTATGTCATCGAGCGCGACGTCCAACCGGAAAAGTTCGGCAGCATCCCCGAGACAATGTGGTGGGCGGTGGTCACGCTGTCCACTACCGGCTATGGCGACGACATTCCGCAAAGCTTCGCCGGCCGCGTCCTTGCCGGGGCTGTCATGATGTGTGGCATCGGCATCTTCGGGCTCTGGGCCGGCATTCTTGCCTCCGGCTTTTATCAAGAAGTCCGTCGCGAGGATTTCGTCCGCAATTGGCAATTGATTGCCGGCGTTCCGTTGTTTCAGAAGCTTGGCCCGGCCACGCTGGTCGAGATCGTGCGCGCGTTAAGACCCCGCACGGTGCCGGCGGGCGCCGTGATCTGCCGCAGCGGCGAGACCGGCGATCGGATGTTCTTCGTCGTGGAGGGCCGCGTCAGCGTCGCGACGCCGAACCCGGTGGAGCTTGGCCCTGGCGCCTTCTTCGGCGAGATGGCGCTGATCAGCGGCGAACCGCGTATGGCGACCGTCACAGCCGCAACTTCTGTCTCACTCCTGTCGCTGCACGCGGCGGATTTCCAGATGCTGTGCAGCAGCAGCCCGGAAATTGCGGAAATCATCCGCAGGACAGCGCTCGAGCGGCGCGGCGCGGCGCCGGTGGCTTGACCGTACAGCCGACGGTGGCCCGGCTGGAACTGGATGGTACGGCTCTATCGACCACGCGCGAAGGTTCTGGACGGCACGTGGAAGGTCCCAGAGGCGTAGCCGGAGACCTAAACGTAGCCGATCCACTCTACCGGCGGCTCGTTGTTTGGCGCTGTGCGTCGACAGTTCCTGCCCCGCGGCCTTTCGGACGACCGGCTTTGGCTAAACTCTAATGCCTTAGAATCTTGCTTAGAAAAGCCCGGCTGCGGTCGGTCTTCGGGTCGGAGAAAAACGCTTCCGGCGTGCCGCTTTCGACGATGGCGCCGGCGTCCATGAACACCACGCGCTGCGCCACCTTGCGGGCAAAGCCCATTTCGTGCGTTACCACCATCATGGTCATGCCTTCCTCGGCCACCGCGACCATGACGTCGAGCACTTCGGAAATCATCTCGGGATCGAGCGCCGAGGTCGGTTCGTCAAACAGCATGATCTTGGGGCGCATGCCGAGGCAGCGCGCGATGGCCACACGCTGCTGCTGGCCGCCGGACAGCTGTGACGGGTAGGCGTTGACCTTGTCGGCGAGGCCGACCTTGGCCAGCAAGTCGCGCCCGGCCTGCTCGGCCTCGGCGCGGGGGATCTTGCGCACATGGATCGGCGCCAGCGTGACGTTTTCCAGCGCCGTCTTGTGCGGGTAGAGGTTGAACGACTGGAAGACGAAGCCGATCTCGGTGCGCAGCTGCGTCATGTTGGTGGCGGGGTCGCCGAGGCGCTGGCCGTCGACGACGAGGTCGCCATCCTTGATCGCTTCCAGGCCGTTGATGCAGCGGATCAGCGTCGACTTGCCCGAACCACTTGGGCCGCAGACGACGACCACTTCGCGCGGCTCGACGCTGAGCGTGATGTCCTTCAGCACATTGAGCGAGCCGAACCATTTGTTGACGCCGCGAAAGTCGATCATGCCCGTTTTGGTCAGGTTTGTCTTGGTCGGGCTTGGATTGGTCATGGCGGTCAGCCCTTTGGGTTCGATGTCACAGCTGCACCTCGCCATGCGCCGCGCCCATGCGGCGCTCCAGCCGGCGGGCGAGCATGATCAGCGGATAGCAGACGACGAAATAGCCGACGCCGACCAGGAAGAAGACCAGCAGGCCGTTGGGCACACGCTGCACCACAAGCCAGCCGACGCGGGTGAGGTCGGTCAGCCCGATCGCCGAGACGACGGAGGAATCCTTGATCAACAGTACATATTGCCCGACCAGCGGCGGCAGCACGATGCGCATCGCCTGCGGCAGCACCACCTGGCGCATGCGTTGCCAGCGCGACAGGCCAGACGCCAGAGCTGCCTCAACCTGGCCGGTCGGCACCGAGCGGATGCCGGCGGCGACGATCTCGCAGATGAAGCACGCGGCGAGGTTGGTGAGCGCGATGATGCCGGCCGTGAAGGCATCGAGCTCGATGCCGAATTCCGGCAGGATGAAGAAGATCAGAAAGATCTGCACCAGAAACGGCGTGCCGCGGATCAGGTCGACCCAGGCGCCGATCACGCTCGAGATCAGCCGGTTGCCGCCGGTGCGCAATATGCCGAGGCCGAAACCAAGCAGCGTGCCCAGCACCAGGCTGATCGCCGACAGCATCACGGTCATCCCGAGGCCGCGCAAGGCGAGGGGGTAGCTGCCGGCCAGGCTTTGCAGCTGTTGCCAGATCATGTGCTGCTCCTTGCCGGCTGCAGACGAAGCCAGCGACTGGACAGCCCCGCCAGTCCTTTGAGGCCGTAATAGAGCAGCAGATAAAAGGCGGCGATGGTGATGAAACCTTCCGCCGGCATGAAGCGGTCGGACGCCAGCAACTGGCCGGCGCGCGTCAGTTCGGAAACCGAGATCAGCGACAAAAGCGCGGAATCCTTGACCAGCACGATCGCCTGGCCGAGCAGCGGCGGGATCGTCACCTTGAAGGCTTGCGGCAGGATGACCAGGCGCATGCGCTGGACATAGGTCATCCCCGAGGCGACGCCGGCCTCGACCTGGCCGCGCGGGATCGACAGGATGCCGGCGCGGATGATTTCCGCGACATAGGCGCCGCTGTTCAGCGACAGAGCGATGATGCCGACGACCAGCTCGGGCAGGACGAAGCCGAGACGCGGCAGGCCGAAATAGAGGAAGTAGAGCTGCGCCAGCAACGGCGTGGCGCGCACGGCATCGATATAGCCCTTGGCCAGCACGCGAAACAGCTGGCCGCGCTGCAGGTTCATGGCGGCGAGCACGATGCCGACGGCCAGCGCGCCCGCAAAGGACAGCGCCGACAGCCACCCGGTCGTGATCAGACCCTGCCCGAACAAAGGCAGATATTCGATGATGGTGCGGAAGCTGAAATTTTCGAGCATGGCGGTGAATGGTGAATGGTGAATGGGCAGTAGTGAGTAGTGAGTAGTGAGTAGTGAGTAGTGAGTAGTGAGTAGTGAGTAGTGAGTAGCGTCCGGAATGGCCATTCACCATTCACCATTCACCATTCACTACTTCCTACTCACTACTCCCTGCTTACCTCTGCTTAGTGATCCTTCTTCCAGGCGTCGGAATTGACCCAGTAGTCGAGGTTCTTCTGCAGGCGTCCGTCGATGCTGACCTGGTTGAGGAACAGGTTCATCCAGATCAACAGGTCCGGCTCGTCGTAGCGGGTGGCGAAGGCAAGCGGCTCCTTCGACAACAGGTCCGGCATGATGGTGAAGGTGCCGGCGGGATAGGCTGTCGACTGACCCTTGACCGCCGAGACGTCGTTGACGCCGCAATCGGCTTGGCCGTTGTTGACCGCGTCGAGCAGCAGCGGGCCGCCGCCCTTGTAGCTCTTGATGTCGGCATCCGGGAAGGCGTTCTTGGCTTCCTTTTCGCCGGTGGCGCCCAACAGCACGGCGATCTTGGTGCCCTTGGCCTTGCAGTCCTCGGTTGTCTTGAACTTGCTGTCGGCCTTGGTGAAGACGGTGCTGCCCGTATACATGTAAGGTATGGTGAAGGCGACCTTCATGCCGCGCGCCAGCGTCGGCGTCATGTCGGCGACGAGCAGGTCGGCCTTGCCCGAAAGCAGCGCCGGGATCAGCCCGTCCCAGTCATAGTCGAGGAAGGTGATCTTGACGCCCATTTCCTTGGCCATCAGCTCGGCGAGTTCGACCGAACTGCCGGTGCGCTCGCCGGCCGCGCCGACCAGCGAGAAGGGAGGTCCTTGCGTCTGTACCGCGACGCGCAGTTCGCCGCGCTTGGTGATCTCGTCGAGCGTTCCGGCACTGGCAGCAGCGGTCAGGCCCGCAAGCGCAAGTCCGGCGATGAAAAGCTTGGCAATCTTCATTTGGCATTCCTCCTGTAATCGTTGTTGTTCCACTTTGTTATTCCACCCTTTTGGGTGTTTTTTGAGCGGCGGCACCGTTTGCCGGCGGCAGCCACCGTTCGAAAATCCTCAGTCCCAGGCCACCGTCTCGGCAACCTTGATGCCACGCCTGGCCAGCTCGTCGAAGAAGGGTTCGTCCGGCACATGCAGCAGCGGGTTCAAAAGCCCTGGTGTGGCGATCTCGCGCCGCGCCAGCATCTGCGCCACGATGCTGGCGGGATAGCCGACGCCAAGGCTCATGCCGAACAGGCCTGATGCCAGGTCGCGTTCGATGATCAGGTCCGACGTCACCGTTTTGGCGCGGCCGCCTTCGAGACCGGAAAAGACATTGCGCATCACGCAAAGGTCCTTCTCGTCGGCGCCATATTGCAGTTGCGGGCCGAGCAGACGGCCGAGAAATTCGCGTGGGCTGGCGCCGGTGCCGGGCACCTTGTCTTCGGAGAGGAAACCGAGTTCCTTCAGCGGCGCCCAGAACGCCGACCATCCCGGCCAGCGCAGCGTATAGCGGCCCGAGCGTTGCAATCCCTTGGCGGCTGCCAGCATCTCGACATAGTGCAGAGCGTCGCCATTGGGGAAAGCTTCCAGCCGGCCGAGGCCCGCGACCTCGATCTCGTGGATGAAGGCATTGTCGTGCTGTCGGCCGGCCGGCACTTCGACGCGCTTGCCATGCTCGATCATCACGCTGTCGCGGTTCTGGCTGACCAGAACCATGTCGAAATTCCAGCTCACCTTGTAGCAGAGCGGCTTCGCCATCGCCTTCGGTTCGGGGATGCCGCCGCAATAGGAATCGATCGAGGAGATCCTAGAGAACTGCTTTGCGGCGCGCGCGTAGAGCACGAGGTCGATGCCGGGGTCGAGCCCGCATTCGGTCATGATCGAAACGCCGGCCTGTTCAGCCTCCGGCGCCAGGTCGGCAATCGCCTTGCCGTAGTTGGTGGTGACCAGCGGCGTGCGCGTTGCGATCGCGGCCTGCACCGCCTCGCGCATCAATGGCTGCGGCAGCAGATCGATGGCGGCGTCCACATCCGCCAGCACGGTGGCAAGCGCCGGACCGATCGCGCCCTCGGGCATGACGAAACGCACGCGGGAAAGGTCGGTCAGCCCGGCAAGCCGGGCAGGGCCGTCAGCCGACGTATCGACGCAGACGACTTCCTCGACACCGGCGCTGGCGACGAGATCGGCGATGGCCGCCCGTCCCTGCAGGCCGAGGCCGCCGAGAACAGCTATTCTCATGCCGGCTCCTTGCGTGACGGTGTTTCTTCCGACCAGCAGCCTTCGGGAAGGCTGACCCATTTGTTGCATGAAGCCATGACGACGAAGGTTTCGCTGCGCACGACTTCCCCGGGAATGCCGGCGCCCGGAATCAGCTCGCTGGTGATGCGGTAGAGGTCGGCGACATCGCCGGCGACGGTCACGTCGACGATGATGTCGAAGCGCCCGGTAACCACCGAGGCCGAGTTGACGAAAGGCAGTTCGGCAATGCGCTGCGCCAGTTCCCGGGCGCGGCCACGTCCCTGAGCGTTGATGCCGACAATGGCCGAGATCAGCTCGGGGCGTTCGGTCAGATTGAGCAGCCCGACGATCTTCAAGAGGTTGCGGTCGAGCAGATTGCGCAACCTTGAGCGCACCGTCGGCACTGAGATCGCCATCGTCTCGGCGAGCCGGTTGATGCCGGGCTGGGCATCTTGCGACAACAGCTTTACCAGCCGTCGATCGGTTTGATCGAGATGCTCACGCAAAAGGCAAGGCTTTCATAAAGGAGAAAAATGTGGTGGAATTTCTTCCTGATATGAAAATAGCCTACGAGATATTTATAATAACAGCAAGAGGTGAGTTTGTTGCTACGCTGATCGAATCGACTGGAACATCGCTACCGCCGCAGCTGTCAGCGCCGCATTGCCGGATGCCGCCGCGCCATCCGGCAGATGCTTCCCATCCTCCAGCCCGACGCGCGTCGACCAGTTGCGATCCGCGGCACGGCGCACGAACGGCCACACCGTCGCGTTCTCGCCATGCAGCAGGATGGCACGGCGAATGCCGGCGCGCTCCAGGACCTGTTCGATGCCGCCGGCGACCGCAAAAGCCTCGTCTAGCGTCTGCTCGGAAATCTCGATCAGGACGCGCAGCACGCGCCCGCCATGGTCGAGGCTGACGAGGCGCTCGGCGTCGGCGACCGAGGCCAGACCCGCCTCGATGCCGATGCCGCGCTGGCGCAGGCTCTCCATGACGATGGGTGCCGCCGCCTCGCTGAGATTGACGGAGGCATAGTCCGGCAATTCGCGCCAGCCGGCGATGGCGACCAGCGTGCTTGTATCGTCATTCTCGATCCAGGCGCCGGTGGAGACGCCGATCAGCGTACCGGGGCAGGCACGGCGCAGCCCTGCGATGGTCGGATCCATCGCTGCCGGCGCAAGGCTCTCGCGGCGGTCCGCGCTGCGGGCATGGACATGCAGCTCAGCTGCGCCCGCGGCAATCGAAGCCGCCCCGTCGCGCGCCATAGCGTCGGAGTCGAGCGGCAGTGTGGGGTGAAAATCGGCGGCGCGCGCGCCATTGATGCAGGCCTGGACGATCATGGCTCTCGCGATCCTGTTGCGGATCGCGCGAGCCTACCGCAGGGCAGGGCGGAGAGGGAACGGGCGTGGTGAAGATTGCTGACAGGGTGCCGCTTCTGCGGAGGTTGCGGTATCGGCCCAGGACATACCATATAGCGGGACAGGACACGCCACGGGCGATCCTTACCCCTTTGCCGGGCTGCCGGCTGAAAGGTTTTTGCGATGGCTGAGTTGAAGGTCAGGACCCGCGTCACCGGCGCGACGGCGACGCTGCAGCCCGGCGGCTTGCCTTCCATCACCACTCCGACCGGCGGTGCAGTCGATGTCGTCACCGGCGTCAGCGCGCCGGGCTTCAATCCGCTCGACCTGCTCTACGCCTCGCTCGCCGCCTGCATGGTGCTGAGCGCGCGCATCGCCGCCTCCCGCCTCGGGGTTGCCGCCGCGCTTGGCGAGGTGCGCGCCGAGGTCAGCGGCGAGAAGGCCAAGGACGAGCCGTCGCGCGTCGAAAGGCTCAACATCAGGCTCGACATCTCAGGCGATCTCGACGCTGCGACCAAGCAGCGGATCGTCGAGGACGCCGAAGCGATCTGCACGGTGTCCAACACGTTGCGCGCCGCGCCGGAATTGCACGCCACGCTTGGGTGAGCGGCGTCGCAGGAATCCTCGCCCCACCGCCAACCAAGGACCGACCCATGGCCATGATTTCGCCGATCGACTACGCGAAAGCGTCCGACGACATCCGCGCCGAGCACGACAGGGAGCTTGGCCTGCGCGGACGCATGACCAACATGAAGCGCATCCTGCTGCATTCACCGGCGGCCCACCGCATCTATGCCGAATGGTTCACGCTGCGCGATCTGCTCAAACCCACACTCGACGACCGCGCCATCTGGCTGTTGTCGCGGGCGATCTCGGAGGGATGCAACGCCGAGATTCCGCTCACCTTCTTCCGCCGCGCGCTGATCGATGGTGGCCTTGATCCCGAGGCAATCCAGCCAACCTCCGACGAGGCGTTGCTGATCGAATTTGGCAAGGCAGTCGCCGCCGATGCCAATGTCATTCCGAACGACATCTGGGCAGCGCTGAAGGCTCGCTATGACGACAAGCTGCTGGTCAACCTCGTCGCCTTCGCCGGCATCATGGTGGCGACCTGCCTGTTCACAAACGCGGTGAGGGTCGATCTGGACCCTGAGTTGGAGGCGTATCGCCGCAAGGGTGCCGATCCGGTCTGATGCGATCGATACGCAGTCGATCTGCAGTGGATATCGCCCGGAAGGATCAGCCGTAGTAGCCGGCTCCAAACAGCAAAAGTGTTTCCACCTGGGAGTCCGCTTCTTTTCCTATGTCTGTCCAGATGCTGATGCCGAGAGCATTCGAAATCGCGCTATCGATCTCGACCTTCACATTGGGGTCGGTTTGTCTCAAGAACCTCAGCGCAACCTCCATGGAAATCGGAAACAGCGACGCGCCACCCAGTTCCAAGATCGCAGGCGAGGTGAATTCTAGCGCTTCGAGTGCGCCATCGGCCTTGTAATAGGCGAATACTCCAAGGTCCGGCCAATAGTCGGCCGGAACGCTGGTTGGGCTCCGCCGGAAGACCTTGAGCTCTCCTGAAAAGAAGGATCTGACAGTCGCCTTAGACGATCCGAGAGGAAGCCCTTTGACGCCATTTAGCGGTTCGATCGAAAGATGCATGTACACAGTTAATCGCTGCCGGCAGCAGATGACAATGTTCATCGCAGGAATCGGGTGGCCCAGGCGCCTCGTTCGCCCCACTTTGACCGCAAGGAAAGGAGGCATCGATGACCATCCATTCGATAAGCACCAAACGCGCAGCCCATTCGGCCGAAGCGCGCGTCGCAGCGCAGGACTGGAGTGCTCTGATCGGCGAACTGAACAGCCACGGCAGCACCGTCATGCCGGCGCTGCTTTCACCCGAGGAGTGCACCGAGATCTCCGGTCTCTATCCGCATGAGGACCATTTCCGCAGCCATGTGGTGATGGCCCGCCATGGCTTCGGCAAGGGCGAGTACCGCTATTTCCGCTATCCGCTGCCGGATCTGGTCGGTGGCCTGCGCACCGCGCTCTATCCCAGGCTCGCCGGCGTCGCCAACGACTGGAACGAACGCATGGGCGCGGCACGGCGCTATCCCGATGACCACGCCGCCTTCCTCCAGCTTTGCCACGAAAGCGGCCAAACGCGGCCGACGCCGCTTCTCCTGCAATATGGCCCCGGCGACTTCAACTGCCTCCATCAGGACCTCTATGGCGATCTCGCTTTTCCCCTGCAGGTGGCGATCCTGTTGTCGCAGCCCGGCGAGGATTTCACCGGCGGCGAATTCGTCCTGACCGAACAGCGCCCGCGCATGCAAAGCCGTGCCGAAGTGGTGCCGCTGACCCGGGGCGATGCGGTGATCTTTGCTGTCCACAACCGCCCGGTGCAAGGCACGAAAGGCCATTACCGCGTCAACCTCAGGCACGGCGTCAGCCGCCTGCGCTCCGGCAGGCGGCATACAGTGGGGATCATTTTCCACGACGCGAAGTGACAATTCGTCGGACACAGCCAAAGCACCTCACTACCGCTGCTTATTGACATGGCGAGTTCGGCGGAACAGTCTCCGCTTGTGTAAGAGAGGGGAATTTATGAAACGATCCTATGAGAAGCCGACACTCGTCAGACGGGGCAAGCTCGCCTCGCTCGCCGCCCAGCAGGTGCCGTCAATAGAAGCGGAAGTGCCCGCACCGAACTGAGTACAGAAGCTGGTTCAAAAACAGCCCGTTGCGCAAAATCGCGCGGCGGGCTGTTTTGCATTCTGGAGGTGCGGACCGCAGCGGCTTTTGCGCGCGGCGTCAAATGGGCGCTTCCTCTGGCGCGGCCGATCGCGTAAGGGCCGGGGAAAATCCTCCAAGGTTCTTCCAGTCGCATGATCCGTCTTGAAAGCATCAGCAAACAGAACGGCCGCCAGCTTGTCTTCATCGAGGCCTCGGCCTCGCTACAGAAGGGCGAGAAGGTCGGCCTTGTCGGCCCGAACGGCGCCGGCAAGACGACGCTGTTTCGCATGATTACTGGCCAGGAGCAGCCCGACGAGGGCCAGGTGCAGGTCGATCGCGGCGTCACCATCGGCTATTTCAGCCAGGATGTCGGCGACATGGCCGGCCGCAGTGCTGTGGCCGAAGTGATGAACGGCGCCGGGCCTGTCAGCGACGTGGCGGCCGAAATGGCCGAACTCGAGGCGGCCATGGCCGATCCCGAGCAGGCCGACCGGATGGATGAGATCATCGAGAAATATGGCGAGGCGCAGCACCGTTTCGAGGAACTCGACGGCTATGCGCTCGATGGCCGCGCCCGCGAAGTGCTCGACGGCCTCGGCTTTTCCCAGGAGATGATGGACGGCGATGTCGGCAAACTGTCCGGCGGCTGGAAGATGCGCGTGGCGCTGGCCCGCATCCTGTTGATGCGGCCCGACGTCATGCTGCTCGACGAGCCGTCCAACCATCTCGATCTCGAAAGCCTGATCTGGCTGGAGCAGTTCCTGAAGGGTTACGAGGGCGCGCTGCTGATGACCTCGCACGACCGCGAGTTCATGAACCGCATCGTCAACAAGGTGGTCGAGATCGACGCCGGGTCGCTCACCGCCTATTCCGGCAATTACGAATTCTACCAGCAGCAGCGGGCGATCGCCGACAAGCAGCAGCAGGCGCAGTTCGAGCGCCAGCAGGCCATGCTGGCCAAGGAGATCGCTTTTATCGAGCGCTTCAAGGCGCGGGCGTCACACGCCGCCCAGGTGCAGAGCCGGGTGAAGAAGCTCGACAAGATCGATCGTGTCGAGCCGCCCAAGCGCCGTCAGATCGTGAATTTCGATTTTCAGCCGGCGCCGCGCTGCGGCGAGGATGTCGTGACGCTGAAGAACGTCCACAAGGGATATGGCAGTCGCTCGATCTATGAGGGGCTGGATTTCCAGGTCCGCCGCCGCGAGCGCTGGTGCATCATGGGCGTCAACGGCGCCGGCAAGTCGACGCTGCTGAAGCTGGTGGCCGGCGCGTCTGACCCGGATGCCGGCACAGTTGCTCGGGGGCCGAGTGTGAAAATGGGCTATTTCGCCCAGCACGCCATGGAGGTGCTGGAGGGCGAACGCACCGTGTTCCAGACGCTGGAGGACGCGTTTCCGCAAGCCGGCCAGGCGCCGCTCAGGGCCCTCGCCGGCTGCTTCGGCTTTTCCGGCGACGAGATCGAGAAGAAATGCCGGGTGCTGTCGGGCGGCGAAAAGGCGCGCCTGGTAATGGCGCTGATGCTGTTCGACCCGCCCAACCTGCTGGTGCTGGACGAGCCGACCAACCATTTGGACATCGCCACAAAGGAGATGCTGATCACGGCGCTGTCGCAATACGAAGGCACGATGCTGTTCGTCTCGCACGACCGCCATTTCCTGGCCGCACTCTCCAACCGCGTGCTGGAATTGACACCCGAAGGCATCCACACCTATGGCGGTGGCTACACCGAATATGTCGAGCGCACCGGGCAGGAAGCGCCGGGCCTGCGCAGCTGACGCAGTTCGTGCGTCCGCATTTGCGTCCAGCAAAGCCAGGATTTGTCAGCTCGCCGCCAGCCATTTGCGCGACTGCGCGAAGGCCTTGAAGGCTTTGGCATCCATCGGGTAGCCGAACAGGAAGCCTTGCAGGATGTCGCAGCCAAGCTCTTTCAGGATGCGCGCATGCTCCATCGTCTCGACGCCCTCGGCGATCACTTCGATCCCGAGCGACTTGCCGATGTCGATGATGGACGACACAAGCTGCCGCTGTGCGGTTGAGCTGGTGATGGGGGTAACCAGCTGGCGGTCGATCTTGAGGCGACGGGGCCGCAACTTCAACAGCGAGACGATCGAGGCATGCCCGGTGCCGAAATCGTCGATCTCGACGTCGATGCCGAGCCCCTTGATGTGTTCGATGTTCCAGCTGACCAGCTCGTCGTTTTCGTCGAGGAAAATCGACTCCACCAGTTCGAACGACACGGTCCCTTCCTTGATGGGAAGCTTGCGCAAACCCTTGATCAGGTCCCTGTCTTCCAGGCGCCGTGCGGAAACGTTGACCGAGACGCGCGGGATGTTGAGGTGGCTGCGCGACCAACGCTCGAAATTATCGAGCGCCTGCTCCAGGACGGTGCGGTCGATAAGCGCCACGACATTGAGTTCTTCAGCCACCTTGATGTAGGCGTCGGGGGTCAGCATGCCGCGTTGCGGGTGATCCCAACGCGACAGCGCCTCGACGCCGACGATCTCCAGCGTCTTGGCGTCGAACTGCGGCTGATAGTAGACGATGAATTCGTTCCGCTCGAGCCCGCCCAGAATCTCATCGGCGGTCTGCTTGGTCCGCACGATCTCGCTCTGCAGCTCTTCGTTGAAAAACTCGTAGCGGTTGCGGCCGCGGCCTTTCGCCCGGTACAGCGCCAAATCGGCATTGACGAGCAACTGCCTTGCATCGACGCCGCTATTGGCCGCAATGCCGATGCTGACGCCGAACCGGCACTGGTGACCCAGATAGTCGACCGGCTGGCGCATCGCATCGATAATGTGGTCGGCCAGCGCGGCGAGTTCCTTGTCGTCGCGTCCATGGCTCAGCACGACAAACTCGTCGCCGCCGATGCGCGCAACGAAATCGGCACTGCCGACGCTGGCCTTGATGACTTTCGAAGCATGCACCAGCAATGCATCGCCCGCTGCATGGCCGAGCGTGTCGTTGATCTGCTTGAACCGGTCAAGGTCGAGATGCAGCAACGCCGCACGGCCGTCGGCTTCGCGGTTTTCGGCAAGCATCTCGTCCAGATACCGACGGTTGGGCAGACCGGTCAGCGAATCATGCATCGCGACATGCTCGATGCGGGCTTTGGCCAGGTTCAGTTCGGCATTTTTCGATTCTGAAAGGCGACGTTCACGCATGAGATTCTCGTTGAGCAGCACGTCGCCTGTCACATCCCATTCGGCGCCGATCATTTTTGGCGTGCCGTCGATGTCCCGGAAGAAACTGGCGCGGGTGCGCACATGGCGAATGGTGCCGTCCGGCCGCAGGAGCCGATACTGCGAAGAGTAGGGGCCTTGTGTTGCAACAGCCGAATCGAAATCTGCTTTAGCCCGTTCGAAGTCTTGGGGATGGATCGCCAGCGCCCAGTCGTCATAGCTACGGGTCTTGCCGCCGCCGGGTTTGCCATAGATTTCGTTGATGCGGTCGTCCCATACGAGTTCGTTGCTGACGGTATCGTGCTCCCACACGCCTATAGCAGAGGCTTCCAACGCCAGCTCCAGCCGCCGGGACAGGCGCCTCAACTCGGCGTCACTTTTCTGCCGCTCACCGAAAAGACGTCCTGCCACGAGGATCGGCAGCACCACCAGCGCGCCGGCAAGCGCCATGAGCAGACGCAACAGCCACTCATTTTTCGGAGCGGTCGGCCAGCCGCCCTTCGGTATGGCTGAAATTTGCCAGGAGCCTGAAGGCAATTGCACCTCTGCCATCACCGGATTGCCGGACACGACATTATCGCCGCCGAAGAACAGTTCCCCGCCGCCGCCGAGCGCATCCTTGCCGATAAGCGCCACATCGATATCCAGATCAGGGTCGGTCAGTCCGCTGGCAGCGTAGAGCCGATCGACATCGATCACGGCCGAGACGATACCCCAGAAACGGTCGCCGCCACCCGCCGTCGGCACGAAGACCGGGATACGGCCGATGAAGCCACGTCCGCCTTGCGCCAGTTTGACCGGCCCGGCGAGCACCAGCGCGCGCTGGTCACGGGCGCGAAGCGCGGCCATGCGTTGCGTATCGCTCTTGCGGTAGTCCAGCCCGATGGCTTTTTCATTGCCTTCCAGCGGATACATCAGCGCGATGACGAGGTCGGGGGCGCCGGCAATATCGCGCAACTGCGATTTTTGCTCGAACAGATTACGGGCGAGTGCCGCAAATCTTTGCTGGCCCATATAGGGCTCGGTAACGATTGTCGAAACGAGACCCTGAACCAGCTGGAGATTGCCGCCTATGTTGCCTTCGAGCTTGGCGCGTATGATGTTGACCTTGGCCAGGACGTCGGCGCGCGCCAGCTGATCGGAGACCTCTCTGTTCCTCTGGTCGGCAACCAGGGCGCAGACGAGAAGCACGACAAAGGCAATCGCCGCCGGCAAGTTGGCGGAAGAAAAAACGGCCCGTTTCAACCGGCCGGAATTGAGCATTGCACCTGCCAACTCGATCCGAAGACCTTTCCAGGACAGTAGTCCTTCGGTCGACCATAGTAGCTAAAGCTTAAGTTTGAGCTTCGAGACGAATCCGAGAACAAGCGGTAAGCTTTTGGCTGCCAGGGTCCAGCCGAAATCTGAATGAGTGTCCGAAAGTAGGACGCCAGGTTGCAGCGTTCTGCAACCCAGCGGCGAAGTCATATTCGCCTCAGATTGCAACAAGCCGCCTGATCTTGCCGCGCGGGCCCTTGCGGGAGGCTTACTTCCCAGCCATTTGATCGGCCAGCGCCTGCGCCTGGGCGAGCAGCGCCGGGAAAGCCGGGTCAGCCGGCAGGCGCTGCGCCATGCAGGCCCGGTAGTCGCTGTCGCCCTTGTCCCAGGCGGCGTTGGAGGACTCGAACGCTTTTTCGTCCTTCAGGTCCGATGCCTGGTAGGCCTCCTGGAATTTCTGCGCGGCGGCGTCCGCAGCAGCCCACACGGCGTCGCAGGCGGCGATCTTCGGAACGGCAGGGGCTGCCGGCGCTGCGATAATTCTCACGCTGTTGCCTTTGACGAGCGTAACGATGACTTCCTGCTCATAGATCGGCCCGACGTCCTGCGTCCAGCCGCCGAGCCGTGCGAAGGCGATGTCGGCGCCTTCGGGTTTCTTCAATGGAAAGTCGAGCGTTCCCTCGAAGGCGGCGTCGCTGTTGATCGCCTGGGTATAGAAGGCATCCAGCTTAAGCGCCTCATCGATGCCGGCGGGCAGTTTGAAACTTTCGTCGGTCTCGGCGGTTCTGGACTGGAGCCAGCGCTCCAGCAGCCCTCGCGTCGTTGCCACTAGGCTGGGGCCGTCGTCGCCCTTGGTGTATCGCAGCCCATCGAGCATGCCATAGCCGATATCGGAGTCGCTGAGGCTTTCGATATTGATTGTGCCGGTTGGCGGAAAGTCCTTGACCGCCAGCGGCCCGATAATGCCGGCAAGACGCTGCTGGAGGTCGGCCAGCGCCTTCTCGTTCTCAGCGTCGATGGTCTCGATTGCCGCGTTCGCACTGTTCAGCGCTGCGATATCAGCAATCGCCTTGTCACGCGCGGCCACATAGTCGTCCTCCGGCGAGGCCGCGAAAGCCACGCTGCTCACCAGTGCAAACAGAAACGTCCAGACCCACCGCATGATATAAACCCTGCTCTACGTTCGATTCCAAGGATACATGACAACATTGGGCTGAAAAAAGACGCCGTTGGAGCTGCAGATCTCCCCACATGAGGGGGAGATGGCCGGCAGGCCAGAGGGGGTCGCCGCGCGTGAAGCGCTGACTCCTTTTGCAGCGCGAGACGACGTTAGCGCTTCACGCGCAACGCCCCCCTCTTTAGCCTTAGGCGACATCTCCCCCTCGAGGGGGGAGATTGGCGCCTAATCACGCCTTGCGCTTCTCCACCTCCGCCTTCCTCAGCAGGAAGCGCTGGATCTTGCCGCTTGGGGTCTTCGGCAGTTCCGTGATGAACTCGACCTCGCGCGGGTAGGCGTGCGCCGACAGCCGTTTCTTGACGTGCTGGGCCAGCTCTTCGGCGAGCTCCGAATTGCCCTTGTAAGCCGGCGCCAGAACGACGAAGGCCTTGACGATCTCGGTGCGCTGCGGATCGGGCACGCCGACGACAGCCGCCTCGTTGACCGCCGGATGCTCGATCAACGCGCTTTCGACGTCGAACGGGCCGATGCGATAACCGGCCGAGGTGATGACATCGTCGGCGCGGCCGATGAAGGAAACCGAACCGTCCGGCTCGTACTCCACCGTGTCGCCGGTGCGGTAGTAGCCGCCCGTGGTCGCCGGCGTCTCGGCTTGGTGATAGCCGTCGAACCAGCGCAGCGGCGACTTCGCGATGTCGACGGCGAGGATGCCGGGCTGGTTGGGGCCGAGCTCGTTGCCGGCCTCGTCCAGTACCACCATGCGATATCCGGGCATGGCGAAGCCGGCCGAGCCCGCGCGCACGACATGCGAGAGCCCATGATGGTTGTTGACCATCATGCCGTTCTCGGTCTGGCCGTAATGGTCGTGAATGGGCGCGGCGAGATTTGCGTCGAACCAGCGGATGACTTCCGGGTTGAGCGGCTCGCCGGCGCTGCTCACCACGCGCAGTCTGCCTTTGACACGGGCCGCAGCTTCCGCGCCTTCCGCCATCAGCAGGCGATAGGCGGTCGGCGAGCCGGCAAGGCTGGTGACGCCGAGCCGCTCGATGATGTCGTAAGTGCTCTTGGCGTTGAAGGCGCCTTCATGGAAGGTCGTGGCGATGCCGAGCTGCAACGGGCCGGTGATGGCGTAATAGAGGCCGTAGGCCCAGCCGGGGTCGGCGATGTTCCAGAAGATGTCGTCGGGCAGCAAGCCGATCGCGTCACGCATATAGGCGCCGAAGGCGAGCAGGGCGCGGAGCGGCACCGGGACGCCCTTGGGCAGGCCGGTCGTTCCCGACGTCGACATCATCATGAACAAATCGTCGCCCTTGCGCATCTCCGGCTGGCAGTCGGGCGAGGCGGTGCCAAGCGCGGCGCGGAAATCGATGTCGCCTGCAGGTAGCACATCGCCATTGCCAAGGATGGTGGCGATTTGCGCTGATGTCTCGACCTCGTCGAGCTTGCCGCGATTGGCCGGGTTGGTCACCACGATCCTGGCGCCGCTATAGCCGAGGCGGTGCTCGATGGCTTTCGGACCGAAGGCGGTGAACAGCGGCTGGTAGACCGCGCCGATGCGCCACGTCCCGAGGATCAGCGCCACCAGTTCGGGGACGCGCGGCAGCATGCCGGCGACGACATCGCCGGCACCGACGCCGGCGGCCTTGAGCACATTGGCGGCGCGCCCGGACATGTCGGCGAGATCGTCGAAGCTGAATTCGCGAAGCTCGCCGCCGGCCGAGATCGCGCGCAGCGCCAGCCGGTCTTCTCCGGTGTAGCGGCCGCAGCATTCGACATAGGCATTGATGCCGGTTCCAGGGTTGCCATACAACCGCGCGATCTCATCTTCGATGCGAAAGCGCTGAGCGGCATCCTCATAGCGCGGCATTTTGCTCATCGCGGTCCTCCCTAAGCGGCGCCCTCCCCTTGGAGCGCCTTATCGGTCAGATTGCCTGAAATTGCTGCGCTGGTCGATTACGGCGATAGTCGGGGGATGCGAAGGACCGCAGCGCAGCGACAATCCGCGCCGAGCCACTGCTGTTGACCGAACCATCCATCCGGCCGATAGCACCGCCAGAATTGCCCCGAGGCCCCAATGATCCCAAACTCAACTTTCGATGACGCGGCCACAGCCGACGAAGGACGCGACGCCGACACCGCGTGGCAGGACGACATCCGCGCCGGTGTGCGCCACGTCCGCGATCTCGCCTCGCTGCCGCTGTCACCCGCCGAGCACGCGGCGGCGCAGGAGGCGGCCGTACGCCACAAGGTGCGTGCCCCCAAAACCTATCTCGACCTGATCGACTGGAACGATCCCGCCGATCCGATCCGCGCCCAGGTCATTCCATCGCCGGATGAGCTGACGGAAACAGAAGGCGAGCTCGACGATCCGATCGCCGACCATGCCTTCAGTCCGGTGCCGCGACTGACGCACCGCCACGCCGACCGGGTGCTGTTGTTTGCGACCTACCAATGCGCGGTCTATTGCCGTTTCTGCTTCCGCAAGGAATCCCTGACCTCGATCGGCCGCGGCTATACGCGAGAAGCGCTCGAAGACGCCTTTGCCTATATCGAAGGCCATACCGAAATCCGCGAGGTGATCCTGACCGGCGGCGATCCGCTGTCGCTGCCGGACAAGGCGCTGGCCGAAATCCGCGCCCGCATCGAGGCGATCGCGCATGTCAGGCTGCTGCGCATCCACACGCGCGTGCCTGTCGTGCTGCCCGCGCGCATCACGCCGGGGCTGGTTCACGCCTTGCAGGGCCGGCTGATGGTCACAATCGTCACCCATTTCAACCATGCGCGGGAGATCACGCCGGCCACCGAATTGGCCTGCCGCGCCATGCGCCAGGCAGGCTTCGTGCTGCTCAACCAGAGCGTCCTGCTCAAGGGCGTCAACGACACGGTCGAGGTGCTGGAGGAACTCTGCCGCGAACTGATGTACCGGCTCGGCGTCAAACCCTATTACCTGCACCACGGCGACCTCGCGCGCGGCATGGCGCACAGGCGCACCACGATTGCGCAGGGACAGGCGCTGGCCGGCGCGCTGCGCGCCCGCCTGTCGGGCATCTGCAATCCGGTCTATGTGCTGGACCTGCCGGAAGGCGGCGGCAAGGTGCCGCTCGGGCCATGCCATGTCGAGGGGCGGGAAGGGCAGGATTGGCGCATCCGCGGCCAGGATGGCGAGGTGAGGGTATATCGGGACGTGGTGGTGTAGGCACGGCCCAGCGGCGACAATGACCGCGGCCGTCACATTGTCGATCGGGATGACCATCGCACCAAACTCTCGCCACTACGCGTTCGCCTGCATTCCGTATGTTGACATAAAGATATCCTTATGTGATGGTTGTCGCCTCAAGGATAAAAAATGTCGCAGAATTCTGCATCGCTGGACGCATTGTTCGGCCCCGTCGCGGCCAGACCCGATGGGTCCGAAGTGCTTGCGGCGCTCACCGCGGCGGCGCGCGAGCGCATTCTCATCCTCGACGGCGCCATGGGCACGCAGATTCAGGGTCTCGGTTTCGACGAGGAGCATTTTCGCGGCGAGGCATTCGCCGGCTGCGCCTGCCACCAGCAGGGCAACAACGACCTCTTGATCCTGACGCAGCCGAAGGCGATCGAGGAAATCCATTATCAATACGCCATCGCTGGCGCCGATATCCTCGAGACCAACACCTTCTCCTCGACCTCGATCGCCCAGGCCGATTACGGCATGGAGGATGCCGTCTACGCGCTGAACCGGGACGGCGCGCGACTGGTGCGTCGGGCAGCGGCGAGGGCACAGCAGGAGGACGGCAAGCGGCGCTTCGTCGCCGGCGCGCTCGGGCCGACCAACCGCACCGCCTCGATGTCGCCCGACGTCAACAATCCCGGCTACCGCGCGGTGACCTTCGATGAATTGCGCCTGGCTTATGGCGAGCAGTTGCGCGGCCTGGTCGACGGTGGCGCCGACATCATTCTCATCGAGACCATCTTCGATACGCTGAACGCCAAGGCGGCGATCTTTGCCTGCAACGAGATTTTCCTCGAAAAGGGCGTGCGCCTGCCGGTGATGATTTCGGGCACCATCACCGATCTCTCCGGCCGCACGCTGTCGGGCCAGACGCCGACCGCCTTCTGGCATTCGGTGCGCCATGCGAGCCCCTTCACCATCGGCCTCAACTGCGCGCTCGGCGCCAACGCCATGCGCGCGCATCTGGCTGAAATATCGGGCGTCGCCGACACCTTCGTCTGCGCGTATCCGAATGCCGGCCTGCCCAATGAATTCGGACGCTATGACGAGAGCCCGGACTTCATGGCCGCGCAGATCGAGGATTTTGCGCGGGAAGGGCTCGTCAACGTCGTCGGCGGCTGCTGCGGCTCGACGCCGGAGCACATCCGGGCGATTGCCGAGGCTGTCAAAAAGTATCCGCCGCGCGCAATTCCCGAGATCGAGCGCAAGATGCGCCTGTCCGGGTTGGAGCCGTTCACGCTGACCGACGAGATCCCCTTCGTCAATGTCGGCGAGCGCACCAACGTCACCGGCTCGGCCAGGTTCCGAAAGCTGATCACGGCGGGCGACTATGTTCCGGCGCTCGACGTGGCGCGCGACCAGGTCGCCAATGGCGCACAGATCATCGACATCAACATGGATGAAGGCCTGATCGATTCGAAGAAGGCGATGGTCGAGTATCTAAACCTGATCGCCGCCGAGCCTGACATCGCGCGGGTCCCGGTGATGGTGGACTCCTCGAAATGGGAGATCATCGAGGCCGGGCTTAAATGCGTGCAGGGCAAGCCGCTGGTCAATTCCATCTCGATGAAGGAAGGCGAGGAAGCCTTTCTGCATCACGCGAAGCTGGTGCGCGCCTATGGCGCGGCCGTGGTCGTCATGGCCTTCGACGAGGCCGGTCAGGCCGACACCAGGGCGCGCAAGGTCGAGATCTGCACCCGCGCCTACAAGCTGCTCACCGAACAGGCCGGTTTCCCGCCCGAAGACATCGTCTTCGACCCCAATGTCTTCGCGGTCGCCACCGGCATCGAGGAGCACGACAATTACGGCGTCGACTTCATCGAGGCCGCCGGCGAGATCACCGCCACGCTGCCGCATGTCCATATCTCGGGCGGCGTCTCGAACCTGTCCTTCTCGTTCCGCGGCAACGAGCCGGTGCGCGAGGCGATGCACGCGGTGTTCCTCTACCATGCCATCCAGCGCGGCATGGATATGGGCATCGTCAATGCCGGCCAGCTCGCCGTCTACGACACGATCGAACCGGGACTGCGCGAGGCGTGCGAGGATGTCGTGCTCAACCGCGCGCCCAGGGCCGGCGGCACCGCCACCGAACGCATGCTGGAGATCGCCGAACGCTTCAAGGGCACGGCCGGCAAGGAAGCCAGGGAGCGCGATCTCGCCTGGCGCGACTGGACGGTCGAGCAGCGCATTTCGCATGCGCTGGTCAACGGCATCACCGAATTCATCGACGCCGACACCGAAGAGGCGCGGCATGCGGCCGAGCGGCCTCTGCATGTCATCGAAGGCCCGCTGATGGCCGGCATGAATGTCGTCGGCGATCTGTTCGGCGCTGGAAAGATGTTCCTGCCGCAAGTGGTGAAGTCGGCGCGCGTGATGAAGCAGGCGGTGGCCGGATTGCTGCCGCACATGGAGGCGGAAAAACTGGCGAATGCCGCCAATGGGATCGACAATGGCGAGCGCCAGACGGCCGGCAAAATCCTGATGGCGACGGTGAAGGGCGATGTCCACGACATCGGCAAGAACATCGTCGGCGTCGTCCTGGCCTGCAACAATTACGAGATCATCGATCTCGGCGTCATGGTGCCGGCGGCAAAGATCCTGCAGACGGCGCGTGAGCAAAATGTCGACATCATCGGCCTGTCCGGCCTGATCACCCCGTCGCTGGACGAGATGGTGCACATGGCCGCCGAGATGGAGCGTGAAGGCTTCGACATTCCGCTGCTGATCGGCGGCGCCACCACCAGCCGCGTGCACACGGCGGTGAAGATCCACCCGCGCTATTCCAAGGGACAGACGGTCTATGTCAATGACGCCAGTCGCGCCGTCGGCGTCGTCTCGTCCTTGCTGTCGAACGAGACCAAGGGCGGCTACGTCGACACAGTGCGGGCCGAGTACGAAAAGGTCGCCGACGCGCATGCCCGCTCCGAGGCCGACAAGCAGCGGCTGCCGCTGGCAAAGGCCAGGGCCAATGCGCACAGGGTGGACTGGTCCGCCTATGAACCGCCGAAGCCGTCCTTCACCGGCGTGAAAGTGTTCGAGAACTGGGACCTGACTGAGCTCTCGCGCTACATCGACTGGACGCCGTTCTTCCAGACCTGGGAGCTGAAGGGGCGTTACCCCAAGATCCTCGACGACGAGAGGCAGGGACCGGCGGCGCGCCAGCTGTTCGAGGATGCGCAGGCGATGCTGAAAAAGATCATCGCGGAAAAATGGTTCGCGCCGCGCGCCGTCATCGGCTTCTGGCCGGCGAACGCCGTCGGCGACGACATCAGGCTGTTCACGGATGAGGCACGCTCGCAGGAACTGGCAACCTTCTTCACGCTGCGCCAGCAGCTGACCAGGCGCGACGGCAAGGCCAATGTCGCGCTGTCGGATTTCGTCGCGCCGGCCGACAGCGGCAAGTCGGACTATATCGGCGGCTTCATCGTCACCGCGGGGATCGAGGAGGTGGCGATATCAGAGCGCTTCGAGCGCGCCAATGACGATTATTCCTCGATCATGGTCAAGGCGCTGGCCGACCGTTTCGCCGAAGCTTTCGCCGAGCGCATGCACGAGAAGGTGCGCAAGGAATTCTGGGGTTACGCCGCCGACGAGACGCTGGCGCCGGATGAACTGATCGGCGAGCCCTATCGCGGCATCCGCCCCGCGCCCGGCTATCCCGCGCAGCCCGACCATACCGAGAAGGCGACCTTGTTCCAACTGCTGGATGGTGAGCGCAATGCCGGCGTCAGCCTGACCGAGAGCTATGCGATGTGGCCGGGTTCATCGGTCTCCGGCATCTATCTCGCCCATCCCGAAAGCTATTATTTCGGTGTCGCCAAGGTCGAACGCGACCAGGTCGAGGACTATGCGCGGCGTAAAGCCATGCCGCTGGCAGATGCCGAGCGCTGGCTTGGGCCGATCCTCAACTATGTGCCCGTGGATTATGCCGAGGCGGCGGAATAGCCGGGACGTGATCTTGCCCAATGGCTGCTCGACCGCTCCCTTGATTTTTCACCGTCGAAAAAAATCGCGCCGCACCCGGTTCTCGGCGAGCTGCCGGTTGTCGGTCGGTCAGACTTAGGTCCCTCGCGCCTGCTTTTCTGGAACAAGCCGTGATGTCCCGCATTTTATTGGCAGGGACACAAGGAGTGTCGAGTGAAAGCGATTTTGGGACTGGTCGGCGGCTTCGTGCTGACCCTTGCGGTGTTCGGCAGCGGGCTGGTTTTCGCAGCCTGGCTGCTTGCCGCCAAGCCTGTGCGGGAGGCAAGGCCCACCGTTAGCGTGGCGGAACTGTGGACCCGGAAAGCGCGGCCGGTGGACAAGACGGCGCAGGACTTCGAACGTGTGCCGCCCGAGCAGTCCGCGCCTGCCGACATCGCCGCCAAGGAGCCAGCCCAGGACCCGGCCAGGCAGCAGCCCGATCCCACAGTCACCGGCGCCATCGCGCGGACCGAACTGCCGCCGCCGCATCTCGCCTGGTGCGCCAGCCGATACCGCTCCTACGATCCCGACGACAACAGCTACATGTCCTATAGCGGACAGCAGCGCACCTGCGTATCGCCCTATCTCGCCGCCGACCGCGTCGCGCCGCGAGAGGCAAGCTACGTCGAGGGCGCGGGCGCCTACGCGGCTGCCGGCGGCGAACCGGACCATGTCGCCTCCTGCTTCAGCCGCTATCGCTCCTACCGTCCGGAAGACAACAGCTACCAGCCATATTCCGGCGGGCCGAGACGGCAATGCGAGTAGCCAGCGCGAAGGGCGCCGCCAACGATTGCGACCGCGCGATTTCTGGGATCGTCCGGATCGTCCTCAAAGCCCAGGGGAGGAACCACCATGGAAGACGACCGGCATCACAAGATACAGCAGCGCGCCTACCAGATCTGGGAGCGCGAAGGCACTGGCGACCCCGAGCACCACTGGCACCGGGCCGAGGCCGAGATCGACCGCGAAGCAGCCCTGCCGCTGACCGCCGACGACGCCCTGCCGCGCGAGATCGCCAGCACCGACGTCCTGACCGTCGAGGAACTCGCCGTGCGCACCGGCATATCGGGCGATGAGGCGCAGGAGCTGATCGACAGGCTGGGCACGGACCGCGCCGCGGTGGAGCAGGCGGCGCGGGGGATTGCGAACAAAAGGCGGGTGAAATCCTGATCAGGTAGGGAGCGATGATCCGCAAACTCAAAGTGGAAGATACTGCCTCTATTCGCGCAAGGAAGACGATAAAATTGGCAAGCACCGCAATTTTTTGCCACGCTTGCGTAACGGTAGAAGCAGAACTAAGCAGGGCACAGTATTTTAAGTGGATCGACGAGAGGTGAGGGCGGCTAACAAAAGATAGCTCATTTGCGCGCGGGTGAGGCAAAAAAGATCTAAGTTCGAAATGGGATCAATTTTCCTCGCCACTCGCCATCTTCTTTGAAATAGAAGCCAATAAAGTCGTTACGCGCAAACTGATCATCTCTCGCTCCGAGATGATTGGTTCCTAAGCCACCATCTTTTTCGACCCAAACCCTCCAAACGACCTTCAAATCGTGGCTGTTCGCAAACTTCTCGATGAGATCGCTTCGAATAACCGCAATACCAGCTAAAAATTCTGGAGCATCAGAGAATGCAGGAGATCCGTCCTCCGTTACAAAGAAATTCGACCACCCATCCTTGGGTCGGAGCTTCAGTTCCCCAAGCAATGCGGGATGAGGCGTCGAGAAATCTGTCTCTCCTGAAACACCACTCCTATCGAATTCGCTATATTTGGGTGAAAAGCCCTCGGCTATTCGCCCAAATTTGAAATTCGCTACTTCATACGGCAAAGAAAACGTCGGAGTCGAAGCTTGGTGTCTGAAACTCCGCTGGCCGAAGAGAGAGGGTGCAGACCAACCGCCATCGAACACGTCATGGCTATTCTTATTTAAGATTTTGGTTGTCAATTTCACCAATTTGCCCAAGTCTGCCTGATGGACGAGAATGAGTTCTATCCCATACTGGGCGCTTCTGAATGGATCACCCGACTCAAAGCCTTTCATGTAATCGGGGCTTCTGCGAAAGCTACGATGTAAACACCATTGTTGCCCGCCCTCATCGAATTGCATGAGAAATTGTGACGGGTGCGGAATATCGTCCAAATTTTTTGTCCAAGCCTTATTACTTTCGGGGCTGCCAGGAACAAAAGCCATGTCCGGTACACGCATTACTTTCGGCATGTAGGTCTCAGCGGGCTTGCTAAATGAGCCGCTCAAATACGTGGCATCGATATCTGCACGTTCGAAATTCTCAAGCAGAATTAGAGCGCTCGGTTTCTTCTCCCAGTCGACATACCAATGGTGGTCAGCAAGATAGCCAACTAGCTCGGCAAACGCGATGTGCTGGTACTTTTTCCCAATTCTCTCCACCTGATGGTCATGCCTACCATGAGAGTACCTCAAGCGCTTCGTTTCGATCTCCTCGTGTAGAGATTGCTGCCAACCAAGTTCTAGCGTTCGACTGAAAACCCAACATTGACCCTTCAAGAGCGGAAACATCGGTATTCCATTCTCTCTGAATCTGGATAGCGGCTCAAGGCGTTGGTATTCTTCCTCTAGTTCCTCGGGTAATAATTTTAAAAGTGAACCCTCGGTCTCCGCGTAAAGCTCTTCAAGAAACTTTCCATTATTTTCTTGGTTGGTATCTTCAGATTCCATAAAATCTGAGAACCTGTTCACTTCCTGCTGATCAGATAATCGGGCGAGTTCGGCATGGGTTTTTTTAGCGCTTGGGCCGAGGACCGCAACCTTGCTCCAGAAGAGTCGTATCTCCTCCTTGCGAGTCAGCGGGGGGTGTTCTCCCCGAGCAACCGCCGAGAAACTGTTGTCAATTCCGCCCATGGTATAACGACCGAAGTCTCCGGCCATCATAGGTGCTTTCCCATCAAAGGGTGTTCTGATGTAGCCGACAACTGAGCTGAAGATCGACCTAGCGCTTTCATGGTATGGTGCAATCTTCTCCAGAGACGGCCAGTCAGTTATAGCCTCTGACGAATATGGCGGAGCGGACCTCGATACCAGTTCGTCAGCAACGCCGACTTTATTAAATGCTGCATGGTCGACGATGATTTGCGCATAGCGTCGTATCCAAGCGTGGCGCTCCACTGGGCGCTTACCGAAAACCATGCGGTCGGCTGCGAGCGCGGCGGCTTTCAGAAACCCTATGTCTTCGCAATAGAGGACACCAGCCGAAGCGGCGGCCAAGATGCGCTCTCGGACGTAGGGATCGTCCCAGTCGGAGAACTCTTCTATCAGTATGGAAATCTCTTCGGGGAACTTAACGAGCAAGCTTGCCAAAGCCTTGGTCGCACAATCTCGTAATTCTCTATCTATGGTCGAGGTCATCAAAGCGAGTGCTGTCGCCACCTGATGAATCTTTTCCGCTTCAATTTCGGATTTTGGAGCAACCCAGGCCCAGTCGATCAGTTGCTGTACTGCTGGCCAATCGTCGTCAGAGGTCTCGGTTTTCCCGACCAGATAGACTGACCATTTAGCATCTCGTTCCCCAAGCGGTAATGACGCTAATTGCTTCTTCAAGTAAGATGCATTGAGGGGGCAGTCTGACAATGGTGCCATCTCGAGAAGTAGGTCAAACCACTCAGAATCATCTATCGATGGTCCCCTTTTTCCTTTTCTCTGCCTCTGCCGTTCGAGCAGGCCTACTGTTTCCTCTGATATGTCTCTACCCTGTCTCCATGACAGCGATGACACGAATTCTTCTATCGAGATGCGAACATTTTCAAGAAAATTTTCTTCTATTAAGGGCAGTTCTCGCCCAAACCGGGCAGGAGTAAGAGCAAGAAGTGCGATGCGCGGCCCGGCAAACTCATAGAATCGTTCCTCCGAAAAAAGATGCTCGAATTTTCCACTGGCCTTCAGTTCTGTTGCCAAGCCTTCCAAGGTCTTGCAATCTCTAATTATCGCGTCAGCAACGAAGTAATCACCGAACTTTTGAAATCCAAAAGATACACGCTTTCCGTTCTCTGAATCGGCCGAGGGGAAGTCCAAAAAAAGGCCCTCGTCTATCAGACGTGGTAACAGCCGCTCACTCTCTTTTGCCGGAGAGGCGAGATTAACAACATCTTCGCAAATCTTGTACGCTAATTCATATGCGACGTACTCACTTCTGGTTGCAGCCATCTCCGACGAAATATTCATCATTATCCGATGAATCTTCCCATCATTTAGGGAAATACGATCGAACCCCTTCGTGATCAGATTTTGCTCAACCGCGCCAAGCCAAAACGATATCAGTGTTGCAATGGAGTCCATGCCTCGTGGAAACGAGACTAGGCCCTTGGCTTTCATGAAATCCACAGCAGTCGAAAGGAACAGCGGATTGTAGAGGATTTCGTTCAAACCGAATATCGGAGCGGAGGGCCGCTCGATGCCGTTTCGGTCAAGATATTCTTTTGCCGCCTCTCCTAAATGACCTCTAAATCCGTGATGTGAAATCTGGGAAATGTTCAACCCGGGACGTATGCAGAGTTCTCGATAGGAGGAGCGGATGGAGACACAAAGCGCAATGCGGTTGAATTTCTTGATTTGCGCAATGAGGCTCGGCAAGCCGGCTTCCCATCCCCTTGCAAACAAGCTTTCATTTATGCCGTCGATTACAATGAAAGCCGGACTGCCATTTGCGAGTGCGGCGCTATGGAGCGCTGCTAGGAAGGTCTCGAATCTGAGATCGCCGATATCTAGGTACCGCAACAAATCCTGTTCCGGTCTGTCGCCATGATCTAGGACCCTGGCCGGAACAAATAGCGCAGGCGCCCCATTTCCTAGGTGCGTTTCCACTTCATTGGCGAGAAGGTGAGATTTTCCGATCCCTGCTTCTCCGTCCACCAGCAAAGTGGGTTGCTGCAGCAATTTGATTTCCGGCGGCGAAAACTCAGAGGCTGCCTCTCCGATCTTGGTAACGAGATCACTTAGTCTTCCACGCACCCCGTCAGCGTATACGAAGTTGTACTTCGTCTTGCCGGTCTCCGGATCGAGTTTCTCATGTTGTTCGTATTGGGCGTTTGTCAGGGCTCGCAGCGATGGGTCTTGATTGTCGATCTCAGCAATTTTGCGCAAATTCTCCGACAGCTGACTAGCGTATAAATCCCTGCCATCGCTTCCCGCCAAGGAGCGGCTAACTTCGTCAAGAAGTTTTGATAATTTCGCGCTATACTCCTTCAAAGCGTCGGTCACGCCATCCGAATTTGCGAGCGATTGAAGGACGGCTATCGCACCAGCCACGCCTTGCGAAACGCGCAGTAAACGACCTTCAAAGTTACCATCTCGGCGCAATACGCGGATCGTATTGCCTATTCTGACTTCGACATGATCGTCGGGGCGATAGCGCTTTCCGATATAAGCAAATGACCTAGCCAGCTGGTGTTGGAACCAATCAATGTCCAGAACATTCTGATCAAACCAATAAAGCCGCATTCCTGAATATATTGCGTCATTGCGTTGCAACTTACTGACAAAATAGCTTTCATCCCAAAGGATAACTGAAACTGATCTGTTTAGCGCGGAAGTTTCGTGGCCGCACCATTCCTTGAAGCGGTTCCAATTCTTTGTCTGTGTGTCATCGTCCCCTTCGGCATGCCCTGAGAAATTCCTGGGAACTGCGACATAGTAACGTTCCAATTTGGGAAAATTCGCTAGTGCGGCGCTAAACGATTTCTTGAGCTGTGCAATCTCAGAGGCCGCAAATGAACCAGGGAAGTATTTAGTTTGCCAGCCCCAAATACGACCGTCGGTAAACTTGACCAGTATCTCAACCCCTCCGTCAGCTCCAGGCCCGCGACTTTCGATTGACGCATAATTTTCCGGAGGATCTGCGAGCACCAATTGGCGGGTAAGCTCCTCAAACCCATCGTTTTGAGAACTCCGATGTTTGCGGATATTGCGGAAATTAATATCTGGGATATTCAAGTCAGCTGATTCCAGTTTGGGCGACCGAACGAATAAGTTAATTTCTTTTCCTAGCTATCAGGATTCTTCCGGGCTTAGCTACGAATTTCCACGTGACCGCAATGCGGCAGTTTGCGCCAAGGATTGTCGAATATTCCGACGACATTGCCTATGCGCTGCAGACCGTCGGCTCGCAAAAGGCCGTCCGTTTCAACCGCCTTCACTCCCCTCCCGTTAACCTTTCATTAACCATACCACCGCTAGCGTTTACCTCTCAGTAAGGAATCGCCCGCCGTGACCTTTGCCGCTCCCCTCGAGGCCAAATCCATTCGCTTTCGCGCCCGCTCCTTCGTCGCTTTCACGCTGACGCCGGAGGCGCCGTTGGATGTGTGGCTGGAGAGCCTGGATCGCTGGGTCGGCAACTCGCCGGGCTATTTCGCCGGGCGCCCGGTGGTGCTCGATCTGAACGTGCTGAAGCCGGATGTCGTCGCCATCGAAGCGCTGGTCGACCTGCTCGGCCAGCGCGGCATCCGCATCTATGCCATGGAGCTCGATGGCGGCACAGAGTTTGGCGCGCATCTGCCGCCGGTGCTGGTCGGCGCCAAGGAGGCAACCACCGACGGGCTGCTGCAGCCGAGCCGCAAGGCGGGCAGGGCGGAGGACGCCACTGCCTTAAGCGACATGAAGGCGGCCGGTGACATCAAGGCAGAGGCCGGCGATTTGAAGGCTGGCGATTTGAAACCTGCGGGCGATGCAAAGCCGTCGCATGACCCCAAGATTGCCACGCCGGACGCCGGCACGTTGATGATCCGCTCGCCGATCCGCTCGGGCCAGCTCATCTTCCATCCGCATGGCGATGTCATCGTGCTCGGCTCCGTCGCCTCCGGCTCCGAGATCGTCGCCACCGGCTCGATCCATGTCTATGGCACGCTGCGCGGCCGCGCTTCGGCAGGTGCGCAGGGCAACACCGCCGCCCGCGTCTTCTGCCGCAGGAACGAGGCCGAGCTTCTGTCGGTGGATGGCTGGTATTGCACCGCCGAGGAGATGGACCCGTCAGTCCGGGGCAAGCCCGTGCAGGCATTTCTCGACAACGGCATGCTGCGCATCGCCCCTTTCAGCTAATGCGCTCGCCCGACCAACGACAAAACGAACAACAACGGAGGCTTTATTGATGGGCAAGGTAGTGGTGGTCACCTCGGGCAAGGGGGGCGTCGGCAAGACGACCTCCACCGCGGCACTAGGGGCGGCTGTCGCCAAGACCGGCAAGAAGGTGGCGCTGGTCGATTTCGATGTCGGCTTGCGCAACCTCGATTTGATCATGGGCGCCGAACGGCGCGTGGTGTTCGACCTCGTCAACGTCATCCAGGGCTCGGCAAAGCTGTCGCAGGCGCTGATCCGCGACAAGCGGGTGGAAACGCTGTTCCTGCTGCCGGCCTCGCAGACGCGCGACAAGGATGCGCTGACCGAGGAGGGCGTCGCCGAGGTCATCGGCAAGCTGCGCTCGGTGTTCGACTATGTCTTCTGCGACAGCCCGGCCGGCATCGAGCGCGGCGCGCAGCTCGCCATGCGCTTTGCCGACGAGGCGGTCATCGTCACCAATCCGGAGGTGTCGTCGGTGCGCGATTCCGATCGCATCATCGGCCTGCTCGATTCCCGCACCTTGCGCGCCGAGGAGGGCGAGCAGATCGCCAAGCATGTGCTGGTCACGCGCTATGATGCGGGACGCGCCGCGCGCGGTGAAATGCTGTCGATCGACGATGTGCTGGAGATCCTGTCGGTGCCGCTGCTCGGCATCATTCCCGAGAGCCAGGATGTGCTGCGCGCCTCCAACCTCGGTTCGCCGGTGACGCTGTCGGAGCCGCTCAATGCCGCTGCCAAGGCTTACATCGACGCGGCCAAGCGGCTCGAGGGCGAACAGCTGCCGGTCATCGTGCCCTTCGAGCGCAAGGGCTTCCTCGATCGTCTTTTGGGAAGGAGGGCGGCATGAACCTGCTCGACATCTTCAAGCGGCGCACCAGCGCGCCGGTGGCGCGCGAACGGCTGCAAGTGCTTCTCGCCTATGAGCGCCGCAACCGCAGCCAGCCCGATCTCGTCTCCATCCTGCGCGAGGAGATCATGGCGGTGATCGCCAAGCATGTGCAGATCGACCAGGACTATCTGCAAGTCTCGATGGACCGCGGCGAGACCATGTCGACGCTGGAGATCGACATCCAGATCCCCAACAAGAGCGCAGTGCCGCTGGCCATGGCCGGGTGAGATTGAAGCTGCTGATCTCCCCCCTTGTGGGGGAGATGGCCGGCAGGCCAGAGGGGGGCGCTGTCCCGCTGGCCTGTCGATTACATGTAGCAACGGCTTTGCCAAAGATCTGGATTCGCTGAGACGTAGCGATCCTTCGCGCCCCCCTCTGTCCTGCCGGACATCTCCCCCACGAGGGGGGAGATTGCGCTCCTCGCGCTCGCCTGCGCCAAGCACCCCCACCCGGACCTGCGGTCCGACCTCCCCACAAGGGGGAGGTAGGGGGCCAGCGCCTCTCCCCAAAAAACATTCAACCAACTAGTTGACTATCTAAAATCTCGCCTCTATATTCAACTACATGGTTGAATTAGAGGCGCCCCAGATGGACCAGGTTTTTCACGCCCTTGGCGATGCCACGCGCCGGAACATGCTTAACCACCTCGCCGGCGGCGAGCGTACGGTGAGCGAGCTGGCTCAACCCTTTGCCATGTCGCTGGCCGCCGCCTCCAAGCACATCAAGGCGCTGGAGCATGCCGGGCTGATCCGGCGCGAAGTGCGCGGGCGCACCCATGTCTGCCGCCTCGAGGCCCGCCCGCTGGCCACCGCCTATCAGTGGCTCGGCCAATACGCGCGTTTCTGGAACAGCCGCCTCGATGTGCTCGAACAGCTTTTGCGCGAGGAGGCGGGGCGCAAAACGCCGGCAGCGCAGACAACGCCGGCACCGGCAAATCCAGAACCATCGAAGCCGGAATCACCCAGGCCAACACCTTCCAAGGGAGACGACCGATGAACCAGATGAACAGCTTCGACGGCTACGCCCAGCTGATCCAGCCGGCCACTTTGAGGATCGAACGGCTTTTGCCCGGAACCAGGGAGCGCGTCTGGGAATATCTGACGCAGAGCGATCTGCGCCGCAAATGGCTGGCGGCCGGCGACATGGAGATGGAGGAAGGCTCTTCCTTCGAGCTGGTCTGGCGCAACGACGAACTGACCGATCCGCCCGGCGACAGGCCGGCCAGCTTCAGTGGCGGCGAGCAGCGGATGCACAACCAGATCGTCGAGTGCGATCCGCCGCGCAAGCTCACCATCACCTGGAACGGCAGCGGCAATGTCACCTTCGAATTGGCGCAGCGCGGCGACGACGTTCTGCTCACCCTGGTCCACCGCCGCCTGCCGGACCGCTCGAGCCTGATGATGCATGCCGCAGGCTGGCACGTGCATCTCGACCTCCTGGTTGCCCGCGTGGCGGCCGAGAAGCCCGAACCGTTCTGGGACAGCTTTAGCCGTATCGTGGCGGAATACGACCGGCGCCTGCCGGCCTGACCTGACCTAACGCATCGCCCGGTCCAACCGGGCACCATCGATCCCTTGCGCCGGATGCCGGCGCAAGGGCCGGCGAAACACGCGCCTTCGCCAGATACCGCGGCGCGTCATCGGAAGTGAAACCAGGCAACGTGCTTGCATCCCGCAAGCCCGAAGGAGGAAGTCATGCGTAAATTGATCACCGGAATGAAGATCTCCATCGACGGCAAGATCGAAGGCCCCGAAGGCTTCGCCGACTGGGTCGACAACTGGTCGGAGGAATACGGCCTGATGCCTGAGATCGACGCCTGCCTGCTCGGCGGCGTCATGTATGCCGGTTATGAGCGCTACTGGAGCGCGATCCAACAGAACGAGCCGGACCAGCCATTGCCGATGACCGGCAGACTGGTCGACCCGGCCGAACTCGAATGGGCGCGCTTTGCCGCGAAAACCCCGCACTATGTGTTGTCGAACACCATGACGACGGCAGCCTGGGCCTCCACGCGCTTGCTGCGCAGCCTCGACGACATCGCGGCGCTGAAGCGCGAGCCCGGCAAGGACATCTACCTCATGGGCGGCGCCCGCCTCACCGCCAGCCTGATCGAGGCGGGGCTAGTGGATGAAATGCGGCTCATCGTCTACCCGCTGCTCGCCGGCGACGGCAAGGCGCTGTTCGGCACGGTGCACGCCCGGCACGGACTGGAACTGCGCAAGGCCGAGGCGCTTTCGGATGGACGTGTGAGCCTGGTGTATCGGCTGGCGAGCTAGCCTCTTTTCCTCTCCCTCCGGAGGGGAGAGGTGGCGCCGCGAAGCGGCGACGGAGTGGGGGAAGGCGCTCATGAAACCCACGGTCGCCGCCTCCGGCAAGCAGGCAATCGGGCGGATGTGATGGACGGTCGGGGGGGGCCCCGCCGCCACGGCGGAGAGCACACAAACACCCCCCCCCAGCCGCGGGGGGGTGAGAGGAGGAGGGTGGGGGGGGCGGG